>CAZZZU010000067.1:0-22389 GCA_964658805.1 uncultured Steroidobacteraceae bacterium
AGGAGCGCATGGCTTGCGCGAGCGCCTCGGTCGTCTCTTCGCGCTTTTCGCTCAGCACGGGATTGAAGAAGGCGATTCGCGCCCAGGCTTCAGTCAGCGCCGATAACGGCACGGTCGGCACCTCCGGTTCGGCGGCGTGCGCCGGTAAGAGGAGCGCGGAGAGCGCAAGTGTTATGTAAAAGCGCAAAAGCTTGAGCGACTGAATCATTTTTTTATGAAAGAAAATCCGCCCGGGTTCGGCGGCCGCCGATTGTCTCGCCCGCGCGATTGCGCGGGGCGTCTACTGCGCGGCGTCGTCTTTGAGATAGGTCGCGAGCCAGCCCTGCACTTCCTCATAGAAGTGCCGGCTGTCTTCGGGCTTCAGGATCCAGTGCCATGCATCGGGGAATACCAGCAGGCGACTCGGTACGTGCATCCGCTGCAGCGTGGCCCAGTTCTCCAACGTATTGCCGATGGGCACACGATAATCGCGCTCGCCGATGGTGAGCAGCATCGGCGTCTGCCAGCGTGCGGCGTACGTGATCGGACTCTGCTCCTTCCAGACCGGACCGCCTTCCCACGGCGGGCCGCCGTTGTTGAGCTCACGCCCATAGTTGCCGTCGCTCTCGCCCCACTGTGTCTGCAGATCCACTTCGCCCGCATGACTGACGATGCATTTGTAGCGCGTGGTGGTGGCCTCCATCCAGTTCGCGAGATGGCCGCCGTAGCTTGCGCCGCCGATGCACATACGCGCGGGGTCGATGAAAGCGTAGCGTTGCAAGGCTTCATCGACGGCCTGATTGATTTCATCGCCCGGCGTCTTGAGCGGATCGAGTTTGATGGCCTGCGCGAACTTCTCACCGAAGCTGGTGGAGCCGGTGTAGTCCGTCAACAGGATCACGTAACCGGGTGCGGCCAGCAGGTGGTAATTCCAGCGCAGACCAATCTGGTCAGGGTTGTTGCTCGCAGCCCCGCCGTGAATCAGCGTGAACAGCGGATACTTCTTGTTTGGGTCGAAGTTCGGCGGCAGCACGATCATGTTGTGAATGTGGCGGCCTTTCGCGCTCGTGAACCAGAAGTGCTGCGGCGGCTGCCAGTCGATGGATGCCGCTGCGGCTGTATTGACCTGTGTGAGATTGCTGTGCTGCTTCTTCTCGACGTCGATGCGCACGATGTCCGCGGGACTCACGGCGCTGCCATAGCTGCCGATGAGCACGGGCCTGGCGGTCTTTCGCGGAATATCGAGCGCCGTGTAACCGCCGTTGGCCGGCTCGAGCACGAGCGTGGGCCGGCCGCCCTTGGCCGCGACCTTGTACAAGTTCGATTTGCCGGCTTCCGCCACCAGCATGTAAAGCGTCTTGCCGTCGGGCGTCAGCGCGAAGTGCTCCGTTTCCCGATCGAAATCGTGGGTCACGGCAGTCGCCTCGCCGCCGGCCGGCCAGGCCAGGCGCTCGAGTCGCGCCAGGTTGTAAACCTCGGTGTTCTGGACCTCGTAGTTGAAGTACAACGCTTTGCCGTCCGCGCTGAAGGTGGCATCGGCGTACTGACCGGACGCCGGCGTGATGGAGGCAGGCTCGGCACCGCCGGCCGCGTTCATCCGATAGAGGTGATAGCCCACGTGCGCAAAGGCCGCGTTCCAACGCTCGGTCGTGGCGGTGAACAGCACCTCACGACCATCCGGACTCCAGAGCGCGTCGAGCGTCATCCCGGTATCGGTCTCGTGACCGGCGAAGCCTGATTCATGCGCGAGTTTCGTGGGCGAAAGGATGTCCTTGGCCTTGGAACCCAGTTCCGTCGACTGCACCATCACGGTCGGTTGACGCTCGTCCAACCACTGGTTCCAGTAACGCACCGGGAAGTGTTCGTAGCGATGCACATTGTATTTGCGGTCCTTGCGTTCCTTGGCCGCCTTTTTGTTGGCCTCATCGTCGAGCGCACCCGGATAAACACGCGATTCGAACAGCACGGCGTTGCCATCCGCCCGCCACTTCGGATGGCCGGCCCCCGTCGAGATGTCGGTCAGGCGGCGCGCTTCACCGCCATCCTTCAGATCGAGCAGATAGATCTGTTCCGTCTCGTCGCCTTCGCGCTTGCTCGAGAACGCGATCCGGCTGCTATCGGGTGACCATGTGACATCACCCTCTGGCGCCTTGCTGTGCGTTATGCGACGCGGCCCCGACTTGCCGTCGGTGGCCACCATCCACAGGTCGCTGACGGCCTTGTCAGGGTCGTAGTCCGGCTCGAGAACCGAGTAGACCACCCACTTGCCGTCAGGACTGGCGGCCGGACCACTGACGCGCTTCATCATCCACAACGTTTCGTGTGTGATGGGTTTTTTCGGCGCCACCGCGTCGGCGGACGCGTTGAAGGAAGAGAGGCTCGCGCAGAGGGCTACGCAGAAAACCAGCGGTCGAGACATGGGAATTCGCTCTCCTTGAAGGGTGATCACGCGCCGAGCGCGCGATAAAAAAAGGTGGTGTCGCACGGGCCCCCGCCGGGCCAAAGCGCGAACCCCGGCACCACGCCGACTCGCTGCCAGCCCGCGCGCGCATAGAGTCGCGCCGCGGTTTCGTCCGCCGTATCCAGCACCAGCAGCGCGCGGCCGGCCGTGCGAGCCGCCGTTTCGACAGCGTCCAGCAAGGCCGCACCGACACCACGCCTGCGTGCCTGACGATGCACCAGCATCTTGGCGACATCGGCACGATGCGGCTGATTCTCGGGCATGTCGAGCACCAGCTGCACGGTGCCGACGATGACGCCGTCGGCCTCCGCCACCAGCAGAACGCGCTCGGCACGCGCCACCCCTGCGGCTATGCCTTGCCAATAAGCCATGGCCTTTGGGATGCTCAGCGGCTGCATGAAGCTCACCGACGCACCGCCGGCAACACAATCGATCAGCACATCGACCAGCTGCCGCATCTGCCGCTGGTCGACGGTATCGAGTTGCCGTACAACGATGGACGCACTCACGCAGTTATAGTACTGGATGAGGATCACATTCCAAACAGGGAGCCGCCGCGCGTGTCGAATCGCAAGCTTTTTGATCCGGATGACGTCGATGAGGGTCTGACCCGTGTCGTCGAGCACAACGGCAAGATCTATTTGTTGTTCCCCTTTATCGAGGCCACCGGCACCGAGCCACGTTTTACGTCCACGGCCATGCTGATCAAGGGTCCGACAGCAACGGTGCAAGACTTCAAGCATTTGACTGCGTTGATCCGCCAGGCGGGTCACGCGGGCGCATGGTTCATCACCTTCTCCACCCCGTGGCTGCTGAACAAGCACCAGGGGCAAGCAGAGCTTAACGAACGCGCGCGTAAGATCGGCCGGTGATCAAGCCGTTTCTTTCGTGCAGAGTCCGAGACGCCTGATCAATGCGCCCGTGGTCAACCCCTGCAGGATGATGGACAACGCGGCGACGCCGAAGGTCATCGACAACAACAGCGCGCGGTAGGGTGATTCCTGCGGCAGCGTGAGCGCGAGCACCATGGGCAAGGCGCCGCGCAGACCGCCCCAGATCAGCACGGGGATCCAACGCCGCGGGATGGCTTCCTTGCCGATGCCGGCAAGGTAACAGCCGACCAGGATCACGACGCCACGCGCGAGCGTCACCGAGACATACGCGATCACGATGGGTAGCCAGTCCTGCACCAGGGCCTGAAAATGGAGTTCGAATCCCACCAACAGAAAGATGATGGAGTTCAGCGCAAACGCCACGTATTCCCAAAAAGACTGCGCTGCCCGGCGGGAGGCTTCGGACATGCCGGAACGCGCCGCGAGATTGCCGCAGAACAGGCCGGCGGTCACGGTCGCGAGGATGCCGGAAGTGTGTAATTCCTCCGCAAACACGAAGGAGCCATAGGCAGCGATGGTCGTGACCGCGATCTCGATCATGGGATCATCGATCGGACGGATGACCAGCGCCGCGAGCAGTCCGACCACGGCACCCACCAAGACACCGCCGCCCGCAATGATGAAAAACATGCCGGTCACATCACTGATGTTCACCGGGTCGCCGGCGAGCAGCGATAGGCTGATGACGTAGAAAATAAACGCGGTGCCATCGTTCAGAAGGCTCTCCGCATCCAGCAGCAGGGTGAGCCGCGGCGGCGCGCCCATTTCGCGAAACAGGCTCACCACCGCGATCGGATCGGTCGCCGAGATTAACGCGCCGAAGACCACGGCTTCGCGCCAACCGAAACCCGGCGCAGTGCCGAGAAACGCGATCAGCGGGGTCAATGTGATCGCGATCACGGCAATCGAACCAATGACGCCCGGCACCGCCAACAACAGGATGACCAGCCAGTTCTGCCGCAGCGAACGCCACTCGATATGCAGCGCTGCCTCGAAGATCAGGCCCGGCAGGAAAACCGAGAACAGCAGCGACTTGGTGAGATGCACCGCCGGAAACAGGCTCGCGGCCCCGAGCGCGGCGCCGGCCAGGGCGAGTGCCACGGTGTACGGCACGCCCACGCGCCGGGTGGCGAGTGCCACGGCCGTCGCGATGACGAATAGCAGGATGAACGACGGTTCGATGTCAGTCCCTCACAGGCGCGGCGTCGCCGCCAGCAACGCTTGCGTATAGGGATGCTGCGGTGCGCCGAACACCTGCGCCGTCTCACCTTGCTCGACGATCTGGCCGCGTTGCATAACGTAGATGCGATCCGCAATGTTCGCGACCACGCCCAGATCGTGCGACACGAAGAGATACGCCAGGCCGAGGCGCCGCGACAGCGCGGCGAGCAATTCCAACACTTGCGCGCGCAGCAGCACGTCGAGCGCAGACAGCGCTTCGTCGAGCACGATCACCTTGGGCTCCGTGACCAGGGCGCGCGCGATGGCAATGCGCTGCCGCTGGCCGCCTGAAAATTCGCGCGGATAGCGTTCGGCATCAGCGGCCGCCAGCCCCACCTGCTCCAATGCAGCCACCACTTTGTCGTGACGCTCGCCTGCGCTGAGCGGCGCCAGCAGGTGAAACGGCTCGGCCACCAGACGCGCCACCGTCCAACGCGGGTCGAAACTGCCGTAGGGGTCCTGGAACACCGCCTGCATGGCGCGTCGCGCCGGTGCCGGAACTTCAATTGAAAACGGCTGGCCGAGCAAACGCACCTCTCCGGCCTGCGCCGGATCGAGCGCCAGCAGCATGCGTAACAGGCTGGACTTGCCGCTGCCCGACTCGCCCACCAGCGCCACGGTTTCGCCCGCGTGGACAGTGAGCGACACATCATCGACCGCGCGTCGCACCGTTTGCCGCTGCCACAGGGAGCGGCGCCGTCCTGGATAACTGCGGGTCAGATGTCGGCCCTCGAGCACGACCGGGGTGGTCGCGCGTTCACTACGCACCGCTGCGGGCGTCGGCGCGGCAGCGGCCAGCAGCGCTCGGGTGTATGGATGCTCTGCGTGGTGCAGCAGTGCGGTGGTCGTGCCCTGCTCCACGATGCGGCCGGCTTGCATCACGGCGACGCGATCCGCCATCTCTGCCATGACAGCCATGTCGTGGGTCACGAGGATCAGCGCCATGCCGCGTTCGCGCACCAGTTGCTTGAGCAGTGCCAGGACCTGCTGCTGGGTGATCACATCGAGCGCCGTCGTCGGCTCATCCGCAATCAGCAGTGCCGGCGTCAGGATGGCCGCCATCGCAATACCGATGCGTTGTCGCTGTCCTCCGGATAGCTCCGATGGATAGCGCCGCTCGATGTCCGTATCCGCGGCCAGGCCGACGCGCGCCAGCATGGCCCGCACCTGCTGGCGGCGTTCGTCCGTCGCGAGCTTCGCGTGCAGATACAAGGTCTCTTCGATCTGCACGCCGACCTGCAGCAGCGGATTGAGTGCGCTCAACGGATCCTGAAAAATCATACCGATGTCACGGCCACGCACACGGCGCATGGCGGTCCCGGACAGCGCCGCAAGATCTTTGCCATGCAGCCGCAGGCTGCCGCTGACCTGCGCACTCTCGGGCAAGAGCCGCATGATGGCCGCTGCCGTGACCGACTTACCCGAGCCGGACGCACCCACCAACCCGAGTATTTCGCCGCGCCCCACGTGTAGCGAGATTCCCTCCAGCGCGCGGTGCGCGCCAAAGGCGACCTGCAGGTTCTCGATGTCGAGCACCGGCAGCGCCGTCATGCGACTTCCGAACGGCGCCGCAAACCTTCACCCAGCAAATTGACGCCGAGCACGAACGTCAGCACCGCAAGCCCGGGGAACAGCGCCAAGTAGGGCGCGAGCGCCGTCAACGTCTGGGCATCGTTCAGCATGCGGCCCCAAGTCGGCACCGGCGGCTGCGCGCCCAGCCCGACGTAGGAGAGTCCCGCCTCGGCAATCACGCCGAGTGAAAACTGAATCGTCGCCTGAACCGCGAG
Organism: uncultured Steroidobacteraceae bacterium; assembly: GCA_964658805.1. Classification (GTDB taxonomy): domain Bacteria; phylum Pseudomonadota; class Gammaproteobacteria; order Steroidobacterales; family Steroidobacteraceae; genus Bog-1198. The sequence continues at coordinate 6,342 of CAZZZU010000067.1, forward strand.
CAAGCTGAGCAGGTTGGGCAAGATGTGCTGCAACGAAATCAACCAGCCGCCTTTGCCGGCCAGCCGGGCGGCCAGCACGTAATCGCGCGTCCAGAGCGGCAGCGCGCCGCCACGCGTGACGCGCGCGAATACCGGGATGTTGAAGATGCCGATGGCGATCACCGCATTCAACGCACCGGGTCCGAGCACCGCTGTGAACAGAATGGCGAGCAGCAGGGCCGGAAAAGCAAAGATGAGATCGTTGCCGCGCATCACCACTTCGTCGATGAGGCCGCGGCGCGCGGCGGCGAACAGTCCGAGCGGCACGCCGACGCCGAGTCCGATGCATGACGACAGCAGGGCGACGCCCACCGAGTTGCGCGCGCCCGCCATGATCAGCGAGAGCACGTCGCGGCCGAGTTGATCCGTGCCGAACCAGTGGTGCGCGTTCGGCCACTGCAGCTTGTCGCCGATGGCAATGGCTTCGGGGTCGTACGGTGTCCACGTCAGCGCCAGCAAGCTCATGACCACGAACGCAGCAGTAATCAGCGCACCGATGAACAACTGACGGCTGCCGGGTTTGCTCAAGCAGCGGCCCGGCTGCGCAGCCGCGGATCGATGAGCGCATATGACAGGTCGACGATGAACGTCACCAGCACGACCGCCAGCACCAGCAGCATCACCACGCTTTGCACCACCAAAAGATCGCGCTGCGTGATCGCCTGCAGCACCAGGCGGCCAAGGCCCGGCAGAAAGAACACGTTCTCGATGATGACGCCGCCTGCCAGCAAGAAGGAGAACTGCAGACCCACGATAGTGAGCACCGGCAAGGTCGCGTTCGGCAATGCATGGCGCCACAGCACCCGTGCCGGGCTCGCCCCCTTGGCGCGCGCACTGCGGACGTAGTCTTCATTCAAGGTTGCGAGCAGCGCAGCGCGTAACACGCGTGTCAGGATGGCCGCCTGCGGCATGGCGAGCGCAATGGCGGGCAGCGTCAATGCCTGCAAGGCCGCACCGAACCCGGCTTGCCAGCCCGGAAAGCCGCCCGCCGACAGCCAGTGCAGCTGCACGGCGAAAATCAGCGCGAGCAGCATGCCGAGCCAGAAGTTCGGCAATGCCAGGCCGATCTGCGTCGCGGCGCCGATCATGGCGTCACTGCCGCGGCCGCGGCGTGCGGCAGCCAGCATGCCGAGCGGCAGCGCCGTGAGCACGGTGAGCAGCAACGCATACAGCGCGAGCGGTATCGATACCTGCAAGCGCTCGAGCACCAGCGTGCGCACCGGGATGCGATAGGTATAGCTCAAGCCCAGATCACCGTGTAACAGACCGCCGACCCAGCTCGCGTATCGGCTCCAGGCGGGTTGATCGAGCCCGAGCTGTCGCCGCAGCGTCGCCACCGACTGCGCGTCAGCCTGCAGCCCCAGCATGTACCGCACCGGATCACCCGGCACCACCTGTACCACGACAAAGACGATGGCGGTCGCCACTATTAAGGTCACGGCCAACACCCCAACCCGGCCGACCACGAACGCGCTGCCGAAGCGCAACGTCGCAAACCCCAGCAGCGCGATGGAGAAAACAGCCGCCGCAACCGCGAGCCAGGCCATGCTGGCAGCGGCGGCCGGCGCTGCACGCGTCGCGCCTGCCGTGCCCATGTCGAGATGCGCCTGCGTAAGATCCACCGTGGCGAGCGGATTGTCGAGGCCAAGATCGAGGACATGCCGGCTGCGCACCGTCAGGCGCGGATATTCAAACAAAAAGCCGTTCACTGCATCGTCGGCGAGCTGTCGCTGCATGTCCTGCAGAAGCGCGCGGCGGCGGTCAGGGTCGATGCTGTCTTCGAGCGCCGCGAGCAACGCCTTGAACGCGGCGCTCGAATAGCCGAAGTAATAATCGTCGCGGGCATAGATATCGTAATCGAACGGCTCGACGTGGCCGATGATGCTCAGGTCGAAGTCATGGCGGGTGTATACCTGATCCAACCACTGCGCCCATTCGAGGTTCTCGAGCGTCACGCGGACCCCCACCTCGCGAAGTTGTGCAGCAATGATCTCGCCGCTGCGGCGAGCATAGGTTGGCGGCGGAAGTTTCAAAGTGACGTCGAGGCCGTGCGGATGGCCGGCCGCTGCGAGCAATGCTTTGGCGCGGGCGATGTCGTGCGGATACTCGCCCGTGAGGTCGACATAGGCGGGATTGTGCGGCGGAAAATGACTGCCGATGGGCTCGCCATAGCCGAACATCGCGCCATCGATGATGGCGTGCCGATCGAGCGCATACGAGATCGCCCGCCGCACCCGCACATCGTCGAACGGTGCATGGCGCTCGTTCATGGAAAGAATCGTTTCCATTTCGCTCGAGCCCACGCTGGTGACGAAGCGCGGGTCGGCCTGAAATTGCGCAAAACTTTCGGGCGCGGGATAAGCAGGATAGGCATCGACGTCACCCGCCATCAGCGCCGCATACGCGGCATTGGGGTCGGTGATGAATTTGAAGGTGACTTCATCGAGCCGGGCCGGGCTGCCCCAGTAATCCGGACTGCGCAGCAACGTGATGGAGTCGCCGCGACGCCACGTGCCAAAGCGGAAAGGCCCCGTACCGATGGGATTGACGGCATCAGTCGCGGCCGACTGCGGCGCCACCATGATCAGCGAGCCAAGCGCCAGGGTTTGCAACAAGCTGCCGGCACGCCGCTCGAGCACGATGCGCACCGTGGCCGGATCGATTACCTCGACGGACCGTATCGACTGCAGACCTGCGCGTTGCGGATTAACGGACTCAGGGGCGCGCGCGCGATCCAGATTGTATTTCACGACGGCCGCATCGAAGCGCGTGCCGTCGTGGTACCGCACGCCACGTCGCAGATGAAACACATAGGCGAGACCGTCGGCGCTGATCTCCCATGACTCGGCCAGCTTCGGCACCACCGCGGCGTCGGGTGCGAATGTAACGAGGCCCTCGTACAGATTGCCGTACAACACTTCGGAGATCGCCGCAGCCGGGTTCGGGCCGGTGGGATCGAGCAGCGGCGGTTCGAGTTGCGTCGCGATGCTGACGCGTTGCACGGCATGGCTGCCCGCGGCAAATGCCAGCAGCAGCACGAACCAAAACAGTTTCATGCGCTGCGCAGCAGCAGCGCGCGCGCCGCCATTGCCATCACCTTGGCGGCGGCCACCATGTCATCGACGACCACATACTCGTCCGGCTGATGCGCAAGATCGAGGATGCCCGGCCCATAAGCGATGCAGTCGCGCAGCTTGCCGACGCGGTCGATGTGCTTTTGATCGTAAGTCCCGGGCGAGCAGATGAACTCAGGGTCGCGGCCGACGACGCGCTTCACGGCGGCCGCCGTTGCGGTCGCCACCGGTCCGTTGCGGTCAGCCATGGTCGGTCGCACGTCGAAAATATCGCGCAGGCTGTAACGAAAGCCCGGCCGCTCGATGACCAGTTGTTCCAGAATGGCGCGCACTTCGCCCTTGGCACTGTCGACGGCCTCTTCGATGAGCAGACGCCGGTCGATGATCATGCGACAGGAATCAGCCACCACCGGTGCCGGAAAACCGCGGCTCTCAAGCTGGCCGCCGTGCACGCTGTTGAGATTGAGCGTCGACTGGCGCGCACCGCTCGGCACCACCGGCATATCGGTGCGACGCTGCGCGAGCCGCGGATACAGATCACGTTCGAAGCGTGCCACCACCGCCTGCATATGGCGAATGGCGCATTCTCCCAGGAATGGCATGGACCCATGTGCTTGTCGGCCGTGCGTTTCGATCTCCGCCCACCAGACGCCACGATGCCCGATGCACACGCGATCCACGTTGAGTGGCTCCGGGATGATGACATGATCGACGCGCGGCGGCGAAAACCAGCCGCGCTCGGCCAGGTAGTGCACGCCGCCGTAGCCGCCCGACTCCTCATCGACCGTACCCGACAGCTCCAGCGCACCCGGCAATGTTTCGCCCGCGTCGCTCAATGCCTCGAGCGCGATGATGGAGGCCGCGAGACCGCCCTTCATGTCGCAGGCGCCGCGGCCGAAGACCTTGCCGTCACGCAACGTACCGGCGAAGGGATCGAGGCTCCAGCCTGCGCCCGCCTGGACGACATCGATGTGGCTGTTGAAATGCACGCACGGTCCCGGCGCCGCGCCGGCACGGCGTGCGATGACATTGATGCGCGGATGCCGGTCGTCATCGCCGGGCGTACCCTCGCCACGCACATAGCTCACCTCGAAACCACGGGCCGCCAGCCGGCGGCCGATGAATTCAGCGCATGGCTGGTAGCCCGCACCGGGCGGATTCACGGTCGGGAAGCGGATCAACTCGCGCGTCAGTTCGATCAGATCCTCGCGCCGCGCGTCGATGCGGTAAAACAGCCGCTCGAGTGGATCGCTGCTCACGAAGGCGCCACCGCGGCGCGATCCCGGCGACGCGTATGCCGCGCAACGGTGGCGCCGGCGCGGGCGCGCGCCTGCCCGGCGAGCGCAGTGAGGCCGAGATCGAGGTACACGGCCGCGAGCGCTCGGTTCAAGGGCACGCCGTCGGGATCGGTCACACGGCGCAGTTCCAAGACCTGCTGCGCGGTGGTCAACCGGCCGGTCTTGATTGCGGCATCGAGCAGCACCTGCTCGAACAAATCGCGCTGCGCATGGCTGCCGCCGGCTTCGAGCATGCGCGGCACCGCTGCGCTCAGTTCATGCCAGGCCGACTCGGCATCGCCGTGCGCATGCGCGTACAGTCCCATGCACCCCGGCAGTACCACTTCCTGCCAGACGGCGCGCGAAAACGCTGGTGCGCTTGCCGCGAAGGCCCGCACGCGCTCGAGCAACTGCGCGCCTTCCGGCAGCCCGGCACGCGCCAGACCATAGACGTACTGCAGTGTCAGAAACGGCTGCACCGTATCCGCGACGCGTGCGCGCAAATGCTCACCGAGGTCGCGCCAGCGCTCGCCCACGTCGATGCCGGCGAGTTCGAGGCGGGAGAGCAGAGACACGGCGCCCACCTGGTCCTGCGAATAGTTTTTGGCAACGCCCCAGCAGTGATCGTCATACGCACGCAGCGCCTCGTCAGCCCGACCCTGACTGATATAGAACAGGGCGAGATGCCACCACAAATGCGTCAGCATGAAGGAGTTGAGACCGGTCCATGTGTCCTGCAAGCCTTCGAGAAAGACCGTGCCTGCATCGATGCCGCCGCGCGTCAGGTAGACATGTGCGAGTGCGTGTTGTGCCCAGGGTTCCTTGCGACGCATGGATAATGCCACCTGCGCTTCGGCTTCGGCTTCATCGAGCAGATGACATTGCTCGAGGGCGAAGGCCGCCATACCGTGCATATAGGGCACGTCCGCGTTCTGCGCGGCGACCTTGGAAGCGGCCCGTAGCATGGCCGGCGCGTTGCCCCGGTTGAACTCGAGGTACTGCTGTAGCTTGAGCACGACGAGATCGCGTGGAAACTCATCGGTGATCTGATCGCAAAGTTTGAGTGTGGTGGCGAGATCGTCGTCTACCCACGCGCGCAGCAGGGTGACGTTGAGGAGTTCGCGCCGTGTCGCGTGCCGACTGCCCGCCTCAGCAGCGCGCAGGTACGGGCCGGCGTGGTCGGCCGCCCCGGGCGCCTCGAGAAACATCCACACCATGCCTGCATAGGCGTTGGCCAGCGTGCAGTCAGGCTCGGCCGCCGCCGCTTGCACGATTCGCTCGGCACGGGTCTCGTAGGCCAGAAAGCCTGCGACAAAATCATCGATGGCTGCGCGGATCGCTTCGCTGCCTACACCGACCTCATTGCCCAGACAGTCGCTTCGCATCGGCCAATGATACCGCGAGGAATCGGGCTACGTCGGTTGCAGAGCGCGCCGGAATTTCGATTTGCGGCAAATGCCCCACTTGCGGATAGGTAATCACTTTTGCCTGCGGTATCGCGGCGGCGAACTTGCCGGCGCTGGCAGGCTCGAGCAATGGATCGCTTGCACCCCAGAGAATGAGCGTCGGTACCTTGATGCGGCCAAGTGATGCCGCATCCGCGCCGCCGAGCGCTGCGGGATTGAGGCTCATCAGGATGGTGCGATGGCCCGGCGCACGCTGGAACGCCGCCCAGCGGTCGACGAGCGTCGGTGTAATCAGCGACTTGTCGTACACATCGGTCTTCAGGCCTGCATTGATCAGCGGACGATTATCGATGTTGCGCAAGATCGCGCGACCGATGGGGTATTGCAAAATCTTGAATGCCAGCGGCAGCGGGCCGGACGGCGCGGCATTCGCAAAGCCTGCCGCATCGACCAGGATCAACGCCGACACGAGCTCGGGGTGACGCAGCGCTAGCTGCCAGGCAACCCCGCCGCCCATCGAATTGCCGGCCACTGCGAAGGGTGGCAACTGCAAGGCGGCGGCGAACCTCGCCACGAAGTCGGCAAGGCCCGTACCCGTCAACGGCGTCGTATCGGGCGCGCGGGTCAGCCCATGGCCCGGAAAGTCCAACGAGATGAGCCGGTAGTCGGGCTTGAGCTCACGCACCCAACCCTCCCAGCTGGTATGCGAATCGCCAAAGCCATGCAGGAGCAACAGAACCGGTCCTGCAGCGTTGCCCTCGTCGCGGTAATGCACGTGGTCGCCCGCCACGTCGACGAAGTGCGAATCGCCATTCGCGTACTTCGCCTCGAGCGTCGCGTAGGGAATGTCGGGCCCGCGCAGCCACGCCCATAGGATGGCAACGCCCACCGCGAGAATGACGAGAACGATGCCGAGCACGCGGAGCATCGTCAGTACTTGTAACTCACGCGAATACCGAAGGTCGCCGGTTCGCCTGCCTGCGCGATCTCGGTGCCAGACAGAAAGAAATTGCGGGTGACATCGTAACTGCGATTGAACACGTTGCGGCCCCAGAGCGTGACGATCCACGGCGCGCCGGACGCCGGCGATAAAGACAGATTCGCGTTGGCGAGCCAGTAGCGCGGTATGGTGAAATCGTTGCTGCCGAGCAGATAGAACTGACTGTACGTATCGTGAAAACTATAGTTCGATTCGGCGGTCACCTTCAAGTGTCCGACATCGAGGCTATAGCTTAAGTCACCGCCATAACTCCATTTAGGCACGCTCAAAGGCCGGCCATTGTAATTCACAGGCGGTATATCGCTGTTGAAAATCGAACCGGTGAAGTAGCCCACCGTATAGCCGGCGTACTGCGCCACGTTCAAACCGCTGACCGGCTGCCATTGCACCTCGAGCTCGCCGCCCGCGATGCGCGAATTCGCATTCACGAAGCGGCCCACGTAAGTGCCCGAGGTCGGGTCCGCAGGGTTCGCAAGCGTCAGAGTCTTACCGAGCACCTGCTCGTCGCGATAGCGGTAGTAAAACGCTGCCGCATTCACACGCAGATTCCTGGCGATGTCGGCCTTGGTGCCCACTTCGTAGGCTGTCAGCCGCTCGGGCAAGAACGGTTCAGTGGCTGACGCGTCAACAGTGTTGTGCGCCGTGAAGCCGCCGGACTTCACGCCGCGACTGACGCTGGCATAAATCAGCGTCGTCGCCACCGGTGTGTAATCGAGCTCGGCCTTGCCGGAGGGCAGGTTCGACGTGATGCTGTTGCCAAGCCCATCCGTGCCGGTGAACGAAGGTATCGGCGTGCCAACGAGCACGCCCGTGTTGAGATTTTTCAATTCACGCGTTTCGTGATCCTCGCGCGCACCCACCACGGCTCTGAACTGATTGCTGTAGCGGTAGGAAAACTGAGCGAACTCGCCGAAAGAATTTGCCTTCTGTTCATAGTTCGTCAGCACGATCTGCGGACCGGGCGGCAGGCCGATGTTGCCAGTGGAAAAGTCCGAGTAGAACTTCTCGTCCAGGTTCTGGTTGGAGTAGAACACGCCGCCCACCCAGCCAAACGGCCCGTCACCGGTGGACGCAATGCGCAGCTCCTGCGAAAAGACGTTCAGATTGCTGCGAAAATACTCGTCCGAGTCTTCGTACTGCGTCGCGTCCCAGTCACCATACTCGCGGCGGATCATCTTGTTGTATGCCGTGACACTGACGAGCTTCGCACCACCGAAGTCGACGTCGGCGGTGAGATCGACGCCATTGTTGTAATTGTCCAGGCCGGGTTTGGAATCCGTTGCAATGCCCACGGCATTGGCAAACACGGGTGATAGCCGCCAGCCCGTGACATACCTCGACGTGTCGCTTGGGATCACCGGGCCGCCCGTGCCCGCGTTGTAAGGCGTGTACGGGGCGATGAGATGCAAACCGACTTCGTCTGATTTGTCCTGCGCAAAGTGACCCGCGAGACGCAGGCTCACAGCCTCGTTGGGATCAAACTGCAGCTGCGCGCGCAAACCCGACGCATCCCGGTTGCCGAGACTCGCGCCGCTGATCCGGTCATGCTGCCATGCGCCGCCTTGTTCGGTCACGACAGACAGCCGGCCGGTCAAGGTGGGCAGCAAGGTGCCGGACAAAAAGGCTTCGGCACGAAACTCATTATATGAGCCGTACTCCGCGGTCACACCGGCGTGCGTTTCCGCGGTCGGTCGATTGGTGATGAAGTTGATCTCACCACCCGTGGTATTGCGGCCATAAAGCGTTCCCTGCGGACCGCGCAGCACCTCGACGCGGCTGATGTCGAACAGCTGCCCGGCCCCCTGGATGGGCAGGGCCAGAGAGACGTCGTCGATGCTGACGCCGACCGGAGAGGCGTTGTTCGAGGTGTAGTCGAGATATCCGACGCCGCGGATTCGATATTGCGGCAGCCCGCTGCCGAAGGCGGGCTCGACCTGCAGATTGGGAATCGCGTTTTGCAAACCCGCGACCGTGTCGATGGCCTTGGCGGCCAGATCGTCGCCGCCGATGACCGATAGCGCGATGCCGACCCGTTGCGCTGATTCTTCACGCCGCTCGGCCGTCACCACGACTTCCTGCAGACCGGCAGACTCCGTGCCCATATCCGCAGTGGTGGCGGCGGGCGCCAACGCACCCGCGAGCGCGCCGCCCAAAGACCACATCGCGGCGCTCGACGCGACCACCTTGGCCGCCCGTAATCGACTCGTCATCCCCGTGCTCCTCGGATCCACCGGCTACCGGTATCAGCCGCGCATCATGGGTGAGACGCCTCGCGCTGTGAAGTGATCTTTGTTTACGGATGCATACGCTTTGGTTATTTCATCCCGGCGTCGTTTCGAGTGCCGCGAGCAGTGGGCCGAGATAGTCCCGATAGACGCGCGAACGACCCTTGGAACTCGTGTAGATCGGCTGACGGACCTGCGACAGGCTCGCGGTGCGCACCACCCGCTTGGTTTCATGGAAGCGCAGACACGCCTCGTCCCAGGGCAGTCCGAGCCATTCCACCATGCGCCGTGACTGCGCCGGCATGTCGTCGACGACGTCTTCATACTGAATTTCGAAGAAGCGATCCGCCGGCAGTAGGCCGCGCCAATGCGCCATGAGACGCTCATAAGCGCGGTGGAAGCGGCCCAATTCGGCGAGGTCATAGGAGAAGAGTTGCTCGGCGGCGAACAACTTCGTGTAACACGACAGGCAGGTATCGGCGGCATCGCGCCTGCAATGGATGATGCGCGCGTTCGGCAAGATCAATCGGATCAATGCGGCATACAGAAAGTTCGCCGGCATTTTGTCGACCAGGCGCGAGCGCGTCGCGATCGGCGCAGTCCGCGCGATGTATTCTGCGCCCATCGCCGTCACGCGTTCCGGCGAAAGTTGCAACATCGACTCCGGATAAGGCCCTACGCCGTCGGTGACCTGGCGCAGCGCCGTCAATTCGCCCGCACCGATCACCTGAGGATGTGAGGCGAGGATCTGCTCGACCAGGGTGGTGCCTGAGCGCGGCATGCCGATGACGAAGATCGGCGACGACGAGGGGTTGCCGACGCCCGCCCCGCTCAGGCGTTCCATCAACGCGGGCGAAAAGGTGTCGGCGATGCGCGCCATCCAGGCGTCGGTGGCCGCGCCGTCGTACTGAAACGTAGCGCGTTTCAATTTGCTGCCGACGTCCAGATGGTGAAACGCACGTGCGGGTTCCTCGGCATCCAGATAACCCTTGCCCAAGGCGAAATGCGCTGCCGTGCGATCCGCGAGACTGTGCGCGTTACCATAGCTCAAATACGTTTCCAGACGCGTAAGGTCCGGGTCGCCCGAGCGGTAGCGGACCACCTCGACACGCCCGAAAATGGGTTTGAGCGAGTTCGGGAACGCCTGCGCGGCACGCGCATACTCGCGCGCCGATTCCTCCTTCAGGCCGGACTCGAGATAGGCACTGGCGCGGCTCAACATGGCATCCTCGGCGGCGACCCCCGGCAACGATATCGCCTGCTCGAAAGCTGCCAGGGCTTCTTCATTGCGACCGAGCGCCTGCAGTATCTGACCCAGGCTGTTGTGTGAATCAGCGCTCTGCGGAGCGAGCGTCACGGCTTGGCGCGCAGTCGCCAGCGCCTCATCGAGTCGATCCAATTGCTTCAAGGTGCGGGCGCGCGCACTCAGAGCGCCGGCGTGCATCGGCGCAAAGGCGGCCAAGGCATTCAGCCAGCGTAGCGCTTCAGCAGGCCGCGACCGCGTGATCTCGATACTCGCCAGGTTCAGATATGCATCGATCAACTGTGGATTGATGTCAAGGGCACGCTGCGCCGCCACAGCGGCGGCATCGCAGTCGCCGCTCTCGTTGAGCAGACTCGCGAGGTTGCTAAAGCTTTCCGCATACTCAGGACGCAGTGCGATGGCCCGCTCGTAATGCTGGCGCGCTCGTTTGAGATCGCCGAGCCGCTTGTAGGTATTGCCCAGATTGTTGTGCGCCTCGGGCCACTCGGTACGCAAGCTCACCACGTGCTCCAATGACACGCGGCTCTCCTCGAACTTGCCGGCCTCCTGTTGCAGGATGCCGAGATTGTTCCATCCGCCGGCCAACAACGGGTCAAGCGCGACCGCCTGCCGGCCAGCCGCTTCGCCTTCCGTCAGCAAACCCTTCTGCCGGCACATCTCCGCCAGGTTGCTGTAATAGGCCGCCGGCGCGCGTGGCGCCTGACAAGCGCGGCGCAGGTGCGCAATCGCGAGATCCAGATTGCCGTAAGCATGCGCAATGAGGCCCATCAGATGCATGGCGTCGGACTGACCGGGCCATACCGCGATGATCCGCTGGCATAGCAATTCAGCCTGATCGGCCTGGCCGGCGTTCCAATGCGCGTGCGCCTGTGTAAGTGCTTTTGGAACATCCACTTGCTGCGGCGCCGTCGGTTGGGGTGCAGCGGCTGCGGCTGCGGCTGCGGGTAGCGCTACAGGTGTGCTCGCCTTCTGCATTACCGGCGTGGCGGACGATTTCTTCAGCTTGGCATTTTTTTTCATGGGACAGTTCCAGGCGATCGACTAGAAGCCAAAAGAAAAAAGCGGATGCGGTCCTCTTTTTGAGAGAAGGCCCACATCCGCCTGCGTCGCGACTGCCAGGATTTCGAATGAACCCTATTGCAGGTGCGTCGCTTAGAATGCCCAGCGTACGCGCAAACTGCCGCCTTGGCTCACGTAGCCTGAGCCGATCTCCGCACCGTACTTCAAGGTCACCGTGACCCCATCCTTGGCGAGCAGGTTTACGCCCGCAGACACGACGCCGGTGTTCAACACCGGCCGCACGTTCTGGGTGGAGAACGTGGTCCCTGCCTCATCGGCCGCAAAGCTCGCGGTCTGCAACTGCGAACCGTTCTCGAACTCGTGCCGATACAGCACTTTCAGCTCCGGTACCACATCGCCGCGCTGCATCGTGAAGCTGCGCTCGAGCTTCAGGCCCACCTCGCCTTTGAGCGAGTTGTTGCCGTCGCGCTCGACATGCAAGGCCGCGCCGTTGCCGCCGGTCTCCGTGTACCCATCCTGGTTCAGATGGCTGTACGCCAAGCCCCAGACCGGGGTGAGCGTCGTGCTCGCCGCATCGCCCATCGGGAAGCGGTAACCGCCGGCCACCTTGGCGAGATACTGCGTGCCATCATGACTGCCTGATGCGATCCCGCTGAAGCCGGGGAAGTCGATGACCCGCACCGTGTCGAACTTGTCGAACATCACACCGCCGATCAGGTCCGCATACGCGCGTTCGCCGAGGAAAGTCGCGTAGCCCAAGACACCGTAGGAGTTCAAGCCCATGGTGTCGCCGGTGCGATCGCCGTGATCTTTCAAGTCCGCATGCGTGTAGGTGAACACCGCGCCGACGCGGGCGTTGGAGTCCCCGACCGCGACGTCGCCACCGGCCACCAGCCCTTGCGAGGAGATGCCATAGCCACTGAACTGACCGTCCTGACTCTGATGCGCACCGCCGCCAAACGCCTCGCCCCAGGCCGCAAGCCCGCTGCCGTTCTCGCCCGCCGACACGCCGCTCTGGCTGCCGTTGGCCGCAAGCCGCGTGACGTCCGAGTGGCCGGTGATGACGTTGAGCACGTCGAGCGCCGGCAGCTGCGCGAGCGCCACCGCATTGTGGTGCGGTTCAGCCAATAGCTGGTTGCCGGCACGGTTCGCTGCCGGTGAGTTGCCCAGTAGCACCAGGGCATCGGCCATCTTGTTGAGTGCCGCGTTGCTGCCGAAGTAACCGCCTGCCGCGTTGCTAACAATGATGGCATTGCTCGTGGTCGCGTTGCTGTAAGCAGGTGGCGCCGCGCTGCTGCAATCCCCACGCACAAGGCTGGTCAGGCAGACCACCAGATCGGTGTTGCTGCCATTCGCGACCGAGTTGATGAGGTAGCCGCCACCGAAACCCGATGCGGAGGCCGTCATGCTGTCGACGTTATAAGTCGCGCCGGCGGCATCGATGAGCGTGTACTGCTCACCCGCCGCGAAGCGGAAGCCTGACAGCCGTGCAAGCGCCACGCTGCCAGTGGCATCCACCGAAGCCTGCGAGCTGACGTTGAGTTGACCGTGATTGCTCAAGCTCGACACGCCGACCACGAGCTTGCCGGCCGCGGCTTGCTGATAGTTGCCTGCGATGGCGATCGGGTTGTTGACCTGCAGGGTGGCGGCATTGTTGACCGTTCCTGTGCCCACGTTGACATTGTCGTTGAGGAGCACGTTCCCGGACGTGAACTTCACGTTCGAGGCCGTGTTCGAGATCTGACCGATGTCGCCGCTGCCCAGGCCACCGCTGTACCCCGTCAGAAGACCGAAGACCTCACCGCTGCCGCCCGCGATTGACAGATCGTTGGCGGACGCATTGAGGATGCTGCCGGCAATGGTGCCGGAGTTGCTGACCGCGCCCAGCGAAGCGCCTGCCGCCACGTTGATCGCCGTCGGCGCTGAAATCAGGCCGCTGTTCGTGAGACTGCCCAGCGCACCTGATCCCGCCAGGTTGAGGCCGTTCATCGCACCGCTCAGCACGCCTTCGTTGCTCAGTGCGCCGATAGTGCCCTCGTTGTAGATACCGTCGTTCGCCGTCCCGGTGATGGTGCCGCTGTTGTCCAAGGCGCCGATCTGACCGCTGTTGTTCAGACCGAACGCACCGCTGATCACACCGGAGCTCGCGAGAGTACCGATGGAGCCCGTATTCAGCACGCCCGCCTGGCTGTCGTCGCTGATGGTGCCGCTGTTGGTAAGCGATTCGAGCGCACCCGCGTTTGTCAGACCGTAGTTGCCGCCATGAATCGTGCCTGAGTTGGCCACTGCGGTGATGACACCGGTAGCGTCATCGTTGACGCCGATCTGCGCACCTTCGATCAAGCCGGCGTTGCTCAGTGTCCCGATGATCCCGCCGTTGTAGACACCGGTCGCGCCGCCACTGATGGTCCCGCTGCCCGTATTGGTCAGGTTGTCAATGACACCGGCTGTGGGCGTGAAACTCATCGGTGAAACATTCAGGGCCAGCGTCGGACCGACGCCTCCCGCCTCGTTGTATACGCCGGCACGGACCCCATTGATGAGTCCGCTGTTTGTGAGGCTGGCGATGGAGCCCGCGTTGTACACGCCGTCCCCGAGTTCGCCGCCGCCCTGAATCGTGCCGCTGTTGGCCAACGCCCCTATGCTGCCGTGCGAGAGGTTGTAGACACCCGCGCTGACGCCGGTGATCTGCCCGCTGTTGTTGAGGGAATCGATTTTGCCCGCATTCCATACGCCGACGCCTGTGCTGCCGGTGGCGGTGATCGTGCCTGCGTTGGTGAAGCTCGCGATTGAGCCGGACGATGAGTTGCCTACGCCGTCGTATGCGCCGGCGATCGCACCTTCATTGGACAAGGTGGTGATCAGGCTGTCGTTGTAAACACCCCGGTCGTCGCCGGTGATCTGACTCATGCTGCCCAGATTGTCGATCGTACCGATGCTGCCGCTGTTGTACACGCCGGTCGATCCGCCCGCGATCAGCCCTGAGTTCCCGATCGTACCGATTGTCCCGCCGTTGTAAATGCCGGTCGCGCTGCCGGAAATGGTCCCGGTGCTCGCATTGGTCAGGGTGTCGATGATGCCGGGTTGCGACGGCGGCTGACCCAGCGGTGCGACGTTCAGCGTCAGGGTCGGACTTAGACCGCCCACATCGTTGTACACGCCGGCCCTGCTCCCACTGATGAGTCCGCTATTGGTCAGGCTGGTGATCGAGCCCGCGTTGTAAACGCCGTCGGCCGTTTCGCCAGCACCCTGAATAGTGCCGCTGTTGGCGAGCGATGTCACGGTCGCTTCGTTTTCGATGCCCACGTTACCGCCGACGATCTGGCCACTATTGCTCAGCGAACTGATCAGACCGGCGTTCACGATGCCTGCGCCTTCGCCTGAGATCACGCCACTATTGATCAGCGTCGCAATCTCACCCATCGGGAGGTTGATAACCCCGGCCGAACCACCCGAGATCGTGCCTGAATTAGAGAGAGTGCCGATCGTGCTGGCGATGGTGCTCAAGAAGCTGCCGTTGTAGATGCCGACGAATCCGCCCGAGATCAGGCCACTGTTGAGAAGCTCCCCGATGTTGGCAGGGCCGCCTTCGCCGCCCAGATTGGCGACGCCAACGGCGCCGGTGATCACGCCGGTATCGGTATTTTGCAACGAAGCAATTGAACCCCAATTGACTACACCGACTCCAGACTGGTCTTCGATCAGACCCGCATTGCTCAGCGTGCCGATTCCACCAAAATTCGAAATGGCCGCTTGAAACTGGCTGTTGACCGTGCCGGACGCTTCGATCGTGCCGGTGTCAGTGTTCACGAGCGACCCGATAGAGCCCTCGTTGCGGATGCCTACGCCCCATTCCCCGCCTTGGATCAGACCACTGTTGGTCAACGAGCCAATTTGACCGGAGTTCCGGATGCCGTCGGTGGTTGCGCCCGTCAACGTGCCGCTGTTGCTGAGCGCCGAGATGAGCCCGGCGTTGAAGATGACCGTGTTGCCACCAGTGATGACGCCGCTGTTATCCAGCGTGCCGATCGAGCCGTTAAGCCCGTTTGCGATTCCGTACCATTGTTCACCGATGATCGTTCCGGCATTGCTGAGCGATCCTATCTGGCCGTCGTTGGAGATACCGGTGTACAGAGCCTGGATGGTGCCACCGGCTGCGTTGACCAAAGTGCCGATGGTCGCGGTAGTGACGGTGCCGTCGCCGTTGATGATGCCGTATTTGCCGCCGGTGATCAGGCCCGTATTGTTCAGCGTACCGATCGAGCCGTCATTGTAGATACCGGTCACGCCACCGTCGATGTGGCCGCTGTTGCTCAAGGAGCCGATCGTGGCGGATACGTCGTTGTAGACACCGGTCTGCGATCCCAGGATCGAGCCGTCGTTGACCATGGTCGTGATGACGCCGTAGTTGTCCACCGCGTATACGGCGGAGATCACGCCAGTGCCGGTGTTCGACAGCGTGCCGATGGTGCCGAAGTTGTAGACGCCCTCGGTTTCAGCGGTGATGAGACCCCCGTTGGTCAGCGCGCCTATCTGGCCGTTATTGTAGATGGCCGTGGAAACGCTCGAGATGACGCCGCTGTTCGCCAGCGTGCCGATGGAGCCAGTGTTGTAGATGCCCTTGTCGTTGCCCGTGATGACGCCGGCGTTCAGGATCTGGTCGATCGTCGCGGGTCCGCCTTCGCCGCTCGTGTTCGCGATGCCGAACTTGCCGCCGCTGATCGTGCCGGTTCCGACACTGGC
>CAZZZU010000068.1:0-22139 GCA_964658805.1 uncultured Steroidobacteraceae bacterium
GCCCGCGAAAATATTCTGGAAAATCCCAATCCCCGCGCCGTGCGCACGCCGCGCAGTTTCATCGACGGTTTCCGCTACGTCCGGACGCGGCCGGACCTCATCACCATGCTCGTGATGCTGTTCCTGATCGGGACCTTCGGACTGAACTTTCCGATTTTTGTCTCGACGATGGCGTTGAGCGTGTTTCATTCCGATGCCGGTGGCTATGGCCTGCTGATGTCGATGATGTCGGTTGGCACCATCGCGGGTGCGTTGCTGAGTGCCGCGCGCGCGCGCCCAAGCATGACAGTGCTGCTGAGCTCGGCGCTCGCGTTCGGCGTCGGCTGTCTGATCGCGTGCGTCATGCCCAACTACTGGCTGTTCGGTACGGCACTGGTGCTGGTGGGTGTTGCCGCGCTGACCTTCACGAACGCGACCAACAGCCTGGTGCAACTGGCTACTGAACCCGTCATGCGCGGCCGCGTCACGGCAATCCGGCTCGCCATCGCGCTCGGCGGCACGCCGTTCGGTGCACCACTGGTGGGCTGGGTCGCGGATCGCTACGGCCCACGCTGGTCGCTCGCGGTCGGCGGCGCGTCGGGGATTGCGTCCGCCGGCGTCGCCGCGTATTACCTGTGGCGCTATCGGCGCCTGCGGCTCGGCTGGTGCTCGGGACGGCCGCGCTTGCGCTACGAGTGCGACGCGTCCGCACCCTGACGGCGGAAAATTATCTGTTCATGTCGCTTCCCGCCGTTAAATTTCGTTTTGATCAGATGTAGGAGATTGTGTGAGTGCCGGATCGGCACGTCGCGGCCTACGATGAGTACCATTAACTTCTTAACTGGAGGATTTGACATGAACGTCAAGACAAACGTGAAAGTTGGACGGATGAACCCGAAGCCCCGCTAACACGGAGCGTTTTCGGGGGTGCGGCAGCGGGCGACCGACTGCCGCACCTTCGGCCCTGACCCGCCCGCAGCCATGCAGGCCAACCATGAACGATTTCGCGCACACCTTCGCGCAGCTGCGTGCCGAACGGCGAAGCGTTTTTTTCTGGCTCATCGGGTCGGCCCTGGTGCTGTTTGCCGCGTGGCTCTGCTGGTGTGTTTTTGCGCACGTGGCGCTGTACGAGGTGTCCGCTGATGCGCGGCTCGAGCAAGCCGCGGCCACGTATCCGCTCGATGCGCCGTTCGTCGGTCGTATCGTCACGAACCATCTGCTGCTTGGCGCCGAGGTGCGGCGCGGCGATCTGCTGCTCGAGCTCGACTCCACGCCGCAGCAGCTGGAATACCGCGAGCAAGAGGTCAAGATGGAAGGTCTCGAGCCGCAGATTGCACGCTTGCGCGCGCAGATCGCCGCGGAGCAGGTGGCGGGCGGCGCAGAGGGTCACAGCGCGCAGCTGGGCGCGCAAGAGGCGCTGAGCCGGTTGCGCGAGGCGGAGATCTCGGCCCGGCTTGCCGAGAACATCCTCGCGAGAATGCGGCCGCTGTACGCACAGAAACTCGTCCCTGCGCAGGATCTCGACAAGGCCGAGAGCGAGGCGGCGCGCCTGGGCTCGGTGGTCGCGGCGCTGCGGGCCGCTTCAAGCCGTGTTCCACAGGAGCAGAGCACGCATGCTCGCGAGCGCGAAGTTCGCCTCGCCCGACTGCAAGGCGAGATCGCGGCGCTCGAGGCGCAGCGCGCTTCGCTGCAAGCGGAACTCGCCCGCTTGAACTACGAGATCGAACGGTGCCGGATCCGCGCCGCGGTCGATGGGCGAGTCGGCGAGGCTGCCACCTTGAAGCCGGGCGCGGTGGTAGCCGAAGGTCAGCGGCTCGGCTCGATCGTACCGCAGGGTCGATTGCGTATCGTGGCACTGTATCCCGCTAGGGCGGCCTTCGGCCGCATCAGGATTGGTGCGGCGGCAACCTTGCGGCTGGACGGATTTCCTTGGGCTGAATTCGGCACGGTATCAGCCAAGGTCGAAGGCGTCGCTCAGGAAGTGCGCGACGGCAAGGTGCGGATCGAGCTTGCTTTGCTGGAACCGTCAAGCTTCCGCGGCCAACTGCAACACGGCATGCCGGGCGTGCTCGAGGTAACGGTAGAGCAGGTCACGCCGCTGCGCCTCGTGCTGCGTACCGCGGGCCAATGGCTGACACGGCCTACATGAAACGCCGCCTACTGATACCGGAGGTCATTCAGACATCCGCCATGGACTGCGGACCGGCGGCACTCAAGGCGCTATTCGGCGGCTATGGCGTGTATCTATCCTATGGCCGATTGCGCGAGGCCTGTCAGACCGACGTCGACGGTACGTCGATCGACACCATCGAGAACATCGCAGTGCAGCTCGGCATGTCAGCAACACAAATGATGCTGCCGCCGGATTTCCTGTTGCTCGAGAGCAGTGGCTGCTGGCCGGCCATCGTGGTCGTCAACCTGCCCGATGGCGCCGCACACATGGTGGTGGTATGGCGGGTGCATGGACCGTGGATACAAATCATGGATCCAGCTGCCGGCCGGTTGTGGCTGCCGCGGCAGCGCTTCCTGGAATCTCTCTACGTGCACGAACACGAAGTTCCGCTCGGCGCCTGGCAGGAATGGTCGGCATCGCCCGCATTTCGTGCCACGCTGCACGAACGCATGCGCGTTCTCGACGTGCCGGCTGCTGAATGGTCAGACAGAGCGCTGCAAGACGCGGCGCTGCGGCTCGCCGGTACGCTGGCAGCACGCGGCCACTTGCGCCGCGGCGCGGAGTCGAGGCGTTTTCTGGAAATGTGTGCCGCGCGCCCCGACGCGATTCCGACGCGATACTTTGCGGTCCAACCCAGCCCGGGCGCCCAGACCATGCGGTTGCAAGGCGCCGTGCTGCTGCGCGCCGCGGTGCCCGCCCCGCGCGACGCCGTCGATGACGCTGCCTCGTCCTTGCGCCGTGTGCGCACCGAAGCCGAGCCGAGGGTCTGGAAAGCGGCGGCTTCGATGCTGCGCCTGGGCGGCTGGTCACTGCCGATCCTGGTGGTCGCGGCGCTGGCGCTTGCCGCGGTCGGTTCGGTGCTGGAGGCCCTGTTGTTTCGGGGCTTGTTCGATCTCGCGCGGCACCTGCCTTCGACGGCGCTGCGGCTGGCGGCCATGCTGGCATTGCTCACCTTCCTCGCCGCCTTGCTCGCGCTCGAGTGGCCGGCATGGAGCGGTGTCAGCCGTCTTGGCAGGCATCTGGAACTCGGTCTGCGCGCTGCCCTCTTGCGCAAGATACCGCGGCTCGATGACCGCTACTTTCAGTCGCGCCTCATCTCTGACATGGCGCTGCGGGCCCACTCCCTGCAGCTGTTGCGGCAGCTGCCCGAAATGGCGAGTCAGGGCCTGCAGCTGGCGGTGAACCTGCTCGTCACCGGCTGCGCGATCGCCTGGCTGTATCCCGGCAGCGCGTGGCTCGCCGCCCTGGCAGTGATATCGGCTTGTACGGTACCGAGCGCCTTCCTCGCGCCGATGTCCGAGCGGGATTTGCGCAGTCGCGAGATCAGCGGCGCGTTGAGCGCCGTGTACCTCGATGCCTTGCAAGGATCGCGCGCCATCCAGGCGCATGGGGCACAGCAAAATATGCTCCGCGTGCAAGCGGAACTTTTGAAACGCTGGGCGGACGCAGGCCTGCGCCAGCAATCACTGGCATTGCTCGCCGATGGGCTGCAGATGCTGCTCACGTATGGCTGCGTCATTGCGCTGGTGATGCGCTCGGTGGCCACGGGACAAAGTCCTGCCGGACTCTTGCTGCTGGTCTATTGGGCGGTGTCGATACCGGCGCTCGGCCGCAACTTAGGCATCGTGTTTCGCGGTATCCCCGGCATGCGCAACACCTTGTTGCGCTTCCTCGAGCCGATTGCGGCACCCGAGCAGACGCTGCCGGCAGCGACTGTCCTGCAGCGCGCGTGCGGCGGGGTCAAGATCAACTTCGCGCGGGCCGGTGTCGTTGCCGCCGGCCGCACTGTACTCGAGGAGATCACACTCGAGGTGCTGCCGGGTGAGCATATCGGCATCGTCGGCGTCTCCGGCGCCGGCAAGTCTTCCCTGCTGGGCTGCCTCTTGGGCTGGCATGCACTGCAAAGCGGCAGTCTGCGGGTCGACGATGTCGAACTCGACGCCGCCGGCATTGCACAATTGCGGCGGACGACCGCCTGGATCGATCCGCAAGTACACCTGTTTGGTGGCAGCCTGTATGCCAACCTGCAGTTCGGCAACGAAGACGGCGCCGCGCTGTCCATCGAGGAGGCCATCGCCGGCAATGATCTCGAGGGCGTGGTCGGTCGCATGGCCGGAGGTTTACAGGCGGCTCTCGGGGACGGCGGCAATTTGGTGTCGGGTGGGGAGGGCCAGCGGATTCGCGCGGCACGCGCATTCCGGCGCGCGCACGTACGTCTGGCGCTGCTCGACGAACCCGCACGCGGCGTTGGTCGCGAACAGCGGCGTCTTTGGCTGGCGGGCGCCCGCCGGCGTTTCGCCGACGCGACCGTTCTGTGCGTCTCGCATGATGTTTTCGACACGTTGGATTTCGACCGGATCGTGGTCATCGAAGCAGGCCGACTCGTCGAGCATGGCACGCCGAATGAATTGCGTGCCCGCCCGGGCTCCCGGTACGCGCAATTGCTCGCCGGCGAGGCCGCTCTGACCGACCTGTGGGCGGATCCCGTCTGGCGCAAGTTGCGTTTACAGGCCGGGGTCATGACCGAAACTCCGCCTTGCGCTTGTCCACCGGCATGAATTGCATCGAGGCTTACCTCGGGCGACTCGAGGCGCAGGCGCCCGGGCCCGCCTCCCGATCCTCGCGTAGCGTACTGGTGGGCGGCGGCGTGCGACGCCACGTTGCGTGGCTGTTGCTGACCCATCTGCTCGAGACGCTCGTTCTGTTCGGGGGCTGGGCCTGCATCGGCAACGGCGCCCTCAGCGGCCGCCTGGATTTCGGCTGGCTCGCGGCCTGGTCGCTGGCGCTTTGCAGCCTCTTGCCTCTGCAACTGCTCAACTCATGGATTCGCGGGATCGTGATTCTGGGAATCGGCGGCGTACTCAAGCAGCGACTCCTGCTCGGCGCCCTGGCCCTGCCCGCCGACACGGTGCAACGGCATGGCACCGCGGCGTTGCTGAGCGAGGTGTTGGAATCAGAAGCGCTCGATGAGCTGCTCGCGGGCAGCGGGGTCATCGCCGCACTTGCGCTGCTCGAGCTGATCGTAGCGGGCGGCTTGTTCGTCTTCACGGCGGGCTTTGCACAGCTCGCTGTGCTGTGCGCGTGGTCTGCGCTCACGCTGGGAATTTTTGCACGCACGCTTTTCTTGCGACTGCGCTGGAGTCGAGAACGAATCGAGCTGACCCGAAGTCTGATCGAGGACATGATCGCGCATCGTACGCGCGTGTCGCAGCAATCTGCAGCGCATTGGCATGGCCCGGCGGATGCATCCCTGGCGCGCTACGTGCGCTCATCGCGGCATCTCGATCGCTACAATGCCGTGATCCAGTCGGCGTTGCCGCGCGGCTACGTGCTCATCGCAACGCTCGCGCTGACGCCGCAGTTCATTGCCGGCCACGCTACCTTGGGAGCGCTGGCAACCAGCCTCGGAGCGATCCTGTTCGTTGCCGCGGCAATGCAACGCCTCTGCAGCGCCTTCGTCGGCAGCGCCTCAGCATGGTCGGCATGGCGTATCGTCGCGCCATTATTCAGAGCGGGCGCGCGCGAACCGAATGTAGCGCGCGCTACGGCGCATGCCTCCGCGCGCCACGCCCTCTGTGTTCGCGATCTACGCTATCGTCATGCCGAGCTGCGCGATCCCGTGCTGGCGGGGGTCAGCTTCAGCATCGCGCCCGGTGAGCGAATCTTGCTGGAGGGTGCCTCGGGCAGCGGCAAATCCACCCTGGCCGCGATCCTCGCGGGCTCCAGGCAGTTCGATGCCGGCTACGTGCTCGCGGGCGGCTTCGATCGCCAGACACTCGGCGAGTCGCAGTGGACGCAACAAATCGCACTGGCCCCGCAATATCATGAAAATCATATCGTCTCGGGCACATTGCTGTTCAACCTGCTGCTCGGCCGTCCCCTGCCGCATACAGCCGAAGACATGGAAGCGGCGTGGGTGGTGTGCGCCGAACTCGGCTTGAGCGAACTCGTCGAACGTATGCCGAGCGGTCTCAACCAAACGGTCGGCGATACCGGTTGGCGCCTGTCCCAGGGCGAACGCAGCCGGGTGTTCCTGGCGCGGGCTCTCCTGCAGCGCGCCTCGGTCATCGTCCTGGATGAATCACTCGGCGCCCTCGACCCGGAGAACGCGCGCCAATGTCTCGAATGCCTGATGCGTCGTGCGCCCGCGTTGATCTTGATCGCCCATCCATGACCCTGCGAAAATGTTTACATGCCATACGTCGCCAAGGTCGCGCTGACAGATCCCGATGCCAGACAGTTTTCATTGCGGGCGCAAAAAACCATGTATGGCGGCAAGGATATCCAGGTCGGGAATGAGATCTTCGTCTTTGCTTCCGAGAACGAGGGCGGCCAGGGACTGATCGCACGCGGGACCGTGACGCGCGTCGCGCGTCCGAGGTCGCAGCGCGCGGACCCCAGGATCCGGCAAACGCCCCGCGTCAGCATCACGGTGCGGCGCGTGGCCAAGGCCAAGCGCTCTCTTGGCCGGCGCGAACTGAAGACGTTTGTCCAATGGGACGACGGTCGCCCGGAAACCGAGCTGTGCTTCAAGTTCTATCGGCAAGCGACCAACAAGATCGCCGGCATCTCAGGGGAGACGGCGACTTTCTTGCGCACCTTTTTCTGAAGCGCGGCGGCGTGTCGTAAAACACTCGAAGAAACCGTATACCTAATCAAGATGTTCTTCAAAAGGATGTGTCTTGAAACTCGTATACATAACGCACTTATCGGCCGCGGCCTTTGGCGCTGCGCTCGTAGTCAGTCTTAACAGCTGGGCCATCGGTGGCGACGCCGAGACCATGCTGATGCAATTGAAGTCCGGCGACTACGAGGGCATGCGCAATTATCTGGAAATCCGCGCCGACGACTACGCCAACCGTGACAGGCGTCTGCAGGAACGCCTCGAAGACATCGAAAAGCGATTGACAGACCTAAGCCAACGCAAGACGTTCACGGCGCCGTTCACTGTCCTGAACGAGAAAGGCAAACCGCTGCTGCAGGTCGTTGCGGAGAAAGACGGCGGCGTCTTGAAAATGCTCGCCAATGATGGGGCGATCACGTCCGCGGCCATGTCCGCGCAGGCCGCTGGCGGTACCGTGCTGGTCAACAACGGTGCGGGGAAGCCGACCGCGGGCATGGCCTCCCTGGCTGCCGGCGGGAAATTCATCGTCACCGGTCCGGACGGCGGCAACACCATCGCCTCGATGGGCGTCAAGGACAATGCCGGCCAGGTCGCTATCTACATACCGGGCGGCAAGGAGCTCGTGGCGATGTCCGGCGCCGGCAACGAGGGGTCATTGAAAACATTCTCCCGCGCCGGCTATGCCACGGCGAAGTTGCTTTCGAACGGTGACGGCGGCAGCGGCTACTTCGAATTGGCGTCGGGCAGCGACGGGCAGATCCTGGTCGAAGCCGGCGAAACCAAGAATCATGCCGGCACCCTCAAGGTTGGCCCGGTGAGCCGTGGGCCTGCCGCGGTGATGGGGAGCATGGGCATGGCAATGGCGTCTGAACTCTCGGGCGCCACGCACTAAGAAAAAAGGCAAGCATGTCGCTTTTTCCGACGCTGCTGCGTATCGGCCTATCACAGAGGCAACGCAAGACAGGGCGACATCGTGGCGCGGAACCGGGTTACGCAGTGGTTTGGGCTCGTCATCGCGGCGATTCTGCTCAGCGGCGCTGCGTCCGCGGACGGCGGAGCAACGCGCGGCGGCTACGCGCGGGTCGTGCTGCCGGTGATCAGTTCGACCTGCGAGCTCGACCGACGCCAATCGTCGTCACTTTGAGGCGCGCCGTTCGGCACTCGCGAGCAAGCGCGTCACCCGGTGCAGCGGCTCGAGGTATTGCGCATCGAGCTCGGGGTTCAGCGCATCGATGGCCTGCGCTTGCGACAGCAGTGACCGGCTGCGCGCGGGTTGCCCCAGGTTCCAGAGGCATTCCGCCAACGCGACTTCGCTGTCTGCCAGCAGCGGGCTGCGCGGAGACAGCAGCGCCATGCGCCGCTGCACGGCCGTCTCCAGCATCTCGCAGGCTTCGTTCGCACGCCCGTGTTTGAGCAGGAGATGGCCGAGTTGCACCTGACCTTGCGCGAGAAAAACTTTTTTCTGGTCGTGCTGCGGAAGCTCGTTGATCCGTTGCAGCTGCGCGCGCAAGGTCGTTTCGGCCTTTTCCGCCTCGCCGAGCTCATCCCATATCTCGCTGCGGCGCATCTCCATTTCTATCGCCATGGCGGGCGTCATCAATTCGCGATGTCCAAAGCGATCCAACGCGTCGAGCGCCTCTTGTGGGCGGCCCAACGCACTCAAGGCGGCCGACATGATCACCGGGATGTCCGATGCGCCGACGGGCACATCGCTTTTTTCGTAATACTCGACCGCCTTCGTCAGGAGCGCCAGGCTCTGATCGGCGTGTCCCATGTCCGTGAGCAGCGCCGCATAGTGCTGCAACATATAGGCGTGCGCCCGATTGCCGCTGCGTGCCCGTTCGCGCGCTGCCAGGGCGCGTCGATAAAAATCCGCGGCCGCGGCAAAATTGCCGAATGCATGCTCGGTCTGGGCGAGTTCCGAGCGCACCGTCGGCAGATGGAAGGTTTCTGTTTCGCCCAGCAACTTGGCCGCATGCGCCTCGGCCTCTTGCAACAGCGCTTCGGATTCGGCCAACCGGTCCGCATAACGCAGGAATTTCCCGTAACGCAGGCTTGCCTGGACCGTGTCGACGTTTTCGTCGCCGTTGATACGGCGTGATATTTCCAGCCCCCGCTGAAAGTTTTTTTCCGCCGCCGAAGGATCCGCAAGGCCGGCCTGTAGCTCCGCCAGTTCTACCAACGGCCGCACCAGGATGATCTCCGCGGCACCGCTCGACTCCTGCACCGCGAGCGCCTCTTCAAGGAGCGTGATGGCCGCCTTCCGATCGCCCCGCTCCGAGTAGAGCAGCGCAGCGCTGCGCAAGTCTTCGATGAAATGTGGACTTTTGGGGTAGCGCGCGCGTTCCAGGGCGATGGCACGGGCGAAGTAATCACGGGAGCGTTTAGGGTCGACGCCCCGCAAGTACTCTCCCATCGTGCCCCACGCTTCGGCGCGCGTGGTGCTCGTGAAGTCGCCGTGTCTGTCGAGAATGCGTTCCGCGTCTTGCAACGGCGCCAGAGCCTGCTTCCAGTCATCGGTGGCGTACAGGCTGCTGGCGTAGTCGACCTGGGCTCGCGCGATGCGCGCATCGTCGGGACCATACAATTGCGTCAGCATCGCGACCCGCCGCCGGCGCAACTCAGCGCTTTTCACATCGAGGCCCAGATCCTGGTACAGACCACCGAGGACATCCAGGATTTCTTCGGTGCCGTCGGAGGCCACCTGCGATTTTGTGGTCACGCGCTCTGCGGCTCGATCCAACAGTTCGCGCGCAGTAGTCTGTTGCGCCTTCAGCGGATCGACCTGATCCTTGGAATTCGCGTTGAACACATCGATGAGAAAGCCCTTGGTCGCCTGCAGACGTTCGGTCTGTGCCATGGCGGACCGCGCCTGCCAGATCGCCACCGTGGCACCCACGATCAACGATACGAAAACCGCTGCCGCGGCTCCGAACAGCAGGCGGTTACGACGCGCCAGCATGCGCAACGCGTACCAGGTGCTCGGCGACCTGGCCTCGACCACCTCGCCGTCCAGCCAGTGTCTGATATCGGCGGCGAGTGCATCGACCGAGGCGTAGCGGTCTTCCGGCCGCTTCTGCAATGCCTTGAAAACGATGGCATCCATATCGCCGCGCAGCTCGGACTCTAGTCTGCGCAGCACGGTGGCGCGCTGTTCCGCGGTGCCGGTGCTCAGCAAGGCGCGACTCGGCGCAATCACGTCGGCCTCCGCGATCGCCTCTTCCAAGGAGGCACGGCTGTCGCGGCGCAGCCGGTAGGGCCGGGCGCCGGTGAGCAACCCATAGAGCACGACGCCGAGCGAGTAGACGTCGGAGGCTGTGGTGATCAGCCGTCCGCCAATCTGTTCCGGGCTCGCGTAATCCGGGGTGAGCGCACGGCCGCCGAATTGGGTCAGCGCAGTTTCCTGCGCCTCGCCTTCCGACATGATCTTGGCAATTCCGAAATCGAGCAGGCGTGCAACCCGGTCGGTGGTGATCAGGATGTTGGACGGCTTGAGGTCCCGATGGATCACCAGGTGCGAATGCGCGTATTGGAGTGCGGCCAGCACCTGCAGGAAGAGCACCAGGCGCTCGCGGATCGACAGGCGTTGTTGGTCGCAGTATTGGTCGATCGGAATACCGTCCACGAACTCGAGCACCAGAAACGGTTGCCCGAACGCGGTGACGTCCGCGTCGTACAGGCGGGCAATGTTGGGATGCTCGAGACGGGCCAGGATGTCGCGTTCGCGACCGAGACGCTCTGCGAGTTGCCGCTGCTGCGGTCCGGCATACGGAAACTTCAGTGCGACCTGCCGCTGCAGGCGGCCGTCGACGCGTTCGGCCAGCCAGACCGTGCCCATGCCGCCGCGGCCGATCTCGCGCAGGAGCTTGTAGCCGCCGACCGTAGCGTCGGCCTGCAGCTCCGCCGGACCGGTCGCTCGGCGCGCGGATTCCGCGCGCACAGCCGCGGCAAAGTCGGGGGCCTTCAGGAACTCGGCAGTTTCGATATGCGCGCGCTGGGCGAGCAGGACGCGCAACGGCTGCTCGAGCTGCGCAGCGTCGCCCGACAGGCCGCGCAGCCACGTATCGCGCTCCGCAGCCTCGACGTCGAGTGCGTCATCGAGCAGTGCGGATATTTTGACCCACTGATCCCGATCGATTTTCACTGCGTTTCTATGTTTTTCATCTGAAATGCTATGCTGACTCTACCGTCCTTCATCCCCACCGATACGGATTCCAGGCGGCAACCACGACAAGCGGCGGAGCCGGGCAAGATGACGGAAGTCACAGTGTTACTGAATTCGGCTCTGTCGGGATCATCGGCGGACTCGCATGCGCTCTTCGAGCTGCTGTACGCGGAACTGCGGTCGCTGGCGCATGAACAATCCAGGCGCCACAGCGACGCGGCGGTGCATACCACCACCCTCGTGCACGAAGCCTATCTGCGGTTCCGCGCCTCTGGCAACCTCAAGATCGCCGACGAGCGCCATTTCCTGGCTTACGCATCGCATGTCATGCGATCGATTCTGGTTGATCAGGCCCGCAGCCGGCTGGCGAGCAAGCGCGGGGCGGGCAGTGCCCCCGTCACCCTCGATACCGGCATCATCGACTCGACGGTCGCGGCCGATGCCGAGGTTCTCAAGGTGCACGAGGCGTTGGCGGAGCTCACGGCGCTCGACGAGCGACTCGGCAAGATCGTGGAAATGAAATATTTCGGCGGGATGACCGAGCAGGAGATCGGCGATGCGTTGCAGTTGAGCGCACGCACCGTGCAGCGGGATTGGGAGAAGGCGCGCCTGTATTTGAGCGCCACGCTGCACCCCGGCGGCTAACGCTCGATGAGGAGCCACGCCTTGCGCAAGCGCGATGGCGACATCGTGCCGTGTCGAGCCGCACCGTTCATATTGGCGCTCTGGTTTTGGGTTCTTCCGCACACCGCCTGGGCGCAGGCGCCCTTTTATACAGACGATACCGGCGTCGCCCACGTCGGCACGCTGCATGTGGAAGCATCCGATGAAATCGACGCACTGCAGTCCAGGCAGTATCCCGACCTGCGTCAGAACACCGCCGTTCTGAAAATGAACGTGGGACTGCCGCACGGCTTTGAATTCGATCTCGATCTCCCCTATATCGATATCGCCCGCTCATCCGTGACGTCGAGTTCGCGCGGCGTCGGCGACACGAACCTCGGCATCAAGTGGCAACTTCGCGAGGGCTCCGCGATTTCCCACAGCCCGGCGCTGGCAGTGAGTTTCTACACTGAATTCCCCACTGGCGATGCGCGCCAGAACCTGGGCTCCGGGGTGATCGATTACGACCTCAATCTGATTGCACAGGTACCCACCTCGGATCGCACCCGTATCACGGTCAATCTCGGAATCCTGTTCGCCGGCAACACGAGCACCGGCGTCGTCGGCATCGAGACAACCCGAGGCCGGGTATACACGGGTGGCTTATCCGTGCTCTGCGACGTGACGTCCCGAATGACCCTGGGCGCCGAAGTGTACGGCGGCATCGCGGACAGCGTCGGCCTCGATCGAACCCAGCTGCAAACCATGCTGGGTGCGCAATATGCTCTTCGCGACGGGCTCAGTATCTACATTGGGCTGCTTGCGGGAACATTCACCGCCAGTCCGCGGCTCGGCGGCGTGGTCGGTGTCGCCGTCGATATTCCCCATTTTTTCGGCAGCCACATTGCACGTTAACGGCTGAGTTCGACCATGAGCCACGCGCTGGCAATCTTCCAATCGCGCATCACGCTCTGCGGTGAGATGTTCAGCACGGCCGCGGCCTCTTCGACATTCAGGCCGCCGAAAAAACTGCGGCACCGCCGCGCTTTGCCATGCCGTTGGCGCGGGCCCGCAAGTCCTATGTTGCGCCCTACAATATTGCGGCGATCTACGCCGGACTGGGGGATACGGATAAAGCCTTCGAATGGCTGGAACGCGCCTTCCAGGCTCGCTCGTATCTGCTGGCGATTTATCTCAACACGGATGCGCGCCCGGACAATCTCCGTGCCGATCCATGATTCCTCGACTTCAAACGCCGCGTAGGATTACCCCATGAAACGAACCTGGACGATTTTGGGCGTCAAGAACGTTGCCGCCAGCTTTCGATGGTACCAATCAATATTGGGTCTGCCGGCCACCGCGCCCGCTCACGACTACTGGGGCCAGGTCCTGGATACCGACGGAACCGTCCTGGTCTGTCTGCACGTGTGGGGCTCACACGACCATCCTTCTTTGGCGAGGCCGGAACCTGCGCAGCCCGGCAACGGGCTGCTGCTGTTTTTCCGTGTCGATGATTACGATGCCTCACTCGAGCGGGCCCGCGCGCTCGTATCGAAATTCGAGGAGGAGCCGAACCTGAATCCCAGTACCGGGACGCTGGAGTATTCGGTCCGGGATCCGGACGGGTACTTCGTCACCATCAGCGCGCTGTAGCCGTCGGAGGTACTTCGCTACCCCATCGGCACGGTTTTCACGTACTCCACCAGCTGCTCGAGCACCTTGCCCCAGCCCTGGCTGAAGCCCATTTTCTCATGCGCAGCGGCGTGCGCCGGATTGCTGTGGCGAGCCACGGCCGTGTAGCGACAACCACCGTCGGCCTGCGGCTCGAACGAGATCACGGCCGTGAAGAACCAGGGTGCGGCGGCGGCATCGAGGGGCCGGTAGTCGGGACCCAGTGCCGAGGTCCAGACGAGTTTACGATTCGGCACGATTTCGAGGTAACAGCCCGGCGCGGCCGGTAGTTTGTTGCCTTTCGGGTCTTCCATCTGCACGAAAAATTGTCCGCCAGGCCGCAAATCGATTTCGCATCCGACGGTGCGATAGGGCTTCGGACAGAACCACGGCATGAGATGCTTGGGCGTGGTCCAAGCCTTGAAAAGCATTTCCGGCGACACATCCACCACGCGCTTTAGCACCAGATCCGAATCACTTTTTGCGGCCATCGTCGTCTCCATGGTGGGAAATCAAAAGTCAAAACTGCTCAACGAAGGATGCTCGTCCGGCCGGCGGCCGAGCGGCCAACGATACCTGCGCTCACTTTCCAGAATGGGCAGGTCATTGATGCTGGCATGACGCACCCGCATCAGCCCATGCTGATCGAACTCCCAGTTTTCATTCCCGTAGCTGCGATACCACTGCGCCGTCTCATCATGCCACTCATAGGCGAAGCGCACAGCGATCCGATCTGCCTGGAAGGCCCAGAGTTCCTTGATGAGACGATAGTCTCGCTCCCGATTCCATTTACGCGTCAGAAATTCTTCGATTGCAGCCCGGCCTTGCAAAAATTCGTTGCGATTGCGCCAGACACTGTCCGGTGTGTAGGCGAGCGCGACGCGCGACGGAGCTCGGGTATTCCAGGCGTCTTCCGCCAGGCGCACTTTTAGCGTCGCAGTCTCGTGCGTAAACGGCGGGAGCGGCGGACGGTCCATGACGGGGACTCCTGTAATGCGTTGTTATCCTATTCGCCCTTGTCGAACACGATATGCCAGGTATGCGGCGCTTCCAATCTCCAGATCGAATTGAAGCGGCCGACGACCTGTCCGTTGAACCTGACGCGCCCGGTGCTGAACGCCAGATCGCCTGACGCAAGCACCTCCACCCGATCGGGCGACCACGAGAAGGGTGCCATCGAATCAGCGAATAGCGGTTTCCAGGCAGCCAAAATTTCAGCCCTGCCCCGCTGGATCTTCTCACCATCGAAGAAAATCGCATCAGACGATATAAACCTCGCAAACGCGTCGAGATCCCGGTCTGCCATCGTTTTGGCGAACGCTGTTTCGGTACTGCGCACTTCTTCGGCGGCAACGAGAGTGGCGCCCTGCGGCGGACGGGTGGTGCTGCACGCACTCACGATCGCCAGCGCGGCGATCAGGCAAGATGTACGGAACACTGCTACCAGTTGTAATCCAGCGAAACGGCAAGGATGCGCTGGGTGTGGCGTTCGATCAGCGGACTGCCGGCGTACTCACCGCGCAACTGGTTAATGGCGGCATCGAGGTTCACCAACCAGTGGGTTCCCAAGAACTTGGTCGCGCTGAAGCCGACACCCACCGCGCTTTCGCCGGAGTGCGACACGTCGTAGGTCGCACGGCCGGAGGCGAGCGACTGCTCGGAGTTCACGCCATACAGATTCTGCAGGTGCAGTCGCGTGGCAAAGCTGATGGAAGGGCCCAAGAACATCACCAGGCGCCGCGAACTGCCGGGCAGAGGAATGTAAACGCCGGCGTCCGCGGTGGCGCCCCCTGCGCCGCCAATCCATTGCCGTACATCGGTACGCAGGACCAAGGGAAACTTCTTGGATAGCACCCAGGTTCCATACAGTTTTGGCACCGGCGCCGCGGAGATATCGCCCAACCCACGTAGGTTCGTCAGGTCGTCTTTCATCTTGCGACCAAGATCGTAGCTGATGCTGATTCCCACCTGATAGTGGTCGCCCCGCAAAACGTTATAGCCGAGACCGTCGCCCGTGCTGATGAACGCAATATCCTTGTACTGGATGTTGATCACCGGGCCGCCTTGCACATGGTATGCGCGTGACCCGTCGTAGACAGGCTGGACTTCGGCGGCCACGCCGAGAATGGTGCGAAATCGCGGCAGATCGGGTTCGAACAGGCGCGCGAGGATGATGCCGCCCGAGTACTGCCATTCCTGCAGGGGCGATGGCGTTTGAGCATGGGTCAAACTCGCCATCGAAAAAAACAGCGGACAGAGGAACAGGTACTTCCAGACAGCGCGCATTTGCTTCATCCATAAGCTTGATCTTTATGTTGCAGAGTGTGTCATGACTCACGGACGACCTGCAAAAGCGGCGTTCGCCAACTGTGCACCTGTTCACCCCTCAACACGATTCGATACTGGGCGACCGAGGTGCGGTCAGCATACCGGCCAACTGGGCAAAGGCGCCGCGCACCGGGGCGACGTGATCATTGAAATCGCGGGCCGGCTCCAACGGGACAGACTCTTCCCGCACGAATGCTGCTCATGATCACGAGTACGGTCGCGTGTTGATCCATGGGGCTGGCTCCTTAAATCAGCGACCGGCAGCCGGCGTAGGAAAGTCCCTTTCTTCAACCGCGTTGTTATTCTGAAAGGCGGCAATCAACCAACTCCCGTTCGTCCTCTGTACCACTTGGGTCTGAATTCCTTTCTGCGGGACGTTGGCGCCTGATCCATCGGGGCTTCCTGCACCGGTCATCGACCAATGCACATGCACGACTGCGACATCGGCATCCAACATCCGTACCGTTACGTCCTCGATGTGCAGATGGCTGCGTGCAAAGACGAATTTGAAGCCCTTGCCTAATTTCTGTTCCAGCTCGACGCGGCTTTTCCACCCCCAACCGAGAACATTGACAGTATCGGCGTCGACGGTGAAAAGTTGAGAATACGCATGAGCGTCATGTTCGTTCCAGGCAGACTCCTGACGCTGCTCCAGGGATCGAATCGCCTCGATGTCGCGATTGGCGGAAGGTGCCCCTAGTACTGCAGGTGCAAACGCACAGAGTACAATCGGTTTCAAATAACAGGCCCGCATCAAGCTTCTCCTCTGCTTGCTGTATCAGGGCCGGCTGTCTGCCGGCTTAATGGCACTCAGTACTTCACGCAACATGGCCTGCGCCATCCATTGACTCACCTGAACAGTCTGAGAGGCCGTGAGCCCGCGAATGTCTCGCAGTACTAAAATAGCTTCCATGCCTGTGCATACCGCGATGGCAGACACCAGCCGTTCGTAATGTGCCTTGCTGAGTTGCGACTTCAAGGACGAGAGCGCTGCTTCAATCCAGTCGACGCGACGCGTCCCGCGGCGAGGCATCTCAGTCGTGGGTTTTTGCAGAATCGTTTGCTGGATCATGGTGCGTAGCAGGGCTTCGTTTTCGAACGCCAGCTTCATCATGTTGCGCACCACGCCATCCAGGCGCGCTTCCAGACTCTGTTGATCAGTCCCCGGCGGAGTGAGCGCCAAGGCGCGATCCATCGCCGGACGCAGTCCTTCCAAGGCGGACTCAGCCAGCAGTTTTTCCTGGGTCGGGAAATAGCGGTAGGCCGTACGGCGTGAGATATCCGCGGCATCCGCTACCTCCGTGACACTGGGACGCTGACCGGACTCGAGCAGTTTGCGCGCCGTGTCCAGCAACGCTGTTCGGGTACGCGCCCTTTGACGACTGCGGTCGGCTGGCACTGGCGCGCGCGGTTTCGTGGGTCTTGACATGGGATATCAGTAAGCCTAACTTAAATGGCACTGCAGTGCCATTACAGCACTACAGTGCCATAACGCATAAACTGGAACTCCAAGGAGCAGATCATGAAAATAAGTCACCGATACGAGAGAGTCATAGCCCAATTATTGTGCGTGTCAGCCACGCTCGCCATTGCATCTGCGGCATTCGCCAACGCGCAGGATGAGTTCGAACACGGGCGTTTCGAAGACCTCACCGGCACCTGGCGCGTCGAGGTCACCACTTACAATTGCGAGACCGGTGCACCCAATAATCCATTCGTTTCGTTATTGACATTCGGCACCTTCGGGACGCTCACCGGCACGACTGCCAATCCCGTATTCCTGCCCGGCCAACGTAGCCCAGAGTACGGTAGCTGGAAACGCAGGGGCAGGAATTATTTCACGGCTGCCACCGAGGCGTTTATCGAATTCTCGACTCCTGCCGGATCGCCTTCACCTCCCTTTGTCAGGGGAACTCAACGTATCGAGCAGAGCATCGAACTGAGCGGGCAGGACACCTTCAAAAGCGACGCGACGCTCACGTTCCTCGACACCGCGGGCACAGTCGTACTTTCAGGGTGCGCGTCCGCCAGCGCAACGCGCTTTCGGTAAAACGCCGACGATGTCCCGCAACCTTGGTCCGCTGCGCGCGGCGCTGCTCGCGCGTGGCGGACTCGAAGGCGAGAGGCTCACGTCGGTAGAGCCGCAACTGAAGCTGGAATTGCAGCCGGTACTCGTGCTTGCGCGTCGCCTGACCGAAACAGTGATCGCTTACCGGCGGATCACCTGTCTGGTGGCGCAGTCATCGAAAACGATGCCATGGCAGCCAGCGCCAGCGAATCCCAGCCAACTTGGCATTCGCCGCCCTTCGAGCCAAACCCCGTAAGACTGCTCTTGTCGTACAGGGTGGCGCTGCAAAAGAATCGGAATCCTTCCAGCGGCATCTGTTCTGCATACCGTCCGCATAAAGCTTGGCCCCATCGTTGCGCATGACTCTCAGGCACTATGGAGCGTTGTGAGTCAGGCGATCCGCGGTATTGTAAATGGGGCGTTGCAGTGGCGGTGCGGGCCCGAGGCGCGCCAATGCGCCGCGAATGACTGGCGTCACCACAACATAGCGCTGCAACAGAGACCTGATCGCCGCCGTGTCCCCCTTCGCCATGAACGAGATGAATTCCGTTGCCGCCCGCGCGATGTCGTCATCGGCCGCGGCTCGATTGATCGTGATGCGCCCGTCGGCTGCCATGGATAGCGCGCCGGCCTCGATCAGATGATTCAAGACGTAGGTGGAGCCCTGGCTTGGCGTGCTCTCCAGCCCCCCTCGGACACGCGGCAGCGCTGCGACCAAGAATGCGCCGTAGAGCGTTGAAGATTCCCGGCGGTCGAGATAACCGTGCTCGATCAGGTAGCGATGACCCCAAAGCGACAACAGCATTGAACGGACCTGGGCGGCAACGGCAGCGTTTTCCTGCAAGGCTTCGGCGATCGACTGATTCGTCCCAGCGACATACTGCGGGCCGAGCGAGTCGAACAGTCGCACGAACATGATCTCGTCGCGCACGTCCGCAAACCGCAAGGTCGACCGCTCCTCGGCCGTGAGTACCGATTCAGCCACGGGTCGGAACGTGCTGTCATACCGCAGCTCGAGAATGTTGCTGTAAGTCCCCGTGCGTGCGCCGGCGGCATTCAGGACGCGCAAATCGTTTGGAAGGCCATAGCCCGCCTGGGCGCCCCCCGCTCCGGCAAAGCCCCCGTGATAGATCGCATCGAGCACGACGATTGGCGCTGCCGCACCCAGTTTCCGGCCGCGCAGGTTCGGTGCGAGCGGCAGATGGTCCTCGAGCTCCTGCAGATGTGTGGCGATTCCGCGCGCGCGGGCGGTTGCGCGCTCATTCACGATACCGATCGAAGCCTGGTAGGCGGTCTTGACACCAAACCACGCATCGTCATCGACTTCGTAGGGTCCCAACACCACATCAAGCGGTCCTTTGAGACCGACAAAGGCCACATCGCTGGCGTAGTAGTCGTCGTCCAACAGTGCCTGGGCGCGCAAGTTCAGGTATTTCTTGAGCGTCGCCTCACGTGTGAGGGTCGCCGCCTCGCGCAGCGCCGCGGCCGCCTCCGTCAGTCCAGCCTTGTAGTGGAGACTGTAAGGGACCGCTTCAAATGACCCATTCCGCCCCCGTTCGATGGCCGTGAAGGAATCCAGAGCGCGCTTGCGACTGGCCTCCGACAATGTCCCTAGCCAGAGGTCGATTTCACCTTTGGTGGTACCGGAGGGGTAATAGTCGCCGATGGGCTGCTTGAGTGGAGCGCCGGCGATGAAGGGCGTTCCGGTACGCCCCCACGGTCCCTTGAAAAAGCAGAGCGCATCGAGCTCAGCCTGAGCGGCAGTACCTTTCGCACCCCGTCGCTCATTGATCAGCGCCCGGGTTCCGGCCCACACTTGCTGCATATAGATCGCGTCCAATTGGCGTGCAGCCCTCAGGATCGGCACCAGCGCAGCTTGTTCGCTGGCGGGGAGGCGCGTGATGTCCACCTCGATCGCGACGGATTTGAGCGCAGGCAACGGCAATGCATCAGCGGCAACCGGCGCCGGCGCAGGCGCCGTCGCCGCGAGGCAAACCATCGCAGCCGCCACGCCCCAAGGCTGTGAGCGGCAGGATTTTTTTCCTTGGTAGAACATATTGATCAAAAGGATAGGCGCTCGGCGCTTGGTAGTCCTCGGGAACTCCTGCTATTTATATGATGAAGTTCTGAGGATCACCTGCGATGTCCACCGGAGAATTCGAATTCGGCGCGTTCCGCCTCGACGCACGGAGCGGGATGCTGTTTCGAGCAGGCGGCCACGTGGTGATGCCCCCCAAGGTGACGGAGCTTCTGGTGGCGCTAGTTCAGGCGGAGGGCAGGGTTCTGACTCGAGAAGAACTGCTCCAGCAGCTGTGGCCCGACACGGTCGTCGAACAGGGAAGTCTTACCTCGCATATTTCTTTGTTGCGCAAGACACTTGGCGAGTCGCCGAAGGCGCAGAATTTCATCGAGACCTTGCCGAAACGCGGCTACCGCTTCGTGGCGCCGGTGAGGCGGCTCGTGTCCGGATCACCCGACCCTGGCGGCTTCAGGAACATGCTGGTGGTCCTCCCCTTCGAAAATCTCAATCCCGGGGAGAAATACGATTACTTCAGCGACGGGCTGACAGAGGAGATGATCACCGAACTGGCCCGCCTGAGCCCGGAACACCTTGGAGTGATCGCCCGAACCTCCGCGATGCAATTCAAATCGACCACGAAGAGCATCGCACAGATCGGCAATGATCTTGCGGTGTCGCATGTTCTGGAAGGTTCCGTGCGCCGGATGGGCGAGAGGGTGCGCATCACGACGCAGCTAATCCGGGCCAGCAACCAAGCGCACCTTTGGGCTCAAAGCTACGATCGTGAGCTGCACGATTTGCTCGAAGTGCAGGCAGAAGTGGCGCGGGCCGTCGCGCGGGAGATCCACGTAAAGTTGACGCCGCATGAGCGCCGTCGCGGGGACCCGGCCATGACCCGGTTGCTCAAACCGCAGGCGCACGAACTGTATCTCCGCGGTCGGCATTTCTGGTACCGGCGCACGGAAGAGGGCATCCGCAAGAGCATCGAATGCTTCGAAGAGGCTCTGCAACACGATCCAGGCTTTGCGGCTGCCTACGACGGGATCTCCGATGCCCATACGATGCTCGCCTGCCGGGGCATCACGCCCGCCATCGAGTCGTTCCACAAAGCCAAGGCTGCCGCACGGCAAGCAGTGCGGCTGGAGCCGGAGCTAGGCGAGGGATATGCATCGCTTGCTCACGTGCGCTTGCATGACTGGGATTGGGTGGGCTTGGAAAGCGACTTCCGGCAGGCGATCGAGCTGTATCCTGGGTATGCCATCGCGCACTACTGGTACGCGGAATACCTCATGGTGATGGGGCGGACTCAGGAAGCAGTTGTTCGGGTGGAAAATGCCTCCGGGTTGGATCCGTTGAACTCGGTCGTCAACGCCTCGGTTGGCATGATTCGTTATCTGGCCCACGACTACGATGGAGCGATCGTCGCGCTGCGCAGAGGGCTTGAGATCGACCCCACTCACCACGTGTCATACCTGCGCCTAGGACTCGCTTGTCTGCAGAAAGGGCTGCCGAACGACGGTGTCGAGGCAATGCGGCAAGCGGTGACGCATTCCGCGGGCAGCACCGAGGCTTTGGCTGGACTGGCGCAGGCATGCGGTGTCGCCGGAGACAGGCGCACCATGGAAAAAATCGTGAAAGACCTCGGCGAAGCGGGCGACCGCTACATTTCACCGTACAACATCGCAAGAATCTATGGGGCGATCAACGAGACGTCGCGAGCGCTGGAGTGGTTGGAGAGAGCCTATCGCGAGCACAATCCGGATCTCATCGAACTGACCCGCGAGCCTGCATTCGCCGGCTTGCATTCGAACGCTAAATTTCGTGAGCTGGCACAGAGAATAGGCTGGCCCAGCATCGTTGCTTACTGACCGTACGAGGGGCCAGTAACTCGATGCCTGGCGCCACCAGAGAAGTGCAGCGGGCGATGGGAATCATTTGCGATCCGCGTGTTATCAACTCGCCAGAGCGCTGCGTGCGTTTTTTGTGTGAAAAACGAGGCCTCACGAGCCAACGCCAGCCAATCCAACGATTGAAGATGCGGTCCCTGTCGGCTCGATTCCCGCAGAGATTGGCTTCATGCTTTATAGACCGGCATCCGCATTTGTGGCCATTGCCATGGCGAAGAAAGGTAGCATGCCAACCAACTCGCCCGGCCGCTCCCGACAAGTACCCTGATGGCAGCGATACGAGCTCTCTCGAAAAGGCCCGTAGATCGGGAACGCGACAACCTCATGCGTCGAGCGTGCTCATAGGTCTACGGTGCCCTCTCGGAGCTTGCGATTCCGCTCCGCGATCTCCGCGTCGTCGGATGGAAACATCAACGCCATACCAAAGCTGACCGCCTTCTCCTGCACCTCCGCAACAAAGGGGGACAACCTGTCGTGGTATTCTTCGAAGGCAGTGGCATAATCGACGCCGTGACGCTGCAGTGCGTCCGCCAGGCTCGCCGCGCCGATGATCGCCATGGAGCCGCCCATGCCAGCCACCGGCGACACGCAGTAACCCGCG
>CAZZZU010000069.1:0-22078 GCA_964658805.1 uncultured Steroidobacteraceae bacterium
CTGCGAAGCGCGTCAACGGCGTGTGGCAGCAGTGTGCGATAGAATCGTGCATGGCCAAGATCATTGTCATTGCGCATCGTGGCGCAAGCGGCGAACGACC
Organism: uncultured Steroidobacteraceae bacterium; assembly: GCA_964658805.1. Classification (GTDB taxonomy): domain Bacteria; phylum Pseudomonadota; class Gammaproteobacteria; order Steroidobacterales; family Steroidobacteraceae; genus Bog-1198. Next base: position 101 of record CAZZZU010000069.1, read on the forward strand.
GGAGCATACGCTCGAGTCATACCGTCTTGCCATCGAGCAGGGCGCTGACTACATCGAGCCGGATTTGGTCATGACGCGCGACGGGGTGCTCATCGCCCGGCACGAGAACCAGATTGGCGGTACCACCGACGTGGCCGAACATCCCGAATTCGCGGCGCGGCGGCGCACTCAGACCATTGACGGCGAGAGCGTGACCGGCTGGTTTACGGAGGACTTCACCCTTGCCGAGATCAGGAGTCTGCGGGCGCGTGAGCGCCTGCCTCACCTGCGCGCTGCGAACTGCGCTTACGATGGGCAATTTCAGGTGCCCACGTTCGATGAGGTGATGCAGCTCGCGCAGCAGGCCAACCGCCGACTGGACGGTCGCCGAATCGGGGTCTATCCCGAAACCAAGCATCCGGCCCACTTCGCGTCCATCGGTCTGCCGCAGGAGGCGGCGGTGCTTGCCGCCTTGCAGCGCTATGGCTATGACAAGGCCGGCTCACCGGTCTTCATCCAATCGTTTGATCCCCGCAACCTTCGACAGTTGCGCAAGATGACGCAACTGCCGCTGGTGCAATTGCTGGAATACGCCATGGGAGACGTTACGGAGATCGCCATGTATGCCGATGCGATTGGCATCGCTAAAGCGCTCGCTACCCCTCAGGTAGTGGCGGCCGCCCACGCGGTGCAGTTGCAGGTGCACGTCTGGACTTTTCGTGCCGAAAATCAGTTTTTACCGCCTGACCTCAAGGCCGGCACCGCGCCCGCAGCGCATGGCGATCTGGAGGCGGAAATACGTCGTTATCTCGACTATGGCATCGAGGGCTTCTTCTGCGATTTTCCCGCCACCGGCGTGCGGGTACGCGATGCCTACATCTCCGCGGTCCAGCCGCTACACCAGCCCTTCGCGGACACCAGTCTTCCCGGAAATAAAGTACAGGGACGATAGGCGGGGCCGGTTGTGCCCTGTAACTGCAGGCAGTTTTCACAATTAGATCCGTCGACGTAATTTTGGGCCTTGGCCTTGTCGAGCTTGCTCACATCCTCGACGTAGCCAAGCGCCACGGCGGCGGCTTCGCGGGGATCGAGCTTGGGTAGATCCGGCGCGACCAGGGCAACGGCGGGCATGACAGACATGCCGGCGGCTGCACCAAAACATTTCATCACGGTTCTGCGATCGATGTTCACGGGGATATGGTAGCCGATGCGCCGGATATCCTTCCTGCTAGTTGTGGCGCGCGGCGCTTTCTTCGCTGCACTCGGCTTCACCCTTTACAGTGCCGTCGAGGCGCCCCGACTCGCCTTCCAACTCCTGCCATGGGACAAAGCGGAGCATTTCATTGCGTTCTACGGCCTGACCGGCCTGGCAGTGGCGGCGTTTCCCAAGAAAAATCTGGCTACCATTGCGGTAGGCCTGTCTGCGCTCGGCGGACTCATCGAAATCGTGCAGGGCCTGCCGATCGTGCATCGTGATCGGGACATCTGGGATTGGGTGGCCGACACGATCGCCATCGGCGCGGCGCTCGCGCCCATGTTACTGGTGGGGTGGCGTCGCGCAGTACGCGCAGGTCAGAAGAATGCCGAGCCGTAGATCTGATACACGGTGGCGGAGTAACTGTACAAAGGCTCGGTGCCCGGTTCGTAGCCGCTCGCAATCGTAAAATCCTTGATATCGCGAAAGTCGGTGTACTTGAACCAGATTTTGCTGACGTCGCCGGTCACGGTCACACGCTTGAGAAATTTCCAACCCGTCGGCAAAACGGCCCAGGTCGCCTTCAGACCGACCTGGTTGTTGGTCGAAGCGGCAAGGTTTCTATCCCGACCTTCAAAATTCTGATAACCGGCGAATGGGAACAGGTCGCCGTAGAAGTCGGCGCTGTTCTGCGTGTAGTGACGGTAACGTGCTTCCAAGATCCATTTGTCGGCTATGGGGTGCGTATATTCCGCTTCGATGGTGCTCGCATGGATGCCCCAGGTATCGTTGTAATAGCGATACGACAACGAGGCGGCCGCCCGGTATGGCAGGAAGTATTTGATGCGGCTCTCGACCGCGGTACTCGTGTGGGTGTTCGGATAGATCTGGCTCACCAGGGTGTAGCCGCGACCTGATGTGGGATCGAGGTAGCGCACCTGGCGATATGGATTGGCGAGATAGCCCTGATCCGTGATGACTTCGAGTGATACGCCGGCGATCAGGTTCTTGGTCAGGATCTGGGAAAGGCCCGCCTGATAACTACGGCTCTCGGCATGTCCGACCCAGGCAATCTTCGGGTCATAGGCGGTACCGCCGTTGACGCCGACCTTGTCGCGGCTTTCAGTGAATCCGAGGGAGATGGTGGTCAGGTCGCCGAACATGTCCTGGCTCAAGCCGAAATGCGTCGTGTTCGATATGTAGTCGCGCTCGGCGCTTTGCGCGTATGACAGGTTATAGGTGGTCTTGTCGTGAATATATTCGAGCGAGATGTCTTTCTGTTTGCGCTCGTCTTTGATGACGCTCGCATTGGAGAGCACGTCCACGGAGGCGCCGCTGACCTTGTCGATGAAGTAGCTGGCCTGGACGGCGAATTGTTCGGTGACTTTCTTGCGCACCAACACGGACTCGCCCGTGATATCCATGCCCCCGCCACTGTACTTGCTGTAGAAAATGTCGGCGCGGTCATCGGGCAACACGGCGCTGCCGACCGAACCCGCCTGCAAGAGCAGGGCGAGAGCGGCCAGACGGGCGATTCGCGTTGCCGACATCTTCACGCTTAATTGCAGCCGCAGCCGCCGCCTGCAGTGCCGGTGGCGCCGCGTGAACCTTCGCGAGACTCATAGATGTGATCGAGGTAGGCGCCCGAAATGGCGTCCCGATCCCATGACATGATGGGATCAGCCAGTCGATCACGCTCGTAGGGTTTCACCCAAGGCTGCACCGAGCACGCGCCCAGCAGCATCAAGCTGGCGAGCGCCATCAGTCCGCCGGCCCGCGTGCGCCTCATTCGCGGATCAACTGACGAATGCGATCCTGATACTCGTTTTCATCGCCCGGCTTGTAACCCCGATGGATGTAACGGATCTGACCTTTGCGATCGATGATGACCGAACTCGGCATCTCGTCGACGTGATAAGCCTTGCTCACCTGGTTGGCGGGGTCTAAAAGCACGGGGAAAGTCACGGGTTTGCGCGCTAACAGTGCCTTGACCGGTGCGCCGTCCTTATCGACGTTGACGCCGATCAAGGTAAAACCCGCCGGCTTGTACTTCTGGTACATCTGATCCAGTAACGGCATTTCCTGCTGACACGGACCACACCAGGTGGCCCAAAAATTCACCATGACCACCTGCCCCTTGTATTGACTCAAGCCCGATGGTTGTCCCGTGGCGAGTTCCGTCAGCGTGAAGGCGGGCGCCGGGCCGCTGCTGTCGGCCGCAAACGCGCTGGTCGCGAGTAGCACGACGGCCACTGCACAGCGTTTTAAAAGTTTCATTTTCGAAGCCTGCATGGGATCTGTCCTCCTGATCAGTAAAAAACCGTAAGACCGATGGTGGCCTCGAGGTTATGCACATTTTTGGTTCGACCCGTCAGATCGGTTTCGAACACGTGATCGCGCACATCCAGGTGCATTGCCAACCAGTCGGTGATCAAGAGTCTGTCGCCCACCCCGAAATTGATCGCAAACTGATCCTTGTCCGCGAACTTGACGTCGCCCAGTCCGACGGTGACATACAAAGCATTGTTGAAGGCCCGGCCGCGGCCGAGAAAGACCTCGCCGGGCAGTACGTTGTAGCCCAGGTCCAGGTCGTAATACGTGAAGCGCCTCCCAGAGTCGCTGAGGACCGTGATATTGGGCAGAACATCTTGGAGGCTCGTGGTGCCGGCTTTCGAGCGCGCCAGAAATCCCTCGATGAATAAATCCTCGGATACGTGATAAGCCGCACGTACGCCGTACAGCATGTTCGTGCCGAAGTCCTGAATACTCAGGGCACCCACATACCCGCCGACTTCGAAGTCCTTGGACTTGATCTTCGGCGTTTTGACCACTCGACGATTGACCTGCGGCTCCACGATGGAAGGTTCTCCGCTTGGTTCCTCGGCCACGACCTCCTTGGACGCCGGGTCGCCGCGGTGAAACCAGCCGCAACCAGACAGCAGGACTGCCGTTAGAAGAACACAGCTAAGCCGACTTTCCATTCTTCCGGTTCCTCATTCTGATTTTGGTTGGTAAATACCTTGTACTTGCGCCAATCGGCACGCCACATGAAGCGCCGGGTGATGAAGCCGCGTAATCCCAACGATACGTAAGCGACACTATTGCTGTCCTGAAGGGGCTTGGGCGGCACCTTGTCGTCGATGTACTGATAGCCAAAGCCGATGCCCACGGTGGGTGAAATCCAGCGAAACTCCGGGATGAACGTATGCCGCAGACCCAAGGTCGTAATGTAGCGGTTGTCGATGGTGCCGAGCGCTTGCTGCAGCACGAACTCCGCATCGAGGCTGTCCGTGAGCGCGAAGTCTACCCAGCTGGTGACGAGATTCTGGTGGTTGAACACGCCGTAGCCGGCCCCGATTTCCCAGGTGTGCGATCGAAATTCAGGGTAGGGCGGTATTGGCGCAGGCTCGCCGCTGGCCAGCAGGGTGGTGGCCAGATCGTTGCGTCGCACCCAGCCTTCCTGGCCGCGGGGTGCGCGGATCTTGTACCACTCCGTGCGGCTGTACAGCACGGTGACGGTTTCATCGCGGCCCACCACGAACGTCACCGGATAGCCGCGACCGGGACCGCTGTGCATTTCAACGAATGCCTGCGTGATCACGACTTGCAACGGAGGCCGCTTGGCAAACGCCGTCGGGCCCGCAAAACATGCCTGCAGCACCAGCAGAACTGCAAGCAGCCGCTTCATCGGTTCAATTCGCTGCCGGTGCGACGAATGGATCGTTGTAGTACTGGGCGCCAATGTCGAGCCATTCAGATATCAATCGCAACTCCGCTTGAGTCAAAAAGCCCGTGTGGTCAACCGTGGCGCCGTGATCTGTTCCATCGAACTTCGCAAAGAACTTCAATTGCGAACCGATGGCGCTACCCGCACTCATCGGCGGCGCGAGGGAAACCGGCACCGTCGCTCCACTGGCGTCAGTCACCATGACATCCGTCAACACGCCATTATTAAGCGTCTGTTCGTTGTGTGCAAACAGCAACTGTTCGTACGACGTGACGACAGTGATATCGACGTTCGAGGCCAGGTCAGTCAGGTCGATCTGGCCCGAGGGCACTTGAATTGCCATGTTGGCCGCATCGATCTGGTTGTGGCAATTGATGCAGGTGCGATCGACGCCATTGATCATGCGGGCGAATTTCCACACCGGCTGGATCACCAGCGGATAGTGGATGCTGTCGCGGCACAAGGCGTTCCACGTCGTGCAATTTCCGCTGAGTGCGGTAGCGGGTGCAGGGGTGGTCAGGTCCGAATACAGGTATGAGATCGGCAAGTCCGCTGCGCGACCTGCTGCCACAGGATCGGTCCATACATCGGTGTATTTGACGTCGATGCTCGGAATCTCCGAGCAGGTCGTCCCGGCATTGGGTTGGCACGTATTCCAGGCCCGCGTATCGGCCATGGTGTCGCCGACGTTGGCGACCGACAAACTGGCAACGGTATTCGGAAACGGTGCGCCGGCGGTGACCGCGCCTGCGTAAGCCGACGCCGTCAGGCCGCTGCGCCCATGCGACGGCGTGGTGGGATTGCCAGCCGTGTGACAACCGTTGCAGGTCTTCGTCTCACCGGCAGCCAGCTGCATCCAACTCGTGTGCCGGGCGCCGATGCGGCGCGCATTTTTATCGAGGATGTCGATCGTGAAGGGCACGTTGGCGGGCAACTGCACATGCACCGAACCGTCCGGCTCGACCGGCACGTAGGCGAGAATTTCACGCATGCCCATGCCGGCGGGTCCGAACGCAGAGTTGTTGATCTTGCGCACAGTGCGGTCGGGAATTTCGACTGCCTTCTCGATGCGTACGAATCGCGCCGGCCGCTGCTTGGCGGTAGCCTGTTTCGGGTCCGCAAGCGCCGCGATGGTTGGTATCGTATTGGCCGTTTGAGTGGCCACGGTATCGACCCCGTCGAAGTCGTAGACGCTGCGAATTTCGAGCACGCCGAGGGAATTGGCTGCCAGTTGCGCGGCGCTGCCGGTGAGGGCAGGATCTGGTCGGAACTGCGGCAGCGGTGTGCGCGCTTGCAAAATGACAGGCTCGGTCAGCCCTATGCCCGGCTGTGCTCCGAGCAGCGGCGATAGCGTCCCGGCACTCGAGTCATATAACCAAACGGTGTATTGCGGCGGCGCAAGCGTGGCGTTGGCGCCGCCGGTATTGCTGGAGGTGCAGAGCGATGTGGTTGCGGGGCTGACGCTGGTGTCCTGCACCAGGCATGGCGACCAACTGACCAACATGCGGTTTGAACCGTCATAGAGCGGGTAAGCAGACGCGAAGCGCCCGCCGCGCGAAGGTTGGTTGGCATCCGTGGTCACACCGAGCGTGGTGGCCGGTATTTGCGCTACACCGCCCGCGCTGGTGGGTGTCGCGCCCTGACGCAGCTCGACAAAATTTTCGGCATCGATGCTGACCACGTCGCCACCCAGCTGCGTACCGAGAAACGGCCGGACGATCGCGATCAGCTGCCCATCGGCGCGTTGTCTCGCATTCAGGAACTGGATGACATTGTTGCCGGTTCCGGCGCTGTTCGCGCCCGTGGCGTGACTGTTGGCGCCGTAGTAGAGCTCGAGCTGCGTGCCGTCCGGGTTGGTGCGGTACAGGCTGATCTGATCGCCATTGACCGATTCATACCGCGAAAAAACGATCTGCCCGTTGGCGAGCACTGACGGTGCGAAGTCGTGGTTGGTATTGAAGCTGATCTGATGGATGTCGCTGCCATCGCCGTTCATGACGTGCAGCAAAAAAATCGGCTGCTGGCGATCGTCGGTCTGTGCCGGGTACTGCGGGCGGCCCTCATCGATGAGGATGGCCTGCGTGCCCGCCTGTCGGGTCGATGAGAACACGATGCGGCCGTCGGGCAGATAATGCGCGCCGACGTCGTGCCCCTTGGTGATGTCGTCGCTGGTCAGCTGCGTCACGGTCTTCGCATCGGCATCGTACTCGTAGAGCTTCCAGGTCGGTTGCGTCGGATCGTCGTTCTTCTTCTTGGGATCGAGCGGCAGACGTAACGAGAAGATGAGTTTCCTGCCGTCTGCAGAGACGTCGAGATCGCGTACGTCACCCATGCCCTTGGTGATGGACTGCGTGATGTTGACCTCATCGCTGCCGGCGCTCGCCTGCTGCCGGACGTACACGTCGCCACCGGTCGTCGACGTGATGAGATCACGGACGTCGATGTCCGTGGTGGGCGGCGGTCGTTTGACGTAGGCCAGCGGAAAATTCAGCGTACCCGGGTCCTGGGTTTGCTGTCCTGCAAGGCCGGGAGCGTGGCCACTGACGCCGCCTGCACACGCTGCGAAAAGCATGACGGGCATCACAGCTGCCGTCAGCAGCCGCAAAACGTGAACGAGTTCACGACTAACGATGTTCATTTTTTCATCCTGATGCCGGGCGCATTGCCATTGAACTTAATGGGCGTCGGACCCGCATCATCGTTCGATGGCCGTGCGCATTCTGTTAACGCACTCACAGAAGAACTTCCGCACATCCGTTTCTCTTCACCGCGGCGAGTCCGGGCATGCGAATCGAGGCGGAAGAATAAGGGTCTGAGACGTGCGTCCGGAATGTCGCGGAACCACGACGTCGGCACCGGGAGACATTCATTGTCGGTTTTGTCTCTGCGTAAGATCGCGCCACGTCGAGACCACAACACAGCGAGTGGATGTGCACATGGAGAAAGGGAATGGTTAAAGCAAACACGGTGGCCAGGAAGCGGTCACTGCACGCGGTCGCCTGCGTTACGGCGCTCACTCTCTTTAGCGTCGCTGCGACAGCGGCAACTCCAAGCAAAGACCAGGCCAAGCGCATATACGACCGCATAGCCGGGGTGCCCGCCTCAGACGCAATCCTGACCCAGATGGTGGGTATGGATGCGACCCAGGCGGCGCTGCTCGCGACTCAGGATCCGAATTTCTACAACAACACGATTCGGAACATGGCCACTCCCTGGACCAATCGAGATCAAACCGTTTTCGCTCCGCTCAACGATTACACCGCCACCGTCATCGGCATGGTGCGCGACGACGTCCCCTTCAACACGCTGCTCAGTGCGGACATTTTGTATGTAGCTGATTCGTCCGCCGGCGTTCCAGCATACTCCACCAGCAATAATAATATGTATCAAACGCTGGACGACCGCGGGGTCGACCTGTCGCAGCACCTGCAACAGACCGCACAGTCTGCTGCCACGGGTTTGCCGGTCGCAGCCACTGCCGGCGTGCTCACCACGCGGGCCGCCGCCCAGGCGTTCTTCATCAACGGCACCAACCGCGCGATGTTCCGCTTCACGATGATGAATCACCTGTGCTCGGATCTGCAGACCATTCCGGATACCACGCGTCCGCCCGATCGCATCCGCCAGGACGTGACACGTTCACCGGGTGGCGACAGCAGTTTATTCCTCAACAACTGCATCGAGTGTCACAGCGGCATGGATCCGATGGCGCAAGCCTTTGCGTATTACAACTTCAGCTACAACCTGACAGCCGATCCGGAAGGCACGAATGGCCAGATCGTCTACACCGCCGGCCAGGTGCAACCGAAATACTTCATCAACAATACGAACTTTCCGCAGGGCTACGTCACGCCTGACGATCATTGGGACAACCGCTGGCGCTCGGGCGTCAACGCGCTGCTCGGTTGGGATCAGGCACAGTCCGGTTCGGGTTCGGGCGCCAAGAGCCTCGGCCAGGAACTCGAAGGCAGCGCGGCATTCGCCAACTGCCAGGCCTCACGCGTCTTCAAGCAGGTTTGCTTCCGCGCACCGAGCAACGACGCCGACCGTACGCAGGTCGGCGTCATGGTCGCATCGTTCAAGTCGTCGAATTACAAAGCGCGGCAACTGTTCGCTGACGCTGCCGTTTATTGCATGGGGAGCAACTAACCATGAAATTCACACGAATCCTCGGGTTACTCGCGCTCGTCTCCAGTCTTGCGCTGAGCGCCTGCAGTGGCGGCGGTGCGCCGGTCGAGGCTACGGGCGCACAGGCGCCCACCAGTTCCGCCAACGCCTATACGGGACCCGCACCGGCAACGGCTGACGTACAGGCCTTCTCAGTCAACCTGTGGGCGAACATCCGGGTACAGAATCGTTGCGGTCAGTGCCACAACGCCACGTCACCCGCGCAAATGCCGAACTTCGCGCGCAGCGACGATGTGAACCTCGCCTATGCGCAGGTCAACACGGTGGTCAACCTCGAGCAACCTGCCACGTCGTTGATGGTGACCAAGGTTGCCGGCGGACACAACTGTTGGTTGTCCGATCCGAATGCCTGCGGCGAAATCTTGACCACCTGGATTTCGAACTGGGCGGGCGCATCCATCGGCGGCACCGGTACACAGGTGCAACTGCAGGAGCCGCCGGCCACAACGGTGAGCGATAGCAAGAATTTTCCCGCGGCACCGACGGATTTCCAGAACACCGTCTATCCGCTGCTGACGCAATATTGCGCCAAGTGCCACAAGCCGAATGCCGATACGCCGCAGGCGCCGTACTTCGCCTCGGACGATGTGAACCAGGCATATCAATATGCGATCCCGCGCATCAATCTGAATGCGCCGGCGAGCTCGCGTTTCGTCAGTCGCTTAGGCGTCGACATGCATAATTGCTGGAGCAACTGCGCCAATAATGCCGCCAGCATGCTGGCGGCAATCCAGGCCTTCGCAGCCCTCGAGCCGACTACCAGCATCGATTCGAGCCTGGTTGTCAGCAAGGCCGTGCTGCTGTCACAGGGCACGATTGCAAGCGGCCAGGGCCGCTTCGACGCAAATCTGATTGCCAAGTATGACTTTGCCGAGGGCACGGGTTCGACCGCCAACGATACGAGCGGCGTCGATCCCGGTGCGAATCTGACCTTATCCGGCAATTACGCGTGGGCCGGAGGCTGGGGCGTGACGTTCGGCGTCAACGGTAAGGGGCAGGCGTCCACCGCCGCGAGCAAAAAGATTTACGACAACGTGCAGGCCACCGGCGAATACAGCGTGGAGGTTTGGGTGGCGCCGGCGCTGGTCGCGGCCGACAAGTCTTATATGATCGGCTATGCCGGCGGCGACACGGTGCGTAACTTCACCCTCGGCCAGACCAACCAAAGTTACGATTTCCTGCAACGCAGTTCCGCGAGCGCGGATTTGAACGGCATGCCGCAATTGCAGACGCCGGCCGCCGCGAAATTGTTACAGGCTTCGTTGCAGCACGTCGTGCTGACCTATGACCCCGTGAACGGCCGCAAGATCTACGTCAACGGCCAGGACAGCGGCGTCATCGACACGCAGAAAGGCGGCACCATCGGCAACTGGGATTCGACCTTCGCGCTGGTGCTCGGCAACGAGGTCTCCGGTGATCGCCCCTGGCAAGGCCTGATGAAGTTTGCCGCGGTCCACAGCCGTGCGCTGACTGCAGCGCAGGTTCTGCAGAACTTCAACGCCGGCGTCGGCCAGCGTTTTTACCTGCTCTTCAATGTGGCCGATGTCACCGGTGTGAACAAAGGCTACGTGATGTTCACGGTGAGCCAGTACGACAGCGCTAGCTACCTGTTTACCTCGCCCACCTTTATCTCGCTCGATCCGAGCGTGGTACCGGACGGCATCGCGGTGAAGGGCATCCGCATCGGCATCAACGGAACGATCCCGACCGTAGGCCAGGCCTATATACCGCTTGCTACGACGGTGAGCGCGAAGAGCTATGTGGCTTCGCAGGGTCAGCTGCTGTCGGGCGTCGGCACCGTCATCGCCATTCAGAGCGGCCCAGCAGCGGATCAGTTCTTCCTGAGCTTCGATCAGCTCGGCAACAAGATGCACGTGACCACGGATCCGGTGCCCATCCCGCTGGCGCCGCAGAATCTGGCCATGACGTCTGCGGTGGGCGTACGCACCTTCGCGCAGATCAATTCATCGCTGTCACTGCTGACGGGCGTACCGACCACCAATCCCACCATCATCCAGACCTACACGACGCTGCAGCAGCAGTTGCCGTCCGAGCCTACCCTGGAGAGCTTCTCGTCAGCCAACCAGGTCGGCATCGCGCAGCTCGCGATTCAGTACTGCAACATCGCGGTGAACGATCCCACCCTGCAGGCCAAGTTGTTTCCCGGCGTGACTTTCAGTGCCAACCTTTTTGCCTCGCAAGGTGGCATCGATTCGGTCACGAGCGTGCTGGCGGCGCGGGTGCTCGGCACAGGGCTCAATCGTCAACCCGCTGCGTCGACGATGACCGGCAGCAACGGCGAACTCGACAAACTGATCGGTCGGCTCTGCAGCGGTAGCGCGCCCTGCAGCAGCACCGATCGAGTCTTGAAGGTGACCGCTGCAACTTGCGCTGCCGCGATGGGCAGCTCCCCCATGCTGGTCGACTAACGGCACCCCGAACGAGAGGTTTTGATCATGCGTATTCGTAACAAAAGCAAATTCGTGGCGCTCCATGAGCCGTTCCGACATGCCGATCATTCGCGCCCGACCACACGGCGCGAGTTCGTGGCGCAGGGATTTCTCACCGGCGCCGCGACCGTGGTCGGGCCGACTTTACTGGGCTTGTGTGCGGATCCGCGGGTTGCCAAGGCGGCCCTGTCGCCCGACATCCAGACGGCCGTCAGCAGCTGCGGCATCACCACCGGTGCCGGCAAGATCCCTTTCATCTGTTTCGACCTGGCAGGCGGTGGCAACATCGCGGGTTCCAATGTCTTGGTGGGCGGACCCAAGGGACAGATGGACTTTCTATCGGTTGCCGGTTACGGCAAGCTCGGCCTGCCCGGCACCATGGCGCCGACCACCAGCACCAGTGGCACGGTGGTCGACAGCACCTTCGGGCTGCGCTTCCACAATGACAGCGCGCATTTGCGCGGTATGAAAATGCGCACCGGCGCCAAAGCCATGGCCAACACCATGGGCACGGTCATTCCTGCTTTGTCCCAGAACGATACCAACGTCAATCCGCACAATCCGATGTATGCCATCTGGCAGTATGGCGCGCGCGGCGGTCTGCTCGATCTGATCGGCTCGCAGTCTTCGATGTCGGGCGGCAACTCGATGGCCCCGCCCACCATGGTGATCGCGAGCGCCGCGCCGGTGAAGATTTCGAGTTCGAGCGACAGCAAGGGGCTGGTGAACACGGGTCAGCTAAGCACCTTGCTCGCACCCGCCGACGTCACCAGCGTGATGGAATCGGTGAAGCGTCTGAGCGATCCCAAGACCGCGTTGATTCAGGCCTACACAGATCCGACGATGAACACGACTGCCCAGCAGACACAAACGTGCGGCTACACCAAGGCCGCTTACGTCGTCGACACCTATGGCAACCCGGCCTCGGTCAACCCTGACATAGACCCGAACATCGTCGGCTCCAGCGGAATCTTCACCACCGCCGAGTATCAATCCAATTCCGATTTCCGGAAAACCGCGGCGGTGATGAAGCTCGTCATCGATGGCAATGCCGCTGCCGGCACCATCGAGATGGGCGGCTTCGACTATCACAGCGGCAATCGCGCCGACGGCGAGACGCGCGACTTCAACCTCGGCAACTGCATCGGTGCATGTCTCGAATACGCCGCTCGCGTCGGCAAGCCTGTCATGATTTACGTGTTCAGCGACGGCTCACTCGCCAGTGGTGGCATGATCGACAACTCGGTTGCGGGTCGCGGCAAAGGCGTGTGGACCGCGGACAATCAGAGCGTCGCGTCCACCTACTTCCTGGTCTTCGATCCGAAGGGCCGGCCGACACCCGCGCAGTCGAATCCGGAAATGAGCCTGCAGATCGGCTACTTCAATTCGGACGGCAGTTTGAACACCTCCGGTAGTCCGGCCGGCAACAACGTGGTCAATCTGGCGCAGATGGTGGTGCTGAACTACATGGCGTTGCATGGCGACCAGGCGAAGTTCCCGACTCTCTATCCCGCGCCCAATCTCAACAACACGCTGGGGTCGGGTTCAGCCCTCGATGCATTGATCTCATACGCGCCGCTGCCGAGCATCAACGGCGGCAAAATCGGATGAAGTGCGCTAACTCGTACGGGCGTCTCACTCTGCATGAGGTCGATGCGTTGACACTGCTGCGTGCAGTGTGCGATTTTGCATAAGGTCTGAAAGAGGCAAACTCGTCGCAAGTCGAGAGCGCAAAAGCTTCCGGTCTACGGGATCTCCTAGGACAGCGGGGTACCTGGCCGGCCTTTATGTATTTCCACATGCGTAAAATTTCGCTCATCGTCTGTCTCTTCCTGAGCGTGGGACTGGCTACGACCTTGCGCGCGGCGCCGCCCTCGTTGCTGGGCAAACCCGCTCCTGACTTTGCATTGAAAGGCATGGACGGGCGCAATCTGCGTTTGTCGGAATTTCGTGGTCAGGTCGTCCTCGTGAATTTCTGGGCAAGATGGGAAGGGGACTCGCGCCAGCAGATGCGGGCGCTCGATCGCATCAACTCGACTTACGGACGCGCCGGCCTGGTGGTGCTGGGTGTCTCGGTGGATGAGGATATGCGGCGCGCGCGCGAGTTCGCCGGCGCTATGTCCGTGTCCTATCCTATTTTGTTCGACACAGGATCTGACATCGGCAAGGATTACCTTCTGCAGAAAATGCCGGTCACGATTTTGCTGGACCGTGAAGGCATCGTGCGTTACTCGGTCGTGGGCTTCAGCCGCGGCGACGAGACGGCGTATCTGAATCAAATTCGCGAATTGTTGCGCGAATAAACGATAGGTTAGCTATGAATCTGAACGTTAGAGTCGCTGTCTTCTTGCTCTGCACGACCGTGCTGACTTTCCCGGTAGCCGATGCTGCGCCGCCAGAGCAGACGCCGCCTGCAGAAACGGCCACGACACCGATGCCGGCTCCTGCGCCTGATGCGCCTGCGCCCGAACTGAAGAGCCTCGACCAGGAGGTGCAGGGACTGAAAAAAGACGTCATCGATCTCAACAAGGATCTGTTCGTGCTGCAGGAAGAGCTTCTGTTCCCGGCGAACACGCAGGTGGCGTTGTACGTATCGATGGACGTGGGTGCGTTCTTTGCACTCGATTCGATCACCGTGAAGATCGACAACAAGGAAGTGAAGAATTATCTCTATACCGCGCGCGAGGCGGACGCGCTGCTCAAGGGCGGCGTGCAGCAGATCTATCTGGGCAACCTCAAAGTGGGTAAGCACGAGTTGGTGGCATTCTTCTCCGGCAAAGGCCCCGTCGATCGGGACTATAAGCGCGGCGCCACCATCAGCTTCGAGAAAGGCGTCGGTGCCAAATATCTCGAGATGAAGATCAGCGATCGCGTTCCCAAACATCAGCCCGAGTTCTTGATCAAAGACTGGGAATGATGCGAGCGCTGATTTTATGCAGTTTGTTGGTGGCTCTGCCGACGGCGCTGTATGCCAAGACTCATTATCAGAAGCCGGATCCGAACGGCCTGGCGCCGCACGAGGTCCAGGACCTGTCGTACGGCGACGTGCTGTTCTATTTTTTCCAAGACGACTACTTCGATTCGATCACCCGCTTGCTGGCGGCGCAACAGTTGGATCGGGTACCTCATACCCGTGAGGAGTCGGAGCTGCTGCTCGGCGGACTGTACCTGTCTCTCGGCGAGCACGTGGAAGCAGGGCGGATTTTCGAATCGCTGCTCAATCAGAATACGACCCAGGCGGTACGCAACCGCGCCTGGTTTTATCTCGGCAAGGTCTGGTATCAACGCGGTTATCTCGAGGAATCCGAGCGCGCCTTGCGGCAGGTGTCCGACTCGGCCGATCAACATATCAATGCAGAGCGGTACATGTTGCTCGCCCAGGTCATGTTGCGGCAGGGCCGCTATGACGACGCCATCACCTCGCTCTCCGCCTGGCACGGGTCACCGGATTGGACCGCGTATGCGCAGTTCAATCTGGGGGTGGCTTTGGTGCGGCGCGACCGTCTGCCTGAAGCCATCACCTATCTCAACCGGGTAGGCTCGCTCCAAACCAGCAGTGCAGAGTTGCTGGCACTCAAGGACAAAGCCAACCTGGCGCTCGGCTTCGCTCTGCTGCAAAAGCAGCGGGCCGCCGAGGCGCGGCCGATCCTGCAGCGTGTCCGGCTGGAGGGTCCGTTCTCGAGCAAGGCGCTGTTGGGGGTGGGCTGGGCGGATGCCGGTGTGGGCGAATTCAAGCGGGCGCTGATTCCCTGGATGGCCCTACGCAAACGCAGCCTGGTTGATTCCGCGGTGCAGGAGTCATTCCTGACGGTGCCCTATGCCTATCTGCAGCTCAATGCCACCGGTCAGGCGGCTGAGAACTACACGACTGCGATCGATTCTTTCGACGCGGAAATGCAACGGATCGATGATTCCATTGAACAGATCCGTGCGGGCAAACTGCTCGATCGACTGCTGGACGACGACAAGAAGGACACGCTCACGTGGTACTGGCAATTGACCACGGTGCCGGATGCTCCGGAGTCGCGCTATCTCTATCAGCTTCTGGCGGACAATGAATTTCAGGAAGGGCTGAAAAACTACCGCGAACTCAACTTCATGAGTCGCAACCTCGAGGACTGGAAGGACAGCGTGGCTGCCTACGACGACATGCTCGATACCCGCCAGGAAGCCTATCGGCAACGCGCACCCAAGGCGGATGCGGTGCTCAGCGCCACTGACCTCGATGCCTTGTCACAGAAGCGGCTCGAGTTCGAGTCCCGCATCAACGAAATCGAAAAGTCCGATGACGTGGCAGCCCTTGGCACGCCCGAGGAACAGCGTACCTGGTCACGGCTGAAGCACATCGAGGAATACCTGAACGCGCACCCGGACGACGCGAGCCTTGCCGAGCTGCGCGAGAAGCATCGCCTGATGAAGGGCGTCATGTACTGGCGCCTGTCGCAGAGCTTCAAGGCGCGATTGTGGAACGAGCGCCGTTCGGTGCAGGAACTCGAGAACGAGCTGAAAGAAACCCAGCGGCGCGCGGTACTCGTGCGGCAGGCGCGCGCAGGCACGCCGCTGATGACGGGTGCCTATACCAGCCGCGTCGAAGCAATGCGCAGCCGCATCGAAGAGATGCAGGGCAAGCTTGCGGCGGCATCCGAAAAGCAGAATCAGTATTTGCAGGCCTTGGCCATCCATGAACTCGAAGGTCAAAAACACCGCATCGAGGCCTATCAGGTCCAAGCTCGATATGAGCTGGCTGCCATCTATGATCGTGCCAATAATCCGCCGAAGGCCAAGCCGTGAAGCGCGCGGGACGGTTTGCCGTGACGTGTCTCGTCATGCCCTCGCTGCTCGCCGCGCATGCTGCGGACGCCGCGACCAAGAAGCCGCCAGCGACCATCAAGGATCTCGACAACCAACCCGTTGAGATCAGCACCGACCCGCCGAAGAACGTCGATCCTGCCAAGACCATGGACAGCTACAAACGTTTTCTGGATTTGAACGCGGGCGATGCATCACTACGGGCCGAAGCCTTGCGCCGGCTGGGTGATCTCAACCTCGAAAGTTCCGAAGCCGACCGCATCGAGCACGAGTTGATCACCAACGAGGGACTGCGTGCCACCGAGGCCATTCACCTGTATTCGGCCTTGCTCAAGGCTTATCCGAATTACGAACGTAACGACGCTGCTTTGTATCAGCTCGCGCGTGCCTACGAGCTGAATGCCGAACCCGACAAGGCGCTCGCGGTCCTGGATCAGCTGGTGGAAAAGTATCCGCGCAGCCGCTATCTCGATGAAGTGCAGTTTCGTCGTGGCGAACTGCTGTTTGGCGAAAGGGCCTACCCCAAGGCCCAGGCGGCCTATGAAGCGGTGATCAAGATCGGCGCGTCATCACCATTTTATAACCAGAGTCTCTACAAGCACGGTTGGTCACTGTTCAAGCAGGGCGAAAACGAGCGCAGCCTCGATTCGTTCGCGGGCGTGCTCGATTCGATTCTGGTGCCCAAGAATGATGCCAACGTGATGGTCGAGCTCGACAACTTGAGCAAGCCGGTCCGGGAGTTGGTCGAAGACACCTTCAGGGTCATGTCCATTACGTTCTCCTATCTGGAGGGACCGAAGTCAGTCTCCGATTTCGTCCAGCGTCGCAAGCAGCGGCCTTACTCTTATCTGCTATACGCCCGGTTGGGCGATCTTTATATGGAAAAAGAGCGCTACACGGATGCAGCGGACAGCTACCGGGCTTTCGTTTCGAAAGATCGTTACAGCGAGCCTGCGCCGCTGCTGGAGATGCAGGCCATCGAGGCCTATAGCAAGGGTGGCTTTCCGGATCTCGTGCTGCAGAGCAAGAAGGAATTCGTTGAGAATTACCATTTCGGCACCGCCTACTGGCAGGGCCGCGATCCCAAGAACGAAGCGAAGGTCGTCGGTGTCCTCAAGGTCAACCTCAAGGACGTGGCACAGTATTACCATGCACAGGCACAACGCACCAAGAAGCTCGAAGACTATCAAGAGGCGGTCAAATGGTACCGCAGCTTCCTAAGCTCCTTTCACGACGACCCTGACTCGGCGGAAATCAATTATCTGCTGGCCGATACGCTGTTCGAGAGCAAGCAGTATCTCGACGCGGCGCATGAATACGAAAACACAGCCTATGGTTATGGCACGCATGGCAAGGCTGCGGCAGCCGGCTATGCCGCCATCGTGGCGTACGGCAAGCAGGAAGAGACTTTGAGCGGCGAAGGCAAGGCAGCGTTGCATGCCCAAGGTGTCGACAGCTCTCTGAAGTTTGCCCAAACATTTCCCGAGCATCCCGAGAGCGGCGTGGTCCTGACGCGCGCGTCCACCGATTTGTATGCGGCGCATGATCTGCCGCGTGCCAAAGCCGCCGCCGAGGCGCTGCTGGCGCGTCAGCCGCCGCTGGATAATGGCAAGCAGCGAATTGCCTGGACGGTGATCGGCAACGCGAGTTTCGATGCGGGCGACTTCGATCAGGCCGAGCAGGCCTACACCCGGGCGCAGGCGCTCATGCCGGCAGGCGATCCGGAACGCCCGGTCATCGTCGAGCGGCTGGCCGCCTCCATCTACAAGCAGGCTGAGCTCAAGAGCAAGGCCGGCGATACGTCGGGCGCGGTCGACGACTATCTGCGGGTCGCAACTCTGGCACCGACGTCCAAGGTGCGCGCAAACGCGGACTTCGATGCCGCGTCGCTCCTGATCAACGATAAGCAATGGGATCGCGCGATCACCGTCCTCGAAGATTTCCGCCGGAACTTTCCGCAAAGCCCGTTGCAAGCCGATGTGACCCGCAATCTCGCCGTTGCTTATACGGAGACGCATCGGTCAGCGCAGGCCGCTGCCGCGTTCGAGCAGATCGCGGCATCGCCCAAGGAAGCGCCGGATGTGCAGCGCGAAGCGACGCTGCAGGCAGCGGATCTGTACGACCAGGCCGGCGAGACCAACAAAGCGCGCGGCATGCTGGAGGCCTTCGTGAAACGTTTCCCGCAACCCTTGAATCCTGCCATGGAGGCGCGCAATCGCCTGAGTGTCATGGCTGGCAAGGGCGGCGATACCAACAAGCGCGACTTTTGGCTCAAAGATATCGTGGCCGCCGATACGGCGGCAGGCCCCAACCGCACCGATCGCAGCCGCGCGCTCGCCGCGGCCGCCACCCTGACGTTGGCCGCCCCTGCGCGCGAGTCGTTCAACAACGTCCGCCTGGTGGCGCCTCTGAAAAAGTCGCTTGCCGACAAGCGCAAAGCGATGGAAACGGCGCTCAAGGCGTACGAGCATGCGGCCGCTTATCAAGTGGCGGAAGTCACCACGGCTGCCACGTTCGAAAGTGCCGAGCTTTATCGGCGGCTCGCGAAAGATCTGATGAGCTCGGAGCGGCCGCGGAATTTGAAGGGCGACGAGATCGAGCAGTACAACGTGTTGCTCGAAGAACAGGCGTTTCCGTTCGAGGAGAAGTCGATCAAGCTGCACGAGGTCAACACCGCGCGTGCAAAGGAAGGCACTTACGATGAGTGGGTGCAGAAAAGTTTCGCTGCATTGGCGCAGCTCAATCCAGGCCGCTACGGCAAGGTGGAGATCGGTGAGGCCAAGACGGTCGCTGTCGCCGCCGATGCGAATGCGCCCGTCCCGGCACGCCCCACCGAGGTCAATCCGGCCAGTCCAGTGGCCGGCAATGAGCTCGGCATTGCCCTGCGTAAGCTCGGCAAATTTTCGGAAGCGGAAACGGCGTATCAGCGTACGATAAGCGCTGAACCGAATTTTGCGCCCGCGCATTTGAACTTGGGTGTTCTGTATGATTTGTATCTGGCAGAACCGCAGAAGGCGCTCGAGGAATACGAGCGCTACCTCGAGCTGACCGGCGAAAACAAACAAGTGGCCGGGTGGGTTCTCGAATTGCGCAAGCGCGTTGGCTCAGCCGCGCCGAAAAAGGAACCCGCATGAGGACTGATCTGAAGATTCTCTGGCTGACCGCTTTGTGCTGTGCGTCACACCTCGCCAGTGCGGAGGATCCGCCCGCCGCCAAGCCCGCTGCGGTAACGACCCCGAAGGCAACAGCTCAATCCGAGGCAGGAGAGCCGCGTGCTGCGATCGCAGACGCGGGCCCGGCTCCTGCCGTCACTGACAAGAGTGCCAAGTCCAAGCCGCCGAAAAGCAAGGTGCCCGGTGCGGCTGATAAACTGGAATTGAGCACGGCGACCGTCACCGGCGACCGGGAACAGCCCAAAGTCATGTATATCGTGCCCTGGAAGCGGGCCGACATGGGCGACCTCGAGGGCAAACCCATGAACAGTCTGGTAGACGAAATTCTGGCTCCCGTCGACCGGGACGTGTTCAAACGGGAAGTCACGTATTACCAGGCGGTGCAGTCCGACTCGCAAACTGAGACGTCGGCCAAACCGACACCGCAGGGTGAGAAGTGAGTCGTTGCCGACATCACGGAATCTGTTTGAATGTTGCGACCCGGAAGGGATGGATTTTTTTTAGGAGCGGGGAGACGTTATGAGTTCCATCATCAATTTTTTCAAGGACGGCGGATTCTTCCTGTATCCGTTGGCCTTGATATTCGTGGTCGGCGTTGCGATCGCGATCGAGAGATTCATCTATCTCACCCGGGAGACCATGCTGAATCGCAGTTTATGGGATTCGCTGGTACCGGCCCTGAAAACCGGCAACTTCAAGGCGGTTGTCGGCTTGACGCAAAATTCCAAAGCGTCGATTGCCACGATCCTCAACTACGGAGTGGCGCGGGTCGGAACCGCACGCCGGCGCGACGACATCGAGAAAGTGATGGACGAAAGCCTTCTCGAGGTGATTCCGCGCATCGAAAAACGCACCCACTACCTCGCGTCACTCGCCAACGTCGGCCTCTTGATCGGCCTGCTCGGTACGATTACCGGTTTGATCCGGGCGTTCGCGGCGGTGGCAACCGCCAATCCGGCTGAGAAGGCCAGCCTGCTGGCCGAAGCCATTTCGGTGGCCATGAACAACACGGCGTCCGGTTTGGGCGTCGCCATCACACTGTTACTGGCACACATGTTCCTCGAGGCGAAGACCACGTCCTTGATCGACAGTTTGGAAATTGCGTCGGTCAAGTTCCTGAACTCGATCAGCGAACGGCAGGAGAGCGGTGCGGCGGCCGTGCAGGCTGCAGCACCCGCCGTGCGCGCGCCGGCCCCGACAGCGGCACGCGGCACCATCTGATCGAATCGTAGGTGGTAGTCGCCTCATGAGGTCCAAATCCGCGCGGCTCGTACGCCGCAACCACGCCCGCTACCACTCGGGCCGTGATGATCTGAACATCGTGCCGATGATCGACATGATGGTCATCCTGGTTTTCTTCCTGATCTTCACAGCCGTCTTCTCGAAGACGAACATCGTGCAGCTCAATCTGCCGACGGCGGCAACTGCCGCGCCCGTCGACCTGCCGAAAACCCTGAAGCTCGAGGTGATCATCCGCCCGGGCGATCTCGTCGTGAACGACAAGAACAGCGGACCGCTGAAGGTCATTGCCAACGGCGCCGCCGGCTACGATCTCGATCAGCTGTCCGAGTTCATGCGGCAGGTCAAATCCCAGTTTCCGCAGATGTTGGATGCGACCATTCTGTCGAATCCAGCAACGCCGTACGACACCCTGGTGCAGGTCATGGACACGGTGCGTATGTACCAGTCGCCGGTCGCACCATTCACCAAGGCAGAATTGTTTCCGGATATCGGTCTCGGAGACGCGCCGACATGAAGTCCTATCGCATCAAGCGACATCGCAAGCGCGGGCACGGCGCCAGCCACTTCGCACTGATCCCGTTCATCGACATGATGACCATTCTGGTGGTGTTTCTGTTGGCGCACACTGCCGACGTCGACATCCTGCCCAACAGCAAAAGCATCGCCATTCCGCAGTCGATTTCGGACCGCAAACCGAATCCGACGGTGGTCGTGATGATCACCAAGGATTCATTGTTCGTTGCCGGTGAAAAAGTCAGCACGCTGAGCGATCTCGTCGACAATCAGGATGCTGCGTTCAGTCCCCTGAAGACGGCGTTGCTCGCGCAGAATCAACGCAGTCTCGCGCAGCAGACCGATCCCGCCAAGCGCGAGGTCACGATCATGGGCGACAAAGATACACCGTACAGCGTGCTCAAGAAAATCATGGTGACCTGTAGCTCGGCCGACTTCGGCAAGGTTTCCTTCGCCGTCGTCGAGCGCGAGAAGGCGATCAGCTGATGGCCGCCATCAGCCCCAACGCGCCGGCGCCGAGCGTTCTGGTGCCGTTCTATCGCAGTTACGATCTGCCCTGGTCGCCGGCGGAAGAGATGGAGCGTCGCTTTCGCTTCATCATGCGCAGCTTTATCATTGCGTTCGCCATTCTGGCGGTCGTGATATTTTTTCTGCCGCGCAGCAGAACCGTCACCACACCCGAGTCATTGCCGGAGCGGGTGG
>CAZZZU010000070.1:0-21719 GCA_964658805.1 uncultured Steroidobacteraceae bacterium
GTGCGGCTTCGTTCGCTCAAACTTCCCCTTCGACACGGCAAGTACCTCTTAAAAATTTAAAAACTGGAGCCCACGAGCGGGATCGAACCGCTGACCTCGTCCTTACCAAGGACGTGCTCTACCAACTGAGCTACGTGGGCCGATCCATGTGGAGCGGGTGATGGGAATCGAACCCACGTGATCAGCTTGGAAGGCTGACGTTCTACCATTGAACTACACCCGCACTCCGCTGAAGCCAATGGCACCGAACCTTCCGCAACCCCCGCGCGACTTACGCTGGTGGAGGGGGTAGGATTCGAACCTACGAAGGCATAAGCCAGCAGATTTACAGTCTGCCCCCGTTGGCCGCTTGGGTACCCCTCCTCAAAATGAGCCGCGCATTTTGCGTCTTCGGTCACGGTATGTCAACGCACCAGGCGCCCAAAGACGCGCGATTCGCGCCGTTTTGCACTGGCCACTTACGCAGAGTCTAACGCCGATTTGGCTTTATCGTAAGATATAGCTATCTTAAGATATGTTTCAAAACACATCCAGAGATATTATGCACCATCACTTTTTCCACTACTTCACCGGTCGCCATCACGGTCCTCGCGGATTCGGGCGTTTCGCCCGCGGGTTCGGCGGCGCGAACCAAGGCGGCCGCAGCTTCGGCATGGGCCGAAAATTAGGCTCCGCCGATCTGCAACTCTTAATTTTGGCCCTGCTCGACGAGAAGCCACGGCATGGATACGAGATCATCAAGACACTTGATGAGCGTTCCAACGGCTTTTACGTGCCGTCGCCCGGGATGGTGTATCCGGCGCTCACCTACCTCGAAGAAATCGAGCACACCACGATGGCGAGCGAAGGTACGCGCAAGCAGTACAGCATCACGGTCACCGGCCGCGACTATCTTGCGCTGCACCGCGTGACCGCCGAGGCGCTGTTCGAGCAACTTGGCCGCATCGGCGAGCGCATGGACCGGGCGCGGCGCGCTTTCAACCGCGAGGGCGGTGCGGCCGAGGCCGAGATCGACCTGGGTCGCGGCGCCCACCGATCGCAGGCGCTGCACGAGGCCCAGCACCTGCTCATGCGCGCCTTGGTGGGCAAGCGCCGCAGTTCGGACGAGGAGCAGACGCGCATCGCGGCGATCCTGCAGCGCGCAGCAGCCGAAATCACCGGTAAATAACCCGGGTGAACATTAAAAAAAATGCGCCGATCTTATGTGCCTCGGTCATTCATTGTCGCGTCGATCCTTATCTTGCCAGCGGCGGCGTCCGCTCAACGGGTCTTCGACAGCCACGTCCACCTTTGGAACGGGGCCACGTCTTTGCACGAGTATGACGCGCAGGTGAAGTCCGCCGGGATCGACGCGGCAGGTTTTGCCGGCATGTGGTTCGGCGGCCCGAACCAGGCGCTTGCCGGGCATCGCGCGCAGGTCAGACGAAATAACGACGCTCATCTTGCTTTGACGGCGAAATTTCCGCAGATGCTGCCGATCGCGACCGTTCACCCCTATGACGGCGCGGCGGCGCTGGCGGAGGTGGACCGCGTCGCCAGCTTGGGCTTCAAGGTGTTGAAACTCCACCCGCATACCCAGAAGTTCGATCCCGCGGATCGGCGGGTCCTCGCAGTCGTCTCGCGTGCCGGCGAACGCGGCATGATCGTATTGATGGACAATGCCAGTATCATTCCCGGTGATAACGAGAAGTTATTCAATCTGGCGCTCGAGGCGCCCAGAACGAAATTTATCTTTGCGCATCTTGGCGGGATGAATTTTCGCTTCTGGAATGTAATCCGCGCGGCGAAAACGGCGCAGGGTCTCTATGCCGACAACATTTATTTCGACATCGCAGCGACGATCGTGCTGCTCAAAGATTCGCCCCTCCAAGCTGAGTTCGTCTGGACCATCCGCGGCGTCGGCACGGACCATGTGTTGCTCGGATCGGACTATCCGCAATTTACGCTGGCTGAAACGCTTGCGGCATTCGAGAAGCTGGATCTCACGCCCGACGAGAAGTCGGAGATCCGATACGGTAACGCCCAGAGACTGTTCGGCCTGCCGCCCTAGGTCGACGGAAAACTTCACTGGTGCAGGCGCGTCTCGAACAACGTGTAGATCCGCTTGTACTCGTCCAGCCATGAATCGGCGTTGGCAAAGCCGTGCCGATCGAGCGGGTAAGGCGAGAGACTGAAGTTGTCCTTGTGCAACTCGATCAGGCGCTGATATAGCCGCATCGAGTCTTCGAACAGCACATTGTCGTCGATGACGCCGTGACAGATCAGCAAGGGGTCTCGCAGGTTGGCCGCAAATTCCAGCGGTGATGAACGCTGATAGGAGATCGGATCCACCTGCGGATCATTGAGGATGGCCGACGTGTAGTTGTGGTCGTACTGCATCCAGTCCGTCACGGGTCGCAAGGCCGCCCCCGCGCCAAACTCACCGGGCGCACGGAACAGCGCCATCAGCGTCATGAAGCCTCCATAAGACCCGCCATAAACCCCGACACGATGCGGGTCGACATGGGCGTGCTCGATGAGCCAATTCTTGCCGTCCAGCAGATCCTCGAGTTCCGGATGTCCCATCTGCCGGTAGATGGCGGTGCGCCAGTCGCGCCCGTATCCCGCGGATGCGCGATAGTCGAGATCGATGACCGCATAGCCCCGCTGCACCAGCATGCTGTTGAACATCTGCTCGCGGAAGTAATAGGAATAACGCTTGTGGACATCCTGCAGATAGCCCGCGCCGTGCACGAAGATGACCGCCGGACGCGGCGCACCGCCCGCGCCGTCGGTGCCGTCGGCGCCGTACACCTTGGCATAAATGGTGCCGTCGAAATGGGTCGACGGCACCTGCACGATCTGCGGCTGCACCCACGTCATCGCCTTGTACTCCGGCGTGCGCGTATCGGTGAGCTCGTGCAACGCGCCGGCGCCATCGGCGTGCAGCACCGCGAGCTGCGTGCGCACGTACGGTGCGGAATGTGCCACCAGAAGCTCCTTGCCGTCCTCGCGCAGGGCGAAACGCTCGACCCCCTGCAGATGCGTCAAGCGCTGCAACTCGCCGCCCGTGCTCGGCACGCGATAGACGTCGTACGCGTACGGCGCCTCGGCATTGCTTTGCATGTAAAACCATTTGCCGTCGGCGGACAGCACCGGCTCCGTCACTTCGAATTTGCCCTGCGTGATGGCGTGCGCTGCGGCGCCGAGACTCTTACGGTACAGCTGAACGTAGCCGGATTCCTCGGAGGCATACCACAATGTGCGGTTATCGTTAAGCCAGCCAAACTCGTTGAAGTTCCAGTTGACCCAGGCCGGATCGCTGAGACGGTGCTGCGACACCAATACGTGCCTCGCAAGATCCACGCTCGCGATCCAGCGGTCCTTGTTGTCGATCGAAAACACCTGTATGGCCAGTGACTGACTGTCACGACTCCATACGGCGCCGCCGGCGGCGCCCTCCGGGTCGTCGGCGACAATCCAGACGCTGCGATTGACCGGCGGCGAACGCGGCGCGGCGGCCGCGGCCGGCGGCGTATTCTCCTCGCGAATGGCCTTCAGCGGATCATCCGTGATGCCCGGCAAGGTGTCCGTGGCGAGCGGATACACCGTATGCGCAACCAGATCGAGGAGCAGCAGCGATTGCGGTGCCGGCGCGTTGCGCCCCACGCGCACCCGTTCCGTCTCGAACTCCTCATAGCCGGACTCCGTGACGTAGCGTGTCAATTGACCTTCGCGCCCCTTTTCGGCGGACTTGGGTGCGGTCACCACCAGCAGCCAATGCGCATCCGGCGCCAGAAAGCTGCGCCGCACGACCACGTCGTTGCCCAGATAGAAAGGCGCCGCAGCGCGGGTTGCATCCACCCGGCGCAGCTGCTTGTTGCGCTCTTTCTGCGCCTCCGCATCGTCGTGCATGCGCTGCAGGGTCGAGAAGGTACGAAGCTGGAAGCTGCGCAAATCATTCGAGTCCGCCACGCTCGGATCTTTCTCTGCCAGCACCTGCGCCACGGGCGCCGTGAGGCCGCTGTTGAAATCGTGCAGCATCCAGCCCGCACCCACGCGAAAGCTTAAGCTGTGACCATCGCTGGAAAATTGCAGACCCGCTTTCAGGTCCGGGCTGCGCGTGATTTGAGTCAGCCGGCCGCTGCGCACGTCGCGGACGAAGACGTCGCCGCCGCGCAGGAACGCCGCGCGCGTGCCCGCGGCATCGAACAGCGCGGCGCCATCCGCCTGCGCTAGGTCCGCATCCGCCACCACCGTCTGTACGCCGCTCGCAGCCACGACCTTGTGTAGATCGCTGAGCGGCGAGCCGCGCCGCTTGGTCTCGTAGTAAACCGCGCGACCATCCACTGACCAGAATTCACCCTTGACCGGCGGGCCGATCCAGTCAGGATCTGCCATCAGCGTTTCCAGATTGGGTGGAGCGGAGCTGGTGACTGACGCGTTATCCGCGCGCGCGACAGGCGCAAAGGCTGCAGCGGCGAGAACTGCCGCGCAGCGGACCCATGAATGCTTCATGCGCGCGAGTTTAAGGGAGATCTTCGCGCGGAGTCGAGGGCCAGCTTAGGCGCTACGCTTCGCGCCGTGCATCCGCACGGTCAGTTCTGCTTCGCCACGACTCATGCCGAAGCGCTGCACGAGCTGCGCGACATCACCGCCGCGCCGCGCGAACTCGATCGCCCTGTCGAAGGACGGCAGCGTGCTGCGCGCCTCGACCGGCTCACTGCGCTCGGTGCGCCGTACCGCACTGAGTTGCCACTCGCGCTGCAGCTCCGCGAGCGCAGCGTCTGCTGCCTCGCACCGGGCGCGCAACTTTTTCTGCTGCCGCCACAGCACGACGCCGGCTGCCGTGCAGGCAGCGCTCCACACCAGCGCCATGACGCTGCAACCCATTGCGAGACTGATCGTGATCATCGTGCGTACTCGTGAGAGGAATGTAATTGAAGCCTCAGGGCGGCGCGGCCGGCGCGGCCTTCGACAACACCGTGCCGCCGAGCTGGTTCGGAGCAACGCGATACAGAAGTCGATTGCCGGCGCTGCCGGCATCGGCGGTGGCCACACCCTCGCCGGCGCTCGCGGGCGTCTGCGCGTCGGCGCGCGCCGTAGTGGCTTCACCTGGCGCAACTGCCTCGAGTACCAGCACCGCGACGCGCCGGTTGGCATTGCGACCCTCGCTGCTGTCATTCGATTGACGCGGATGGAACTCGCCGAACCCCACGATCTCGAGGCGCAACGGATCAATACCGTCGGCGGTAAACCGATGCACCACGCTCGCGGCCCGCGACGCCGATAACTCCCAGTTAGATGGGAAGGCCGCGGTCTTGATCGGGCGGTCGTCCGTATGTCCTTCTACCCGGATGGGATTCGGAAATGGCTGCAGCACTGCGGCGAGCTGGTCGAGCACGGCCACCGCGGAAGGCGAAAAGGACGCGCCGCCGCTGGGGAATAGGATATCGGTGTTGATTTCGATCTCGAGCCACATGCTTTCGCGCCGCACCGTGACGAGCTTGGCATCGATGAGCGCCTGCATGGCGTTCTGCACCTGGCGTTCCATGCGAATCATCGCACCCGGCAGATCGGCCGAGGGCAGGCCTTCCGTGATCTTGGGACTGCGCGGCGAGAACTCGCCGTCACGGGTGTTATTTTCGGCTTTGATCTTGATGAGCGCCGTCGGCGCAACGCCGACCAGCGGTTTGTCGCCGCTTTTGCCCGGCTGCTTGTCACCGATGTTGACCGGTTGCATGCTTTTTGGCGCGCCGTGAAAAGCCGCGATCATGGAGTCCGACAGCACGCGAAACTTGCCTTCGTTCACCGACGACATGGCGTACATCACCGTGAACAGCGCAAACAGCAAGGTGACGAGGTCGCCATAGGGGATGGCCCAGGCCTCGGCGTTCACATGCTCTTCATGTTTCTTCTTGCGTGCCATGGCAACTAATGATGGAAATAGCCTTGCAGCTTGGATTCGATGTTGCGCGGATTCTCGCCCTGAGCGATCGCGATGATGCCTTCGATCACCATGGTGCGAATCTGCGTCTGGCCGTGGATCACGGACTTCAGCTTGTTGCTCCATGGCAGGAACAGCAGATTCGCAAACGCGATGCCGTAGATCGTGGCGACGAACGCCGCGGCGATGCCGTGGCCCAGCTTGGAAGGATCGGCCAGGTTCTGCATGACGGCCATCAGGCCCATAACCGCACCGATGATGCCGAGCGTCGGTGAGTACACGCCCATCGCCTCGAACACCTTGGCCGCCTGGGTGTCGAAATGCTCCATGGTTTCGAGTTCGATTTCCATGCTTGAGCGAATGGCCTCGGGTTCGCCGCCATCGACCAGGGACTGCAAACCTTTCTTCAGGAACGCGTCCTGCTCGGCCTCCACCGCCGACTCCAGGCCCAGCAAGCCTTGCTTGCGTGCAATATTGCTCCACTCGACAATTTTCTCGATCATCGCGCCCGGATTGCTCGCCGGCGGCATGAACACCCACTTGATGATCTTCCAGGCGCGTAGAAAGGTGGCCATCGGCGTCTGCATCAGGCTCGCCGCCAGCGTGCCGAGCACCACGATCACGAACGCGGCGCTGCCCACGAGCGCTCCGGCACTGCTGCCCTTCAGGATTGCGCCGCCGACGATGGCGACGAGCGCGAGAACGATTCCGATGACACTCAAAATATCCATTGCGTCAGTCTTTGCTGAGCCATTCGCCGAGGCGGGCACGCACCCGGACCAAGGCCTGGCCATGAATCTGGCAGACGCGCGACTCGGACACATCCAGCACCGCGCCGATCTCACGCAAATTCATGTCTTCATCGTAGTAAAGCGACAAAACCAGTTTTTCACGCTCGGGGAGATTCTCGATGGCGCCCGCCAGCGCGTCGCGAAACCCGGCATCCTCGACGTCCTCGAGGGGACCCGGACGCTCGTCGCGCGCGAGGTCCGCCGGACTCGAGTCGTCATCGCTCTTGCCTATCTGATCGAAGCTGAATACCCGGCAGCTCGCGGCGTCCTGCACCAGTTTGTGATATTCCTCGAGGCCCACCCCTAAGCCCGCGGCAATGTCTGAAGGCGCTGCGTCCTGCCCCTTCTCATTCTCTATCCGTCGCACCACCTCGGCCATCTCGCGCATGCTTCGGTGCACCGAGCGCGGCGTCCAGTCGGATTTGCGCACATCGTCAAGCATGGCGCCGCGAATACGAATGCCGGCATAGGTTTCGAAATTCGCGCCTTTCTCGGGGGAGTAGTGCTTTGCCGCATCGAGGAGTCCGAGCATCCCGGCCTGGATCAGGTCATCGACTTCGACGTTCGGTGGCATGCGACTGACGAGATGGTAGGCAATGCGCTTCACCAATTCGGCGTGCCTGACCACCAGATCATGCTGCGGCAACTGATCCACGGGCACATCCGCATCGCCTGCCGGCCGATGCGCGCGCTTCTGTGTATTCGAGTACTGTGTGCTTGCTCTCATTGCAATACCGTCGAGGGTGCGAGCCTTGCTCCCACCATTCGTTCGACGAAGAACTCCAGGTGACCCCGCGCGCCTTCTGGCGCAGACCACTTATCGGCCTTGGTGGCCAGATTCTTGAGCGCGATCGACGAAACGGATGCCGGATAGGCATCCACGACAGGAGCTTGACGCTGCACGGCGCGCCGCAGGTAATCGTCGTAAGGCACCGATCCCGCGAACTCGAGCGACACATTGAGAAACCGGTCACAGACGCGCGAAATCTTTTGAAACAGCTGCGGCCCCTCGCCGGCGCGGCGCGTCTGGTTGGCCAGGATCTGGAATTTCGCCACGCCATGTTCGCGACTCAACACTTTGATGAGCGCATAAGCATCGGTGATCGACGCGGGCTCGTCACAGACCACCACCAGAACGTGATGCGCCGCCTGCGAAAAAGTCAGCACACTCTCGTGCAATCCCGCGGCGGTGTCGACCACCAGCACCTCGACCTTGTGGTACAGGTCGCTGAATGCCCGAATGATGCCGGCGTGCTCGGCAGGCGACAGGGAGGCCATGCGTTTGAAGCCCGACGACGCCGGCACGATCTGCAGGCCATGCGGCCCCGTGACGATCGCGTCCTCCAGCGCGCATTCGCCCTGAATGACGTGACCGAGATGAAAGCGTGTGTGCAGGCCCAGCACGACGTCGACATTGGCGAGTCCGAGATCGGCGTCCACCAGCATGGTGTCTCGACCACGAGCGGCGATCGAGACCGCCAGGTTGGCCGATACCGTGGTCTTGCCGACGCCGCCCTTGCCGCCGGTGACGGCAATCACCTTGACCGGGCGAGAGGCATTCAGCTCGGCCAGCGCGTCGGCGCGGTCAGGCGTCAGTCGGTTGTTACGCATGCGCAGGAGCCCGTCCAAAATGCCGGGCCATGTAGGCAGCATCGCGACCTGGCTGCGATCGCTGCTTCAATTCAAGGGCCGTTTTCACCAGCCATAAGCGCTTGGTCTGCGCGGCATGCAAATCTTCCGGGACGCGCTGACCATTGCAGATATAGGCGATCTTCAGTTTGTGCCGCAGCGTGGTCGACAGCACGGGTCCGAGACACGCCGCCTCGTCGACCTTGGTCAGGATGCAGGCAGCGGGCACCACGGGCTCGAAAGCGCGCACGATTTCATCCAGCGTCTGGCCCTCCGAATGGGCAGGCAGCGTTAGCAGGACCCGCGCATGCGACGCGCCCTGCTGAATGGCGCCCAGCTGTTCAGCCAGGCGCAAGTCGCGCGCGCCCATCCCGGCAGTGTCGATGAGCACCAGGCGCTTGCTGCCAAGGCGGCCGAGCACCGCGGCGAGCTCTCCGCCGCTGTTGGCGACGTGCATCGGCACGCCCAGGATGCGGGCGTAGGTCAGCAGTTGTTCGCGTGCGCCAATGCGATAACCGTCTGCGCTGATGAACGCGATGTCATGCGCACCGTGCTGCATGCACCAGCGTGCCGCCAGTTTGGCAATGGTCGTGGTCTTGCCTGCCCCGGTAGGCCCAACCAACGCTGTCACCCCACCCATGACGGTGGTCAGGTCGTTCACCACCCGCAATTGCTTGCAGAGCAGCGCCATCGGGATGTGGTCCGGATTCTCGAGTGTCGTGCTTTTTGGCGCCAAAGCTGCAATCGCTCTGGCAACATCCGGAGCGATGTCCATGGCGGTCAGTTCTTCGAGCACGCGCGTCTGCAGCGGATCACTGTTGCGCTTGCCGGCCCAAGCCAGATCGGCGAGACCGCTTTCGAGTATTCGGCGCATGTCCTGAATCTCACGGTGCATGGCGCCGTAGGCCGGGTCTTCCTTGGACACGACGTGACGCAGCGTCGGGATCGGCGCGGATTCCGAAATCTGTGACGCGATCGACTTCGATGCAGGCGCTGCATCGCTCGCCGCCGGCGAGATCAGGGTGACAGGCGAAGTCGGCGTTGCGGGCCCAGCGGCGGAACTTTGACGCGGACGCTTCGCCTCAGCGAACAATGCAGCGTCGTAGTCGACCGCGGCGATGACCTCGATACCCGCGTCGGTGCGTCGACTCGACAGGATCACCGCGTCCGTACCCTGCTCCGAGCGTACCAGCGCCAGCGCGGCGCGCATGCTGTCCGCCTGATAGCGTTTTATCTTCATCTAAAACCTCCGAACTTCTGCATTCCTCAGCGTCCAACCGCCGCAATCACACGGATTCGGCGGTTTTCCGGTATTTCGTTGTACGCCAGCACCGCCAGCGTAGGCGTCGTGTGACGCATCAGCCGTGCGATCCAGGGGCGAATTTTCGGTGCCACCAACAGCACCGCCGGTTCGCCCGCCGCTTCCTGCCGGCGCGTGCTGTCACCCAGCGCCTGCTGGATTCGGTCGGCAAGCCCCGGCTCGAAGCCCGGTGACGGATCGCCGCCGCCCATCGAGTCTTGCAATACTTGTTCCAACGCCGGATCGAGCGTGATGACCGGCAGCTCCTGTCGCAGGCCGCCGATGTTCTGCACGATGGTCCGGCCGAGCGCCACCCGCACTGCCGCGACCAGTGCAATCGGGTCCTGTACCTTTGGCGCGAGCTCAGCCAGGGTTTCGCAGATGGTGCGCAGATTGCGGATCGGCACGCGCTCGAGCAGCAGGTACTGCAATACTTTGACCACGACGCTCATGGGCAGGAGCTTGGGCACCAGGTCTTCGATCAACTTGGGCGCCCTCTTCTGCAGCCGGTTCAAGAGTTGCTGGACCTCCTCGTGACCCAGCAGCTCATGTGCATGTGACTGCAGCAAGTGGCTCAAGTGGGTGGCGACGACGCTGCTCGCATCGACGACGGTGTAACCCTGCGACTGGGCCTGGTCGCGCCGGGACTTCTCGATCCAGACGGCATCTAGCCCGAAGGCCGGATCCTTGGTCGCCGAGCCCGGCAACTGACCTGACACCTGGCCCGGATTGATTGCGAGTTCCCGATCCGGAAAAACTTCGGATTCCCCGACCGGCGCGCCCAAAATGGTGATGCGATAAGCATTGGGCGCGAGTTCCAGGTTGTCGCGGATGTGCACGGCCTGCACCAGGAAGCCGAGATCTTCTGAGAGCTTCTTGCGTACGCCTTTGATGCGGCCCATGAGCTCGCCGCCCTGATTGCGATCGACCAGCGTGATGAGGCGGTAGCCTACTTCCAGCCCGATGAGATCGACCTGGTCGACGTCGTCCCACGACAACTCTTTTTGTTCGGCAGGTGCACCGGGCAAGGCATTCGGCGCGGCCGCAGTGCCCGCTGCGCCGGTGCCCGACGCGGCTGCCTCTCTGCGCTTGCTGGTGAAATACGCGGCTGCTGCACAGGCGCCTGCCATGCCCAGAAAGACGAGATTCGGCATGCCGGGAATGATGCCGAGCAGCCCCAGTATGCCGGCGGTGACCGCCAATGCACGCGGCTGGCCGAGCACCTGCGACATGATTTGCTGGCTCATATCGTGCGGCCGCGAAACGCGCGTTACGAGGATGGCAACGCCGACCGACAGCAGCAGCGCGGGAATTTGCGCCACCAATCCGTCGCCGATGGTCAGCAACGCATAGGTGCGGCCGGCGTCC
This sequence comes from uncultured Steroidobacteraceae bacterium, assembly GCA_964658805.1. GTDB lineage: Bacteria > Pseudomonadota > Gammaproteobacteria > Steroidobacterales > Steroidobacteraceae > Bog-1198. Next base: position 11,015 of record CAZZZU010000070.1, read on the forward strand.
GCGAGCGACATGCCATGCTGCAGAGCGCCGATCAGGGTGCCGCCGAACAAATTGATGAATACGATGAGAATGCCGGCGATGGCATCGCCGCGTACGAATTTACTCGCGCCGTCCATGGCACCGTAGAAGTCCGCTTCCTCGCGCACTTCCTGGCGCCGCAGCACGGCGTCTGCCTGCGTGATGATGCCGGCATTCAAATCTGCATCGATCGCCATCTGCCGGCCCGGCATCGCATCCAACGTGAAGCGTGCGCTCACTTCAGAAATGCGGCCGGCGCCTTTGGTGATCACGACGAAGTTGATGATCACGAGAACGATGAATACCACCATGCCGACGGCGTAGTTGCCGCCCACCACGAAATGACCGAACGCGGCAATCACATGGCCTGCGGCATGCGCGCCGGTGTGGCCGTTGATGAGCACGATGCGCGTCGACGCCACGTTCAAACCGAGCCGCAGCAAGGTGGCACCGAGCAGCACCGTCGGAAAAGCCGCGAACTCGAGCGCGCGCCGTACATAGATGACCGCGAGCAGAATCATCAACGAGAGAGAGATGTTGAATGTGAAGAACACGTCCAGCAGGAAAGCCGGCAGCGGCAGCACCATCATGGCGAGGATCGCCATCACGAGCACCGGCACCCCCAGGCCATTGCGGGCGAATTCGGCGCAGGTCGCCAGCAGTCCGCGACCGTTCATACGTCAGCGTACTCCGCACCCAGCTGCGGATCCGGTCGCGACAAGCGCGCCGCGGACGTCGCACTCATGCTGCGGATGCGGAAGATGTACGACAGCACCTGCGCGACCGCCATATACAAACCGGTCGGAATTTCCTTGTTGAGATCCGTGGACCGATGCAGCGCACGCGCGAGCTTCGGTGATTCGAAGATGGGCACACGGTGCTCTTCGGCGATGCGTCGAATGTTCTGCGCCACCACGTCCGTGCCCTTCGCAACAACCCTCGGCGCGCGCATCTTCCTGGCGTCATATTTGACCGCGACCGCAAAGTGCGTGGGATTGACGATGACCACGTCGGCTTTCGGCACCCGGTGCATCATCCGACGGCGTGCGACTGTCTGTTGCAATTGCCGGATGCGCTGTTTGACTTCCGGTCTGCCGTCGGTTTCCTTCGACTCGTCGCGCAGTTCCTGACGCGTCATCCGCAGATTGCGTTTGAATTGGAACATCTGCAGCGGTACGTCCACGGCGGCTACCAGCGCGAGCGAACTGCACAGCCATACAAACGACCAGGCCAGGAGCCCCGCGCCGCGGCCGATCGCGGCGCGCGGCTGCATGTGTCCGAGCGCCATGACGTCGCGTAGCACGTGCCACACCACAGCCGCACAGACGCCCCCGACGAGCGCGCACTTGAGCAGCGCCTTACCGAGCTCCGCCGCGCCGTGCATGCCAAACAGGCGGCGCAGTCCGCTCACGGGGCTGAGACGGCTGAAATCGGGGGCGAGCGCCTGCGGACTGAAATTCCAGCCGCCGAGCATGACCGAAGCCAGCAGCACCATCAGGATCAAAGCGCCGAACAGGGGCGCCATCCCGGCGAGCACCATTTTCGCAGCCCCGGCCATCGCGCTTTGCAGGGCCTGTGCTCCATCGAGCGTTTGCCAATCAGGTGACAGTCCGCTGCGCATGATCTGTGCCAGGCGCGCGGCCAGGGATTCGCCGAGTACGACGAGGACGCTGCTGCCGGCCATCATGGCGGCAAAAGTCGTCAGCTCGCGCGACCTGGGTACCTGACCGCGCCCGCGGGCTTCCTGGAGTCGTCGTTCCGAGGGTTCTTCGCTGCGATCTGCGCCGGATTCCGACTCTGCCATCAGGGGCTCCCGGCGACCGCATCGCCGACGAGATCGGTCACCATGCGCAACGCGCTGCTGATGACGCTGTTGATGCCGTTCATCAGGCCGTCGAGCCCGACGATGAGTACGAAGAAGCCGCTGAGCAGCGTCACGGTGAAACCGATGCCGAACAGGTTGAGCTGCGGTGCCGCGCGCGTCACCACGCCGAGCGCGAGATTGACGATGACCAATGCGATCACCGCGGGCAACGCGATGAGCAGTCCCGTGTCGAACACATGCGCGCCCCACTGCGCGACTGCCATGAAAAAGTTGCGGCCAATGTGTTCTGCCCCGATGGGGAGCGCATCGAAGCTGTCGGCCAGGGCGCCGATCAACATCAAATGTCCGTCGACGGCAAGATACGTCAGCGTTCCCAGGATCATGAACAGCTGGCCCAGCACAGGCGTCTGCGCGCCGCGCTGCGGGTCCACCAGGGTGGCAAAGCCGAGACCCATGGTGAGCGAGATGGTCTGGCCGGCAAAGGTCAGCGCCTCGAACGCGAGTTGCACCACCATGCCGATTGCAACGCCGATCAACAACTCCAGCGCCGCTACCGCGAAACCGGCCGCCGAGAAGATCGACAGATCGGCGGGCGAGTGCACGACGCCCGCCAGCATCAGGGTCAGCGAAAGCGAAAAAATGATTTTCACAGTTCGTGGCACGGTGACGTCGCTGATGGTGGGTGCCGTCAACACGAACCCGCCGACGCGCAGCGCAGGCCACCACATGCGGCTCACCCAGCCCGCAATATCGGTGACGTTCAGCGTGACCGGTTCCAGCATGCTAGCCCACCACGCTCGGAATGCTGGCGTAGAGCTCATGCGTGAAGTCGACCAACACCCGCAGGATCCACGGCCCGGCGACGAACAGCGTCAGCACCAGCAACAGCAGTTTTGGAATGAAGCTCAGGGTGGATTCGTTGATCTGCGTCGCGGCCTGCAACATGCCGATGACGAGCCCTGCCACGAGCGACACCAACAGGAGCGGCGCCGCGATCATCGTGGTGACCAGCAGCGTCTTGTGCGCGAGATCCATGACCATCTCGGGTGTCATTGATGAAAGCCGCTTGCCAGCGTGCCCAGCAGCAACGTCCAGCCGTCCACCAGCACGAACAGCATGATCTTGAACGGCAGCGACACCAGCACCGGCGAGAGCATCATCATGCCCATGGACATGAGCACGCTCGCCACCACGAGATCGATCACCAGGAATGGGATGAACACCATGAAGCCGATGGTGAACGCCGTCTTCAGCTCACTGGTCATGAAGGCAGGCATGAGTACGGGCAGTGGCACATCCTCGGGGCCTGCATACGGCGCCTTGCCCGCCATCTTGGTGAAGAGTTGCAGATCGTTCTCACGGATCTGCGCCACCATGAATTTCTTCAGCGGGGAGACGGTACGGTCCAGCGCGACATCACCCGCCAGCTGACCGTCGAGATAGGGCTTGATGCCGGAGCCGTATGACTGTTCGATGGTCGAGCCCATGACGAAGAAAGTCATGAACAAGGCGAGGCCGGTGAGCACCTGATTGGAGGGCGTCGTGGCCATGCCGAGCGCCTGACGCAGGATCGACAGCACGATGATGATGCGCGTGAACGACGTCATCGCCAGCAGGATGGCCGGCAACAACGTCAGCACCGTCATGAGGATGAGGATCTGGAACGTGAGCGAGTAGGTCTGCACGCCATCGACGGCCGACTTGACCGCTACGGCGGGCAGCGCGGCCTGCGCTTGCACCGCCCCCGTCGGCAGCAGTACGCAGATGAGCAGAGCCCATCCGCCGCTTTGCCAGGCTTTGCGCAGCATCGATCCGGTCACGGCGAACCGCCCGAACGTTGCATCAGGTCGCGCAATTTCTGGGCAAACGCCGGTGTCGACACCGCGCGCGGCTCGAAGACAATGGGCACTGTCAGCGGCTGCAGGGCGGTGATTCCGCTCGGCGTGATGCCGATCAATACCTGCGCGTTACCGACGCGGATCAGCGCAATGCGTTCGCGTGGACCGACGCTCATTTCCTGCAAAACCGCGATGTCGTTGGAACCGCGCGGCGTCGCAAGTTTCAGGCGCTTCAACAGCCAAGCGACGGCAAAGATGAGCGCCAGGATCGCCAGGAGACTAAAGGTTAATTGCGCAAGACTCGAAACGGACAGCGGCGAGGCGCTCTGCGCCGTCTGCGTCACTGCGCGTGCTCCATCCTTTCCTTGGCGCTGACGACGTCGGTCAGGCGGATGCCGAACTTCTCGTTCACCACCACGACTTCGCCGCGTGCGATGCGCACCCCGTTGACCAGGACGTCGAGCGGCTCCCCGGCCAGGCGATCGAGTTCGACCACGGCACCTGGCGCGAGCTGCAGCAACTCCCGCACCGACATGTGGGTGCGACCCACTTCCAGGGTCAGCGTTACCGCCACGTCGAGAATCAAATTCAGATTCATCTCGCCACCGTGACCGGCACCGGCAGCGGGGGTCAACTCACCGAATTGGGCGCGGGCGACGCCGGCGCGAGGATCGGGCGTGCTCATGACGATGCTCCTGATTGAATCTTGACGGCATTGCGGCCTTGCGAATTGCCGAAGCGGCCGCGATATAGCGGCACGGTGCCGGCAAACAAGGTGACCTGTTGCGGCGGATCGATCGGGATGATGTCGCCGGGTAACAGGCGCATCAGTTCACCCAAACTGATGCGCGCCTCGGCGAGTACCGCATGCGCATCCAGCGGCGCATCTTGCAGGGCGGCCGCCAGTTGCGGAGGCCACGGAGCCTGTTTGCGCACCGGGGTTTCATGCTTCTCACCCCGGAGCGCATCACGGATACTCTCGAACATCGATTCCGGAAACAGCCACTCGATGCGACCACTGCGCGCACCGAATTCCACTGTGAAGCGCACCACGTTCACCGGCTCATGGGCCGCGCCGAGCTGCAGCATGCGCGGGTTGGTTTCCAGTTTGAGCAATTCGAGCTCGACCGGCGTCACTTCTGCCCAGGCCGCGGCCAGGTCCGGGGCAACGCTCTTCAGCAGCAAGCTCAAGAATCGTTGCGCTGCCGGAGCGATGCACGCTTGCGAATCGGCGGTCGGACGCCCTGAACCGCCAAAGAAACCATCGAGCAGCGCCAGCAACAGCGCAGGCTCAACACTGACACAGGCGCAACCCGCGAGTGGCTTCAGGCGCACGATCGCGATGATCCCGGGCACCGGCAAGGAAGCCTGCAGATCGCCACACTTGACCGTTTCCAGGGATTGAAAGTGCACGCTCGCATCGCGACCAAGGAGATTTGTGAGCGAGATGCCCATGCGTTCGCCGAAGGTCTTGCTGATGATCTCGAGCATCGGCAGTTCGGTACGATTGATGCGCTGTTGCGTAAAGTCGTAAGGCCGTACGGTTGCCGAGCGATCGGATTCCTTGTCTTTCTCGAGCAATGCGGCGACTTCAGCCTCAGAGATGCTCATCACTGCACCACGAAACTGGTGAACAGCAGATCATCGATATCCGGGCCGCCTTCTTTCTTCTGCACCGCACGGATTTCGTCGAGCGCTTCCTGACGCAACTTCTCCTTGCCCTCGCGCGACATCAAGGTTTGATAATTGCGGTTGCTCATGAGCAGCAAGAGGTTGTTGCGAATCAGCGGCAGGTTTTTCTGCACGCTTTCGATGGCCTTTTGATCACGCGCCATGATGTCCATGGAGATCTGCAAAAAGCGCACCACCGAGCCGTCCTCAAAATTGACGACCAGTGGTGGATCGATGGCGAAATAGATTGCAGGGTGCGCGGTTTCGCCGTGTGCGCTGTGTCCCGGGGCAGGCGGCGCGACGATCGGAGTGATCTTTCCATCGGCGCCCATTTTCAAATCCGGCATGGGATGCAGCCGGGCATTGATGGAGCCGCCGGCGATGACGGCCCCCAGTGTCAGCACGAAAATGCCAACGCCATTCACGATGGTGCCCATCATCCCTGCGGACTTCGGGGGCGAAGGGGGAACGATTGCTTCTGCTGCGGCGTCGGCCATGATCAAAATCCTGCGGGTCGTAGACTCGACAGGAGTTCAGCAAGATCTATGCCACGGCCAGGCCCCGCCCAATTAGCTCCGGTTTTCAGCTACCTGCGCGATGCAGGCGTCCGCACCACCCGGTGCTGCGACGGAATTTTGACGCTACCAGATATCGACGCGCTGCTCGGGCGGCAAATACATCCGGTCGCCGGGCTTGATCTCGAAAGCTTGGTAGAACGCGTTCTGATTGCGCAGCGGCGCAAGACCACGGACCGCCGGCGGCGAATGCGGATCGGTCTTGGTCCGTTGCACGGCCTCGGCCTCGCGCACCTTGCCGCGCCACACCTGTACCCATCCCAGGTAGAAACGTTGCGCCCCGCTCAAGCCATCGATCACGGGGGCAGGCTGCCCGCCCAAAGACAACTGGTAGGCCTTATAAGCGATGGCAAGTCCCGAATTGTCCGCAATATTTTCGCCGAGGGTCAGCTGGCCATTGACGTGAAAGTCGGGCACCGGTTCATACGCGTCATACTGTTCAACGAGCACCTTGGTCTTGGCGGCAAACTTGTCGTGGTCAGCGGGCGTGAACCAATCGTGCAGATTGCCATCCGCATCGAACTGGCTGCCCTGGTCATCGAAACCGTGACTGACTTCATGCCCGATCACCGCCCCGATGCCGCCATAATTCACTGCATCGTCGGCCTGCGCATCGAAGAATGGGGGCTGCAGGATGCCGGCAGGAAACGTGATCTCGTTACGCGTCGGATTGTAGGAGGCATTGATGGTCTGCGGTGTCATGCGCCATTCACTGCGATCCACCGGTCCTCCGAGCCGCATGAGGTTGCGCTGGTAGTCAAAGGCGTTGGCACGCATGACATTGCCAACGAGATCGGTCCTGTCGATCTGCAGTGCACCGTAGTCGCGCCACACGTCCGGGTAACCTATCTTGGGCACGAGCCGCGCCAGTTTGGCGCGCGCCCCGACCCGCGTGGCCGGACTCATCCAGTCGAGCTTCTCGATGTCTTGTCGATAGGTTTCGAGCAGATTCTTCACCAGCTCCTGCATACGAGCCTTGCTTGCCGGCGGAAAATATTGCGCTACGTAGCGTTTGCCGAGCGCCTCACCAAGACTGCCGTCAACCAGGCTGATGCCACGTTTCCAGCGCGGTTGATTCTCCGGCACGTCACGCAACACCGTACCGCTGAAAGCAAATCGCTCGTCCACGAAGACTTTGGACAGATAAGGCGCCATGCCCGATAAAAGACGCCACCTGAAATAGGCCTGCCAGGCAGGCAGCGGCGTGTCATGCAGCAGTTTGCCGAGTGCGGTGAAATAGGTAGGCTGGCTGACCACCACATAGTCCACCTTGCCTTCGACGCCGGTGGCGTGCAGGTACGCCTGCCAGTCATAGTTCGCCATTACACCGGACAATTCGCTGACCAGTTTCTTGTTATAGGTCCGGACCGGATCGCGATTTTCCACCCGCGTCCACTGCGCGCGCGCGATGGCGGTTTCGACTTCGAGCACGGCGCCGGCATCCGCAGCCGCGTGTGGACGGCCCGCCAGGGCGAACATCTTCTCGATGTGCGCCAGGTAACGGCTACGCGCATTCTTGAGCTTGGCATCGTCTTTCAGGTAGTAGTCGCGGTCCGGCAGTCCTAAGCCGCTTTGATGCAAGATCACGGCATAGCGGGTCGAGTCCTTCGCGTCCAGACCAATGCCGAGTCCGTATGGCGCGCTCACGCCCATCGCATTGAAACGCGCCATCAGCTGCGGCAACGCGCGTACATCGGGCAATGCATCGATGGCGGCAAAGGCCGCCGCGAGCGGCGCCAGCCCGAGCGTCTCAAGCCGCGCCTCGTCCATGAAGCTCGCGTACAGGTCGGCAATTTTCTGAGCCTCAGGATCCGTGCCCGACGCCGGCAGCGCGTCGATGATGCCGCGCAACTGTACCTGCAGCGCGTCGTCGATGGCGTTGAAGGAGCCGTACGAGCCCTTGTCGGCAGGCAACTCGAAGGTGGCCAGCCACTTGCCGTTGAAATATTGATAAATGTCGTCCTGCGGTCGAACCGCGTGGTCGATGTAGGCCGTATCCAGACCGGAGCGCAATGCCGGTTTTTCAGGATGTCCGGCGCAAGCAGCTAAAAGCACCATGCAGGCAGCATAGACCGAGCGATGAGACATGCGCACTCCTGAAAATCTTGAAACTAAAATTTGAGCGAAACTTTGAGGCCCGGCCCCGCGTCGCCCAACTCCAGGCGCGCCCCATGCAATTTGGTGACCGCCGCCACCAGCGACAGGCCGAGCCCGGAACCCGGAACCTTGCGCGCCTCGTCCAGACGCACGCGTCGGCCCAGCACGATTTCGCGCTTGTCGGCAGGGATGCCGGGGCCATCATCTTCGATGACCACCTCGGGCTGCTGCCCCGAACCACGCAGCAGCACCCGGATGTGACCGCCGTCCGGCGTGAACTTGATGGCGTTGTCGAGCAGATTCGCCAACGCCTGGGCCAGCAGCTGGCGGCTGCCCAGCACCGCGGCCCCGGGCGCCACCTCGCCCACCAGTGAAATGCCGCGCTCTTCACTGACCGGCGCATACAGCTCCACCATGCTGCGGACCAGTTCGGACAGGTCGACCGGTTCACGATCGACCGTGCCCGTCTCGGCCAGGGCGATGCGCAGCAACGCGTCGAGCGTGCTGCGCATATGGTCGACCTCGGTGGTGACGCTCTCGAGCACCCGGCGTGCCGGCGAACCTGGCGGCACGTGCGAGATGGCATTTTCCGCGGTGGACTGCAGCCGATTGAGCGGCGTGCGCAAATCGTGCGCTGCGCTATCGAGTACGGTGCGCATTCCCAGGGTCAGCTGCTCGATCTTGTCGAGCATACTGTTGATTTCGCGCGCCAGCTTGCTGATTTCATCGTCTGCCTTGCGCACCGGTAGACGTTGCGACAGATCGCCGCGCATGATCTGCGTCGCCACAGCCGAGATGGCCCCGGCCTGCGCCAGAATGCGGCGTCCCATCCAGAAGCCACCGCTCAAACCGAGCAACAGGGTCGCGACCACCGCGGCAATCAAGCCGCGCATCATCAGACTTTTGACATCCTGCCGTTCCTGCACGTCATGCCCCACGAGCATGCGAAAGCCGCCCGGTAACTTGAAGCGCTGGGCGCGCATCTCATGCTCGCGGGTCTCATCGCCAAACGGCACGGCCACCTTGAAGAGAAACCACTTCTCCTCGCCCGCTTCCTTCGGCCACGCCGGCACGTTCCCGGCCACCGGACGCGACTGCGGGTCGACCATGAGGTACACCGCTCCACGCACATCCTGATTTTGGGAGCGCTGTTCGATGAGCTCGATGAAGTCGTTGCGCGACAGCACGATCATCTGCTCGCGCAGGCCCTGCACCTCGGCCTCGATCAGATTGTCAGTGCTGAGGTCCACTACCCGGGAAACGGCAAAAAAGACCCCGAGCAGGAGCACAGCAGCGCCGCAGGCGAAAGCCAGGGAATATACGATGGCAATGCGAAACGGCGAAGTATCGAGTACCCCGCGAAAGCGCTGGTCAGGCCCCATGGCGGGCGGTCATTCGTCTTCGCGCAAGCTGTACCCGGCACCCCGTACGGTGTGCAGCAGGGGCTTGTCGAAATCCTTGTCGATCGCCTGACGCAGACGGCTGATGTGGACGTCGATGACATTGGTTTGCGGATCGAAATGATAGTCCCACACGCCCTCGAGCAACATGGTGCGGGTCACGACCTGGCCGCTGTGGCGCATCATGAATTCGAGCAATTGAAATTCGCGCGCCGTCAGCTCGATTTTCTTGCCATTGCGGGTCACACGGCGCGTCATCCGGTCGAGCTCCAGGTCCGCCAGCTTCAACTTGGTATTGGACTCGCCGCCACCGTCGCCGCGGCGCGCCAACGCATCGATGCGCGCCAGCAACTCAGACATGTGATAAGGCTTTGTGAGGTAGTCGTCACCGCCGGCGCGCAATCCGGTGATACGGTCATCGACGTCGCCGAGTGCGCTCAAGATGAGGACCGGCATTTTTCGACCGGTGGCCCGCAGGCTCTGGATCAGGGCCAGCCCGTCGAGTTTGGGCAGCATGCGGTCGACGATGGCAAGATCGACGGACGTCGAGGCGGCCAGGTGCAGCCCCTCGATGCCATTGTTAGCACTGTCTACCGTGTGGCCTGCCTCCCGCAGTGCCTTGGCGAGGTAATCGCGGGCCACCTCGTCATCTTCGACAATTAGAATGTGCATGGCATCGATATCTTACAGCCCTTGGACCTGGGTATGTCGGCACGATAGACTCGGGAAACGATCTGAATGCATTCCATAGGCTCATTTATGTTGCCCGAGACCCTGAACGAAAAGACTTGCGATGTCGTGGTGATCGGCGGCGGCCCCGGTGGCTCAACCGCAGCCAGCCTCTTGGCCGAGCGTGGCTATCGGGTGGCCCTGCTCGAAAAAGCCCACCATCCGCGCTTCCATATTGGCGAGTCCCTGCTGCCCGCCAACCTGCCGCTGCTGGAACGTCTCGGCGTACTTGATCAGGTACGTAGCGTCGGCATGGAGAAGTACGGCGCTGAATTCGTCTCCATGTGGGACGGGCGGCACCAGGAATTTCAGTTTGCGAATGCCTGGAACAAGGCGCTGCCGATGTCCTATCAGGTAAAACGCTCGCAGTTCGACGAAATCCTGATTCGACGCGCGGCGCAGCTCGGTGCCGATGTCCGCGAAGGTTGCCGCGTCGACAAGGTTGAATTTCTGCCTGCTAGAAGCGGCGTCCGGGTGCACGCACAGCACGATGACGGCCGTCGTGATACCTGGCACGCCGAGACCGTCATCGACGCCTCGGGGCGCGACACC
>CAZZZU010000071.1:0-21528 GCA_964658805.1 uncultured Steroidobacteraceae bacterium
CGCGCCCGTCCCTTCGCGCCGCGCGGCGCCGGGCTTGACGGACTCGCGCCGCGCGATGACAGACACATCGAAGCCAGCCTGCGCTTCGATCAGTTGGGTCGTCGTCGACGGTGCCACCAGCGACTGCCAGCCAAAGCGCCGCGGACCGCCCACCACGATGCGGGCGATATTGCGCAGGCGTGCGTATTCCATCAGGGCCGACGCGGCCGAGGGCCCATCGAGCGTCACCGTCTCAGCGCCGAGACTCTCCGCAAAACGCAGAATGTCGATACGCCGATTGCGCGCTTGCTCGCCAAGCTTGAGCATGACCGGCGTCTCCACCGATACCACCAGCCACTCCGCATCGAGCGCATCCGCAAACCGCTTGCCCACGCGGATCAATTGCTCGGCCTGATTATCGAGCGATACGGCCACCAGAAATCGGTCCCGCGCCAGCCACGGCTTGGAGACGCGTTCCAGGCGGCCATATTCGCGCACCGTTGCGTCGACCCGATCAGCCGTGCGCCGTAACGCCAGCTCGCGCAAGGCGATCAGATTGGGCTCGCGAAAGAAACGCTCGGTCGCGGTAGCGGCGTTCTCCGCCGTATAAACCTTGCCGATCTTGAGCCGGTTCAGCAGTTCGCTCGGCGGCAGGTCGATTAACTCGACTTCAGCTGCCTCGTCGAAGATGCGGTCGGGAATTGTTTCCTGCTGTCGCACACCCGTGATACCGGTCACCACATCGTTCAGCGTTTCCAGATGTTGGACGTTGACGGTGGTCCAGACACTGATGCCTGCGCTCAGCAGTTCCTCGATGTCCTGCCAGCGTTTGGCATGCCGTGGCTTGGGCTTTCCTTCCGTCAGATTCGAGTGCGCCAGTTCGTCCACCAGCAGCACGGACGGATTGCGGCGCAACGCGGCGTCGAGATCGAACTCGCGGCGCACGATGCCACGATGTAAGACGTCGAGGAACGGCAAACGCTCGAGTCCCTCGAGCAACCGCTCAGTCTCGATCCGACCATGCAGCTCCACATAGCCCACCACCACGTCGACGCCCGCCGCGCGCGCCGTGCGGGCCGATTCGAGCATGGTGTAGGTCTTGCCGACTCCGGCGGAGGCGCCGAAGAAGATTTTCAGGGCGCCGCGCCGGGCAGCAGACTGGCGGCGCGCCAGTTGGTCGAGCAATTCGTCCGGATCGAGGCGTTCAGGCTCGCTCATTCATGCTGGCTGTCGAGCGCCAGATTCAGCGCCAGCACGTTCACCCGCGCCTCGCCGATGAAGCCTACGAGCGGCTCCTCGGCAAGCTGTGAGATCAGCCGCTGCACCTTGTCGGGCGCCAGGCGGCGCGCGGCGGCCACCCGGCCCACTTGATACTGCGCCGCCGCCACACTGATGTCAGGATCCAAACCACTGCCGGAGGTCGTGACCAGGTCAACCGGCACCGCGCGATGATCAGCCGACGATTGCGGATAGGCTTGCATGCTGGCGTCGATTCTAGCAAGCAACGCAGGGTTGAGCGGACCGAGATTGGAACCGCCGGAGGCCATGCCATCATACGGTTGCGGCAGTGTGGCCGACGGCCGGGACCAGAAATATTCGGGTCGTGAGAAACCTTGCGCGATGAGTGCCGAGCCAACAGCCCTGCCACCGCGATAGACGAGACTGCCTGCCGCCTGACGCGCGAAGAGCATCGACGCGACGCCCGTGACGAACGCTGGATAGACCACGCCGAGCAGCAGGGTCATGAAAATGAGCAGGCTTAGGGCCGGTCGCAGATGACGAACCATGATCACCCCTTCAGGCCAGACCCGCCGCGGCCAGCAACATGTCGATCAGCTTGATGCCGGGAAATGGCACCAGCAAACCGCCCAGACCATAAATGAGCAGATTACGGCGCAGCAGCGGACCCGCACCCAGCGCACGGTACTTCACGCCCTTGATGGCCAGCGGAATCAGCAAAACGATGATCAATGCATTGAAAATGACTGCGGACAGAATGGCCGAGTTCGGCGTCGTCAGATGCATCACATTGAGCGCCGCGAGCGCCGGGTAGGTACTGGCAAACGCAGCCGGAATGATCGCGAAGTACTTGGCGATGTCGTTCGCGATGCTGAACGTGGTCAACGAGCCGCGCGTCATCAGCATCTGTTTGCCGGTCTCCACAATCTCGATGAGCTTGGTCGGATTCGAGTCGAGGTCCACCATGTTGCCCGCCTCCTTCGCAGCCTGGGTGCCGCTGTTCATCGCAACTGCCACGTCAGCTTGCGCCAATGCCGGGGCGTCGTTCGTGCCGTCGCCGGTCATGGCCACCAGGCGGCCTTCGCTCTGGTGCTTGCGAATCAACTTGAGTTTCGCTTCCGGCGTTGCCTCGGCAAGATAGTCGTCGACACCGGCCTCCGCCGCGATGGCGGCAGCCGTGAGTCGATTGTCGCCGGTGATCATGATGGTCTTGATCCCCATGTGCCGCAGATCCGCGAAGCGCTCCTTGATCCCGCCCTTCACGACATCCTTTAGCTCCACGACCCCGAGCACGCGCGCACCGTCGGCGACCACCAAGGGTGTCGAGCCGCGGCGCGACACGGTTTCCACGATGGTGGTGACGGCCGAGGGAAACGTATGCCCACCACGCACGATATGCCCACGGATGGCGTCGGTCGCACCTTTGCGGATCTGGCGCGAGCCTAAATTCACGCCGCTCATACGGGTCTGCGCCGAGAACGGCACGAAGGTCGCATCCAGGGCTTTGATATCGCGCTCGCGCACATTGAACATCGCCTTGGCCAACACCACGATGCTGCGCCCCTCCGGCGTTTCGTCGGCAAGCGACGCGATCTGAGCGGCGTCGGCGAGTTCGCGCTCGCTGACACCGGGCGCCGGTAGGAACACCGACGCCTGCCGGTTGCCGAGCGTAATCGTGCCTGTTTTGTCGAGCAACAGGATATCGACATCACCGGCGGCCTCCACCGCGCGTCCCGAGGTGGCGATGACATTCGCCTGCATCATGCGGCTCATGCCCGCCACCCCGATCGCGGACAGCAAGCCGCCGATGGTGGTCGGGATCAGGCAGACCAATAGCGCGATGAGCGCGGTGATGCTGATGGGCACGCCACTGCCAGCCGCTGCGACGCTGAACAAGGAGAAAGGCAGCAGTGTCACGATCACCGTCAGAAAGACGATGGTCAATGCGGTCAGCAGGATGGTCAGCGCGATCTCGTTGGGTGTTTTCTGCCGCTTCGCGCCCTCGACCATGGAAATCATGCGATCCAGAAACGTTTCGCCGGCATTCGCCGTGACGCGCATGACGATGGCGTCGGACAACACCCGAGTGCCTCCCGTCACCGACGAAAAGTCCCCGCCCGATTCGCGGATCACCGGTGCCGACTCGCCGGTGATGGCGCTCTCGTCGACGGACGCGGCACCCTCGATGACTTCGCCGTCGATGGGAATGGTGTCGCCCGCCTCGACGAGGACGATGTCGCCCCGTTGGAGTTCTTCCGCTTTGACATTGAACGTATCGCGCGAGCTCGCAAAATCGCGCAACTTTTTTGCCAGCACCGTCTGGCGCATATTGCGCAATGAAGACGCCTGCGCGCGGCTGCGACCTTCGGCCAGCGCCTCAGCAAAATTCGCAAACAGGACCGTGAACGCCAGCCAGATTGCAACTGCGAAGATGAATCCGGTGTCGGTTTCGCCATGCCCGGCGAGCGCCTGTAGCCACAGCGCCAGCGCCGCGATGCTGCCGACATACACCACGAACATCACCGGATTGCGGCTTTGCGTCCGCGGGTCCAGCTTCTTGAAAGTCTCAACGAGCGCAGATCCGAGCAGGCTGCGTGTCATCAACGGCATCTGAGTGCGCGACATGGCTGTACTACCGCGCCAGGGAGAGCATGAAATGCTCGGCCACCGGGCCGAGCGCGAGCGCCGGCACATAGTTGAGGACGCCGATCAGCATAACGGTGCCGATCAGCAGCATCACAAAAAGCGGTCCGTGCGTGGGCATGGTGCCCTCGGTCACCGGAATGCGCTTCTTGGCTGCGAGCGAACCGGCGATAGCGAGGGCCGCGACGATGGGCCAGAAGCGACCCAGCCAAATGACGATCCCGAGGCTCAGATTGTAGAAAGGCGTGTTCGCCGATAAGCCGCCGAAGGCACTGCCGTTGTTATTTCCAGCCGACGTAAAAGCGTACAAAATTTCGCTGAAGCCATGCGGTCCAGGATTGGCAATGCCGGCCTTACCGGCGTCCGTGGCCACTGCGACCGCGGTTCCCAGCAGCACCAGAATGGGCGTGGTCAGAATGAAGATGGACGTCAGTTTCATCTCGCGCGCCGCGATCTTCTTGCCGAGATACTCGGGCGTACGGCCGATCATCAGACCGGCGATGAAAACACCCAAGATCGCAAAAATGAGGATCGTGTAGAGGCCGGTGCCGACACCGCCCGGTGCGAGTTCACCGAGCTGCATGAGAAAGAGGGGCACGAAGCCGCCCATCGGCATCATCGAGTCGTGCATGCTGTTGACTGCACCCGTCGAGGTCGCAGTGGTTGCCGCAGTAAACAGTGCTGATCCTGCGATCCCGAAGCGTGCGTCCTTACCCTCCATGTTGCCGCCGGCCTGCAGCGGTCCCGCCGCCTGATCGACGCCGTGCGCCGCAAGCAAAGGATTGCCGCCCTGCTCGCTGACGAACGCGACCGTGGCCAGCGCAGCAAACAGCGCCAGCATCGCAATCATGACGGCCCAGCCTTGGCGCGTATCGCCGACCATCCGCCCGAATGTATAGGTCAGTGCGAAGGGTATCAGCAGAATGGCCACGATCTCGAGCAGGTTGCTGAGCGGGGTCGGGTTTTCGTAGGGATGCGCGGAATTCGCATTGAAAAAACCACCGCCGTTGGTGCCGAGTTCTTTGATGGCCTCCTGCGAGGCCACGGGTCCCGTTGCCAGAGTTTGCACATGGCCCTCGAGCGTGTTCACCGGGTTGGCCGCATTGAAGTTTTGCACCACGCCGCAGCTGACGAGTACCAGCGCCAGCACGGTGGCAAGCGGTAACAGCACATATAGCGACGCCCGCACCACGTCGACCCAGAAGTTGCCGAGCAGCTGGGTTGAATACCGAGCGAAGCCGCGGATCATGACGATCGCCACGGCAAGTCCCGTGGCCGTCGAGAGAAAATTCTGTACGGCCAATCCCACCATCTGCGTGAAATGACTCAACGTCGATTCCCCGGCATAGCCTTGCCAGTCCGTATTCGTCACGAAGCTCACCGCCGTGTTGAATGACGAATCGGCGCTGACGACCCCCAGGTGCTGCGGGTTCAGGGGCAGCCACGGTTGCAAACGCTGCAGGGCGTAGACCAGCAAAGCCCCCAGCACATTGAACAGCAGCAAGGCAGCTGCATACTCGCGCCACGCCATCTCGTGACGCGAATCGACGCCACAGCCGCGCAGAATCAGCCGCTCCAAGCGCCGTCCAAGCCGGTTGGCAAAGTTGCGTTCGCCTTCCATCACTGTGGCGATATAGATGCCCAGCGGCTTGGCGCACAACACCACGGCGCCGACGCAGACGATAAACATCGCAATGAATTTGCCGATGCCGATCATCTCAAAAGCGCTCTGCCCGGATCAGTGCGTACAGCAGATAGGCGAAGAGGCCCAACGCCGCAATCCCGCCGAGCCAATAACTCAAAGTCACGTGTCGCTTCCCATCTTGTCGATGGCCCGGATGAGACCCAAGGTGACCAGCCACAAGCAAGCCAGGAGGCCGAGCGCGTACAAGTCCATCAGAATTTGACCAGCAAGCCCGCCGACCAGATCAGCTGCCGGGTTCTCAGGTCCGGATACCAGATGCCGCCTTGGCTGCCACAAGCCGCCGCCGCTGCGCCGGGATCCGCCGTGCCCGCCGACGCGCCCGAGTTACACGTGAGGTACTGCGGCGAACCGTTGTTGCCGCCGGGCGGCGTCACACCGCCCTGACCGGCGAAATAGGGGATGTTGGAATGTCGAAAGCCGAGTTCGGTCCACCAGGTGATCCATTGCTTCGGCATGTATTGAAGATTGAGTGTGCTATCCCACTGCCTGGCGGTTTGCCCGGGATTCTCTGTGAAGTACGGTGTGCCGGATTGGGCCGAAGCGCCATTGATGGGTGGCAGCAAAGTGAGATAGCGACCGGGATTGGTCATGTACCCACCACCTACCGTAACGGCGAACAGATCGTCATGGAACCACACGCGGTTGTACAACATGGCGCCGAGAAACGCGCTGCCGCCGTTCTGACTCATGGTGCAGTGGATGCCGCCGCCCGACTGGCATCCTGCATCCGCAGTGAACGAGAACGCGGCTTTCGAAATCATGCCGCCCGGGTTGCTGAAGTATTTGTACTCGACGCTGTCATCGGTGTGATAGCGCGTGGTGTGCGGTAATCCCAGGTTATCCGTGCCGACACCATAATTGTTGAACACCAATTTGAGGTTCTCGTTGGGCTCCCACAGGATCTGGCCGCCGAAGCCAAGCTTGCCGTTGAATTTGGCATAAGACTGCCAGCCATTGATGATCCACGGTTCGATCTTCAACTTGTTGGTGGGAAACCATTGGATGCGCACGCCATTGAAGAACCAAGGCGTATTCGATGACACGTAAGACGGTTGATAGGTCCAGTTGTCAAAGTTGTAATAGCTGAAGAGTCCGATGTAAGACACGAAAATACCGGCGTCGATATTCAAGCCGTGGTTCACGTCGAAGTGATAACCGGCATTGGCTTCCGATACGTAACGATAGGCATCGGGCAAATTCCACTGGCCTACACCAGAGCTCGCGTCGTTGCGCGGAGTCGTGGTCGCGAACAGGCCGCTCATATAGAGAATACGTGCGCGCACGTGTTCATAATGAAAATCGCCGCCGATGCTGATCTGCTCAGCCTGGAATTCGCCTGAGCGGAACGATTCCGTTGAACCGACGATGGTGTGATCCTTGGGGCCGTTGAAGTCCTGCATGTAATGCACATCCATACGGATGTCCGGCGTGAAGAACTCGGTGTCGAATGCCGGCTTCTTGTTACGCGGGCTGCCGTTCAGCCAGGTGAAATCGCCGTAGGCGAACGGCGTCTCATTGTCTATCTCAGGTCCGGGCGCCGGCGCCAGCAACGCCTTCGGCACGAACTGCAGCAGCTTCTCGCGAAACGTCGGATCGGGTTGCGCAGGTGCATTCGCGGCGACTGTCGGCGCGGAAGATGGCGACAAAGGGCCGTTCGCGGCGAGGTCGGTACGCGCCGCTTGTCCGGAACTAACCGTAATCGATGCGCCCGATGCGGCCGGCGCGCCAGCCACCTGCACGGTCACGGACCACGTGCCCGGTGGTACATCGGCAAAGCTGTAAACACCGTCACTACCGGAGATGGTCGAGCGAATGGCGCTGCCGCCGTCCTTGACGGCGGTCACGGTCGCGCCGCTCACTCGTGCATGGGCGCTGTCGGTAATGATACCGACGATCGTGCCGGGCCCCGCCGGGCCGGGGCTCGCCAGGCCGCGCCCCGCCGGCGCATCCTGTGCCGTCGCCCGGCTTGCGGTAAGCAGGATGCCTAAAAAAACAACGCTTGGAAGGTAAGACAGTGCCTGCTTTTGCATGGCGCGGAGCGTACGGCGACGCTGCGTACCGGGGTAGACCGATTCGTGTTAAAAAACGCCGCGCCAAGCCTTGCTTACCCTGCGCCCTGTTCCCCGCCGACGCCGTCGTCCATCACCAGGCGATAGCCGAGACCGAGTTCGGTGAGAATGAATTTCGGCTGATTCGGCGCGGCTTCGAGTTTGCGCCGCAGGCTGCCGATGTACACGCGCAAGGCGCGCGAGTCATCCCGGTTTGGACCCCACACTTCCTTGATCAGCACCGCGTGCGTCACGATGCGATCGCGATTGCGCACCAGGGTCTCGAGAATGCGGTGTTCCAACGGCGTGAGGCGCAGCTCCGTACCGTCCGCGCGCTTGGCCACGCGTCGACCCAGGTCGACACTGACGGCACCGAAATGTAACAGCGCCATGGGTGTTTCGGCGCGTGCGTGCCGCCTCAACATTGCCCTGACCCGGGCCATCAGTTCCGGCGCGCTAAAGGGCTTCAACACATAATCATCGGCGCCCAGTTCGAACGCGCTCAGGCGCTGCGTCTCCGCGGTGCGCGCGGACAAGACGATGATGGGCACGGCCGACCAGGCGCGGATGCCCGTGATCACTTCGAGGCCATCCCGGTCCGGTAAACCCAGATCGAGGACGATGACGTCCGGTCGGTGAGTGCGCGCCTCCTGCTGTCCTCGCGCAGCCGTGCCGGAAACCACAACGCGGAATCGGTTCGCTTCAAACAACGCACGCAAAACGCTCTGCAGCGCAACATCGTCCTCGACGATAAGCGCCACATGCATGGCTTCGGTCATTTAGTGATGTTATCTCGCAAGCCGCGGGCAGTCCTAATACCTACGGAGATTCGTTCGCTTTGTCAGACGCTGACCGACACCGAGTCGGGCGCGGCCCGCTTTGCCACCTGCGCCGCCCAGCGCAAAATGCGCGTCAGTCGTTTGTCAAAAGGGGCATTTTGGGGGAACCGGCCGATGAGAAACGCCACTGCACTGTTTGCGACATTTAACCTTGTTTGGGCGGCTACGGCGATTGCGCAAGACGAGGGTGGCGCACAACCTGCCGGTAGACGTCAGCTCGTTGTTTGTATGAGCAAGCAGATGGCGGCGAGCCGCACACTGTCCTATAACGATGCTGTGCGCCTGTGTAGGGAGCGCGTGCGGAACCAGCAAGTTACAGCGGCCGGAACGACGCCCGCCAGTCCAAGCCCCAAGCCTGGCAGCTGAGCTGAATCTCAGCGATAACAAAAGCTTAGCTTCATAACCAATTGCTAGGTCTATATGCGATCTAGCTATTCGACGCGCTTGATGCGTCGGCGTAGCGTGCGCGTTCTTTTGGCCCGGAGAAGAAATGGCGGAACTCGCACAACGTAGCACCTCGCGGGTGACCACCCCCCCAACCGTCTGGAACGAATTTTTCCGCAAGGAAGATTGGTGGGCTATTTGGATCGGGCTCGGCCTCGTCGCTGTCGCGGTTGCCTTGTTCGTCAGCGGTAGCACGATCAAGTGGCTGGCAATCGCCCCTCAAAAATGGAGCCATCTCCCCGAGGTCGGCGCACAGCTGCGCGAGCACGCGTTGCAATACGGCGCGCTCTTCGCATTCTGGGCTGCAGCCTTCGGCGTCGGCGTTGCCGCGCTCGGCATCCGGATCTCCACTTTCGTGCCCGCCTTTCTGGCTGTCTTCGGCGTGTCCACCGCCATCTACTTTCTGGGGCTATGGGACCATTCGGCGCACTACAACCTCGAGCCGCCCCTGGTGGCGCTCGCCCTCGGACTGTTGGTCTCCAACACCGTGGGAGTACCGCGCTGGCTCACACCCGCACTGCGGGTTGAGTTCTACATCAAGACCGGCATCGTGTTACTGGGTGCCAGCCTTCCCATGACGCTGATCATCTGGGCCGGCCCGGTTGCCATCGTGCAGGCGGCGATCGTCTCGTTGGCAACCTTTGGGGTAATTTACTTTGCCGCGGTGAAGCTGGGTCTGGATAAACGCCTGGCTGCCGTGCTGGGTACGGGCGGCGCGGTGTGTGGTGTCTCGGGAGCCATCGCAGTGGGTGGCGCCGTCGGCGCAAAAAAAGAGCACGTCTCGATCGCGATTTCGCTGGTGGTGGCGTGGGCCATCGTCATGATCTTCGTTTTGCCGCTTGCAGCCCGGCAGCTTGGCCTGAGCACCGGCGTTGCCGGCGCCTGGATCGGCACCTCCGAATTTGCCGATGCGGCCGGTCTCGCCGCGGCCCAAGCGTATGGCGGCTATTCGGGAAGCGTTGCGGGAATCACCGGTCATCCCGACGCGGCCGTCACCGCCTTCACCTTGATGAAGGTCATTGGCCGTGACGTCTGGATCGGCGTATGGGCTTTCGTGCTCTCGCTGATTGCCACTACCCGCTGGGAAAAAACCAGCGTGCGAAGCAAAGCCAGTGTCGGTGAGATATGGCGCCGGTTCCCCAAATTCGTGCTCGGCTTTCTCATCGCCTCGGCGGTCGTCACGCTGGTCTCGCAGGGCTACGACTACGCGGCATACAAAAAAGAGGTGATACCGTCTCTGGTGGCACCGCTGCAAGTGTTTCGCACCTGGGCATTCACCTTCGCCTTCCTCGCGATCGGCCTGACGACACGCTTGCGCGAATTCGTATCCATTGGCGCCAGGCCTCTCTATGCGTTCACACTGGGTGTGGCGGTGAACCTCTTGCTCGGATACGTCCTGTCCACGCAGGTCTTCGATGGTTTTTGGACGCGGCTCGGACAATGACCGCGCGCCGCGACGCGTGCGGCGCCTGCCGGCACTTCATCGGGAGCCCGCTCGAGCTCGAGGCGATGCTTCCCGGTTTATCGTCGTTGAGCTCGGGATTCGCGTCGGTACGCGCGAACGATGGCATGTGCCTGGTACACGATCGATACGTGGCGGCAAGCAGCGTCTGTTCGCACTATCAGATCTGTGGGTATCCCGATGCGATGATGCTGCCGACGAAGCGCTCACACTGCGCCAGTTGATCGAGCGTCACATATTCATTCGGCCGATGGGCCTCTGCAATATCGCCTGGACCGCAGATCACGCTCGCCACGCCCATTTGCTGGAACAACCCTGCCTCGGTGCCATACGACACCTTGCCGACGGTTGTACTGTGCGACAGCGTCTTCGCCCACTGTACGATCGCATCGGATTCCGCTGCTGCCAGGCCAACGGTCTGACTCAGCCATTCTAGATCGATTCCGGAGTCCGGATCGATCCCGCGCATCTCCTCGGTCAACACGGCAGCGAAGGCGCGAATTTCTTCGTATAGCGCCTTGGGTGACGCGTTCGGCAACGTCCGCATGTCGAACTGAAAGGCGCAGTCCTTCGGCACTACATTAGCCGCGATGCCACCGCGGATGAGCCCGGTCGAGAGCGTGGTGTACGGCACGGTGAAGCCATAGTCGCGCTGCTCGAGATGCGCAAGCCGGTCAGCCAACTCTCGGATGAACACCACCAACCGCGCCGCGTACTCGATCGCATTCACGCCGTGCGTAACGTAGCTCGAATGGGCTTCGCGGCCGTGCACCGCACAGCGAAAGCGGTGCGTGCCTTTGTGCGCAATGATGGGCTGCATCGACGTCGGTTCCCCTACCACGCAGCCAGCCGGTCGTATGCCGTTCTCTTCCAAATCACGAATCAGGCTGCGCACGCCGAGGCACCCCACCTCCTCGTCAAAGCTCAACGCAAAATGCAGCGGCGCGTCGAGCCGCGCGTCATGGAGTGCGGCGATAAACTGCGGTGCCTGCGCAAGACAGATGCCGATGAAGCCCTTCATGTCGGCCGAACCACGCGCATACAGCTTGCCGTCGCGCTCCGTGGCCACGAAGGGATCGGTATGCCAATCCTGCCCGTCCACGGGCACGACATCGGTGTGCCCCGATAAGATGAGTCCAGGTTTGGGCGAGTCGCCGAGAGTCGCAAACAAGTTGGCTTTCTTGCCGCTCTCGTCGTGCGTCAGTCGGACCTTCGCGCCGAGCCCTTGCAGATAATCGCGCACCCACTCGATCAAGCCGAGATTCGAGTCGCGTGAGACTGTGTTGAATTGGATCAAGCGCTCGATCATGGTGCGGGACGCGGCGCTTAGGGTGGTTGGCATATCGGGCATTATAGGCGGGCGTCCAGGTTGCGCAGAATGCGTTTCAGGGCAAAGTGACGATAGCTTTGCAAGGCCAGGAACGCCACCTCTTCCCAGTCCGCCCCCTCCTCGACATCGAGTGCGATCCAGCCGTTGTGCCCGATATAAGGCGGCACGGAATAGCGTACGTCTGTCGTCAACAGCCCCTGCTGCGCAACGCCACACCAGAATAAGAAACGCAATCGCCCTGCGGTGCAATTTGCCAAGGCAAATCCTTTTTTCCCGACACGCCACACAGGACGCCCGAATTGCACCCCTTCACTGACTTCCGGCCAGACGCTGAAAGACTTGCGCAGCCGCGCGATCGCCACCTGTCGGGATCGCGCCGCCAATGGATCGATCTCGTCCGCTTTCGGCACTTCCTGTGGTGCTTTGAAACGCGGCGTATCGCCAATCCGGGCAACGAGGCCTGCCGGCGCCACATGTTCATAGGCTGCACGCACCAATGCAGTCACCTGCGACCACGCGATACCGCTACGCAGGTCAAGGCCGAGCCATCCACGCGGACCCACATACGGTGGAACGAAGAAGTACGCCGAACCGCCCGTGACGTGATGTGCCTGCGCACCCGGCGCCGCGCTGAGATACAGGGCCACGCGTCCGTCCCCGTGGTGATTCACCACGTAAGACGCAAAAGACTTGTCACGTACTCTGTAATGCGGAGAGCCGTGCGAGATCTTTTCCGTGGTCTCAGGTAGCCACAGACACGCTTCACGGACTGCTTCTGCGATCGTCGCCATGTGGGGCGATGCTACAGTGCCTGGCAGTGAATCACGAGCCGACGCCATGAAACGCCCGCTGCTTCTGCTCTGCGGACTGTTGTGCGACAAAACCGTATGGGCTGATATCCCCGCGCGGCTGCAGAGCATTGCGGACGTCCACATCGTACCGTTCCGGGGCTTCGACTCGCTCGCCGCGATGGCGGAGCATGTACTCGCCCGCGCGCCACCGCGATTTGCGTTAGCCGGTCACTCGATGGGCGGGCGCGTGGCGCTCGAGGTGTTTCGGCGAGCGGCTGCGCGCATCGATGCGATTGCATTGCTCAATACCAATGTACAGCCGGTTCGCGAGGGCGAAGCGCAAAGCCGCAGTTGGCTGCTAAAGGCAGCCTATGAAAAGGGCATGCCTGCCTTCGCAGCGGAATGGCTGCCGCCCATGCTCGGCCGGAATTACATTCGCAAGCGCCATGTAATGCAGCGCTTGAGTACGATGATCGAAAGCTGGAGTGCCGACGATTATGCGGGGCAGGTCAAGGCGATGCTGCAACGACCTGATGCATGGTCGCTATTGGCTCAGATCCATATACCCACGTTGTTGCTGAGCGGGAGCGAGGATTCCTGGGCGCCTCTTTCACAACTCGAAATCATGCAGCGGCATGTACCGCATGCGACCCTGTTCGAAATTCTGGATGCTGGGCACATGGCCCCGATTGAACGGCCAGATGCAGTGGCACTGGCTTTAAGTGAGTGGCTGAGCCTCAGCCAGCCTTCCTGAAGCACAACTGCAAGAGGCGCGTGGCCAGCCAGCCACGCGCCCCATACTTTACGCGACCTTCTGTACCCACACCTTGCACCAGCCACCCTGCGGCACGGTATGCCCCGCAAAGATGCTGCAAGGCGCAGTCGCATCTCCCGCCTTACCCTGGAACTGCGCGCACGTGCCGCACTTCTGAGTCGGCTTGTGCGTGGGATTGGCCGATGCGTCCACCTTGGTGGAATCGGTCACGAAGCCCAGTGACTTCGCGGTCGGGTCATTCGGATCCAAAGGCGTTGCAGGAGCCTGCGCTTGCGCTTGCAACGAGATCAGGCCTGCCGCCGGAATCAGAGCCCCCGCGATCAGCCCGCCTTTTACGATGTCCCGTCTTGTATATTTTGATTGCATTATGTAGACCCTATAGTCAATCAAGATGATTGTGTCCGAAGAAAATGGTAACGCCCCGCACGCTCGGAAGTCTCGCCCACGCGCGAACCATTCTCAATTACGAGCATTAATTTCCAGTATGCATTTCGGCTGCATCCGATACGCCATCTATACGAACCGGCGTGGCGAGCACGCAGTACATGGCTGGCTTATGACCAAGCAACTGCTGTACAGCTTGGGGAAACGAGTGGTTACGGATCAGGTAAACAGTAGTTCAACACGCGCTCAATGGATTTGACCGCGCGTCTGCAGCGACCCCAGGTGCACCGGTGCATGGGGGCGCGCCATAGCGCGCCATGCCGAGCAATCGGCCGGAATCAACGAAGCTTGCAAAAATCTTGTAATCAAATTCACTCGGTGCCACGCGCGCTTGAGGCGCGCGTGGCATCGCGCTCAGTCGGGCCGTGTTCCGGTGCTCGCCGACCGCCGGCGTGGTGTTGACGACTGTCAGCCCCATGACTGCGATGACCTGAACCCAGCGCTGGTGCATTCCCCGTAGCTCAGACGCGTCCCATGACAACCAACACAAGCAATATGATCACCACCAAACCCAAACCCCCGCTGGGGTAGTAGCCCCATCCAGTGCTATACGGCCAGGCAGGTAAGGCTCCGAGCAACAACAGAACCAGAACGATCAGAAGAATGGTGCTGAGCGACATGGCAAGACTCCCTTTGAAGACAACGTCAGGCTGCCGGACTGTAGGGTGCATGTCGCAACTGGAACAGTTCCAAGGCGCAGAGAATCTATGTAAGGGAACTCCTACCGCCTTTATCATATTGCGCCGAATGGCGACGTAAGGATGTCAAGGCTGCGTTGGCCGCAGGTCCGGCAACATCCGGACGCACCAGGACGACGTTCAAGGCCACCGAGCGGGTTGCGCCAACCTGCAAAGGCAATTCACGCAACGCCCCCGCAGCCAGCAGCGGTTCGATCAGGTGACGCGGCAGCCACGCATACGCGAGGCCTGCCTGTACCGCCGCGAGCGATGCATCCATGCTGCTGACCGTGATACGGCGCGCCGCCCCGAGCCAACCTTCATCACGCGGGCGTGCATGCCCTGAATCTCGTACCACGGCCTGGACGTAGCGCGCCAGTTCGCGTGCGGTCAACGGGTGGTCGGCCTGAAAGAGTTCATGGTCCGGACAAGCTACCGCCACGAATTCGACCGCAAGCAGGTAATCGCTCAGGAAACCCGCCGGCACGCGACTCGTGACGACGACGTCACCGCGACCGCTCGTGACCGCCTCCTCGGCACCGGACAAGACTTCCTCAGAGAGTTGAATCTGCGTCGCCGGACAGCTGTCCTGCAACTCTGCCAATACCGCCAGCATCAAGCGCTGCGGATAAGCCGCGTCGACCACCAGATTCAGTTGTGCTTCCCAACCGTCTTCCAGTCCGCGTGCGAGCCGCTCGAGCAAGTCCGCGTCTTTGAGCAGCGTGCGCGCCTGCGCGAGCAAGATCTGACCGTGCGTCGTCAGAATCGACCGGCGACCCTCGCTGCTCAACAAAGGCAGATCGATGGACTCCTGCAGGCGAGCCACCATGTAGCTCACCGCCGACTGGCTGCGATTGAGGGCGAGCGCTGCCTGCGCGAAACCGCCGGTGTCGACTACCGCCGCGAGCACGGCCCATTGTTCCAAGGTGGTTTTAGGAAGCGTCAATCGATCGGATTCTTTGATGAATGAACGGCAGATTTTGCGCTTTTCAATTGGATTTAACATCCTATGATGATTGGAACAGGAGGTATCTATGGACACTGAAATACGACGCAGCGCGGAGCGAGGCTTTGCCGATCACGGTTGGCTCAAATCATTCCACACCTTCTCCTTCGCAGATTATTACGATCCGAAGCACGTGCAGTTCGGTCCGTTACGGGTCATCAACGAGGATCGGGTCGCCGGCGGCGGTGGCTTCGGCACGCATTCGCACCGTGACATGGAGATCATCAGCTACGTCTTGGCGGGACAGCTGGCACACAAGGATTCCATGGGCAATGGTTCGACGTTGAAACCAGGGGATGTGCAGCGGATGAGCGCGGGCAGCGGCGTGCGGCACAGCGAATTCAATCCGTCGGCTGCCGACCCAACCCATTTTCTGCAGATCTGGATTCAACCCAACCAGACCGGCGTGGCCCCCGGCTATGCGGAGACGCGCTTCGCTACCCAGGAGAAACGCGGCCGGCTGCGCCTCATCGTCTCGCCGGACGGCGCCGAAGGCTCGCTGACCATGCATCAAGACGCCCGCGTCTACGCGGGACTATTCGACGGTGCGGAACGAGCGAGTTTGAATCTGACTGGCACGCCCGCCCGCATGCTGTATGTACACGTGGCGCGCGGCAGCGTGACGGCCAACGGCACGACGTTGCAAGCGGGCGACGCGATGCAGATCGCAAGCGACCCGACACTTGAGCTCGAGAAAGGTCAGGATGCAGAGGTGTTGGTGTTCGATCTTCCAACAACTTGAGGCGCGCGCCGGCACCAGTACCAATACAGCGGCAGGCCGGCGAGCAGCGCACCCACACCCTGCAGCGCCTGCCGTGGTGTTGCAATGAAAGTGTTCACCAGTAGCGCGCTGGTCACCAGCAGAAACACGATCGGTATCCAGGGATATCCGAACGCACGATAGGGTCGCGGTTCATCCGGGAGAGTGCGTCTGAAAACGAACAGCGAACCTGCACTCAGCCCGTAAAACAACCAGGAGGCAAAAATGGCGGAATCCGTCAGCGTGTCATAGGACCCTGACAAGGCGAGGACACTGCTCCAGGCTGCCTGCGCGAGGATGGCCCGCGCCGGTACGCGCGTGCGGGGAGTGAGCTTGGCCAGCGCCCGGAAGAACAGGCCATCCCGCGCCATCGCAAACGGCACACGCGAATTGGCCAGCACGCTCGCGTGTAACGATCCGAAGGAAGAGATCATCAGCGCAATGGCGATGAACGAGATCGCAATCGGTCCCAGGAAACGTTGCAGCACTTCAGTCGCGACCGACGATGTCGTCGGTACGCTGGCCACTTCGATCGGCGTCAGGGCATAGAAGTACGCGACGTTCACGAACAGATACATGGCGGCCACGACCAACGTGCCGCCGACGAAGGCGCGCGGCAAATTGCGCTGTGGATTGCGAACCTCGCCGGCTAACGCTGCAACATTGTTCCAGCCATCGTAGGCCCAGAGCGCGCCCAGCATGGCGGCACCAAACCCCGCGATGCCGCCGCGTGCACTGGCAGGCACCCCTTCGCAAGTCCCCGCCAGACCCGAGGCCGACAGATGCGACCAGTCGCCCGGGCCAAAGAACACCGCGGCGACCGCCACCCCCAACACCAACGCCACTTTCGCCAACGTCACCACCAGCGCGGTCCGCCCGCTGCTGGCCACCGATGCACAATTGATCAATGCGACCACCCAGATGGTGGCGAGCGAGACGATGACGATGCCGCCGGCACCAAGGACGTGCCAGCGCGCGAGCGCACCGCCTAATGCCACGTTCATGAAAATGGCGAGTCCCGTGGCGAGAGCCGCCTGCGAGCCGGCCTTCGCTACCGCGAACGTGATCCAGCCGTACATGAAGCCGACGACCCGACCATAGGCGCGGCGCAGGTAAACGTAATCACCGCCCGCCTCCGGCATCATTGCCGCGATTTCGGAATAGGAAAAGGTTCCCGCGAGCGACAACAGTCCGGCAGCCAGCCAGACCAGTAACACCGTGGAAGCGTCACCGACATTGCAGGTCATGACGCGCGTCTTGAGGAAGACGCCCGTACCAATCATGTTGGCGACGTTGACCGCCACGGCACCCCAGGCACCGACACCACGGGTCAGTTCACTGTGCTCGCGCGGTGGATTTTCGCTTCCCATCGGTGGTGTAGTATCGGGCATATGCCGACCGATTTTTCGCAAATTGCGCCGCTGTTGACCGCAGTTCTCGTGGTTTTCTTCGTGTACCGGCGCATACGTCGCTCGATCGGTCGACAAATGCTGAGCCGGCCGCGCCTGGTACTGCGCGCCGTGATGTTGGGATTGATCGGCGCGTTGCTGCTACCGGCAGTGGGCCGCGGCTGGCAACAGTTCGCGGCCGCGTCGGCTGGATTGCTGATCGGCGCCGGGCTTGCGTGGTGGGGGGCATCTCAAACGCGCTTCGCGCGACAGAATGAAGCGCTCTACTTCGTGCCGCATACCCTCACCGGCGTGATCGTTGCGCTGCTCTTTGTCGGTCGCCTGGCGTATCGTTTCGTTCAGCACTACGCCGCCGTCCACAGCGGCGTGGCGACCGATGACTACAATTTCTACAGCGCAGCGATGATGCGCACGCCGCTGACGCTCGGTATTTTCTATCTACTGGTGGGTTATTACGTGTGCTACTACAGCTGGCTGCTGTACAAGTCCAAACGCCTGAACAGCGCGGACCGGGAGCCGGCGGGAGCTACGGCCGTCATCCTGACGGAACGTGACCCTCCTCCGGCTTCTAACTGAAAGTTACTTGAGCGAAATGAATATCGCGTAAGTCATCAATGCAAACGCAACCAATAAAACGTTGGCGCCCCAGCGGGACACTGTCTCGACCATAAAATACTCCTGACTGTCCGTATATTCCTGACCGCAGCCCCTGCTACGGTGGGTCCTTTAGTGGGGCGCAACTGTACATTTGCAATCCCGTTCGAAGCGGGTGGCAAGTCACAAAACTGCTTGATAAATAGTGTTTTGACGCTGCTGTCGCATCGCGCCACGCACGCATTTCGTGCACTTGACAGTAGTCACAAACGGTTCAATGCGGCCAGCCCTTTGCAAGCTGCCCCAGCACTCAATAATCAGGGCGGCGCAGCGTTCTTCAAGGCTGCCGGCGGCACATAGGTCGACAGCCACGTAGCCATTCGCTTCTCGAGATCGACAACGAAGCTGGGACGCGAGAACACATGATGCTCACCGGGATACACGACGAGCCTTGCCGGCACACTCAAGGTGCGCAACGCCTGGTACATTTGCTCGCCACCGATCACCGGCACATTGAAATCCCTCTCACCGCCGAGGAACAGCGTCGGCGTGCGGATCCGGTCGGCGTGAAAGAAAGGATAAGAGAGCTTCAACCATAAGGCGGTGTCGACCCACGGCGGCCCAATTTCATGGTTGTACTGCAGCACGTACTGATCAGCGCCATAGGTGGACAACTGATTGCCGCTGCCTGCGCCGCTGATCGCCGCCTTGAAACGACGATCGCTTGCAATCGTGTAATCGGTCAGCAAACCGCCGTAGCTCCATCCGCCAATCGCGAGGCGTTCCTTGTCAGCCAATCCTTGGGCGACGACATAGTCGACTCCCGCGAGCAGATCCTGAACCTCCTTGTGCCCCCAATCGGCCGCTATCGCCTTGGCGAAGCCCTGGCCACGGCCTGCGCTACCGCGATAGTTGACCCGCAGCACGAGATAACCCTGTGCGGCAAAGATCTGCGGCTCGAATTCGTAACCGTCGATGCTGAGCGCGTGCTGATCCTGGCCATTCGGTCCACCATGAATCCATAGCAACAGCGGGTAGCGTTGGCCGCTGACAAATCCCGGCGGCCGGTACAGCAAACCATGAATGTCGCGGTGACCCTGCGACTTGAAATGCACCTCCTCCACCGTCGCCAGACGGAGTTCGGCCAGCAAGGCATCATTGTGATGAGTCAGCCTGCGCATGCGACCGTCCTCGAGCACCCAGACTTCCGCGAATGCCGTATCGTCGTTCCGCATGAAGGCGGTATGACCACCGGCTGAAGCGAGTTCGCTGATGCTAAACGCGCCACGCGGACCGGGCGCGATGCTCCCCTGCAGATCCACCAGCGCCGGATAGACACTGCCATCGTCCTCGACCGCGATGTGGATTTGGGCAGCATTCACGGCATAGGACATGACCGCCCGATCCAGCGCGCCGCTCAAATCACGCGGTTCGCCACGACCCGCGGCGACGGCAAACAGGCGGTCTTGCATGTACGCATTGAGCTTCGGTTCGCGCCCTTGCAAAAACAGCACCTGGGTGCCATCACTGCTCCAGGCGAGGTGCTGACTGTTCGGTGCAAATGGACGCGCGAGTGTGACCGGTTGGCCGCGCTCTATGTCGATGACATCCAGGTCCGCTCGGCCGTCGGCGTCACCGCCCCGTTCACGCTCGCGGATGAAAGCGAGGTGGCGGCCGTCCGGCGACCAGGCCGGCGAGCTTTCATTGAATGCGGGATCGTCAGTGAGCGGCTGCAACGCCCGCCGGGTCATGTCAAAAAGGTAAAGATGGCTGCGCACGTCCGTCGACAAATAACCATCATGGTCCTGCTTGAAATGCAGGGCATCGATGACAATGGGACGCGGATGCGTCGCCGTGTCTTCGCCGCGTTCAATCGTGAGTGCGATGTGGGCACCATCCGGTGACCACGCATAGTCAGCGATGTCGGCCGTTTCACTCAACAACACTTTGGGCTCGCCGCCGCGACGGTCCAGCAGCATCAAACGATTTTGGTCGGAGTTTTCAGGCGCGGAGCGATAGGCGAGATACCGTCCGTCCGGGCTCCAACGCGGCTTGTCGATGCCCTCCGCCGGCGTCGTCAGCGCCACGCGTTGGCTACCATCCCAATTCACCATCCAGATGGTGCTACGCGAGTCGTCGGCGTCGCGGTCGGCACGTGTCGAGACGTACGCAACCCATCCCCCATCGGGAGAAACTTGCGGATCCGAGAGCGCATCTAGCCGATACAAATCCTCGATTTCAATATCGCGCGCCATGCTCAGACTTGCCATCAAGGCTGCGGCGAGGCAAAGGGCCGCACGTGACACGAGTGGAAGCATGCCGAAAGTATGCCATGGGGCACACGCCGCCTCGCGCACTGCTAAGATACGTACATGAAAATTCTGTTGGTGGAAGACAGTGAAGAAGTAAGCGGTATCACGGTTGAATACCTGCTGGAACTGGGTCATCAGGCGATCGCCGTTACCAACGCAGAAGCTGCCTTGGACAAGATATCTGCAGAGGGCTTCGACGCTGTGATGACCGACGTTCGCTTGCCCGGTATGTCGGGTATCGATCTTGCCAAGGCACTGGCCAAGCGACTGCCGGAGATGCCGGTGATCATCGCCTCCGGATATGGCGCGCTAAGCCACGAACTACTCGGCGGCGATCAGCTCGCCGCCGTATTGATGCTGCCGAAACCTTATGACCTTGAGCAACTCGAAGCCACACTCCGTCGGGCTGGGGCCATGAGAGCCAATCGTTCTAATTAATGGCTGATCTCTGCAGCTACGGGGTCGGCGCTCGCGAGCGTGCACCAC
This sequence comes from uncultured Steroidobacteraceae bacterium, assembly GCA_964658805.1. Taxonomy (GTDB): domain Bacteria; phylum Pseudomonadota; class Gammaproteobacteria; order Steroidobacterales; family Steroidobacteraceae; genus Bog-1198. Next base: position 20,944 of record CAZZZU010000071.1, read on the forward strand.
GCCCGATCATGCGGTGAAGCCGACGCTGCGGTTCTCCGACATGGCGGTGATCACTTTCAGCGCACGGCGCCATGCTGCAGCCTGCGGAGCCGGATCAGGTGGGTCATATGGCGCGAGCGGTGGTTGCTCAGGACTGGGTGTAACGGGCACGTTCTCCATGCGGGCGTTATTGCCGATCATAATGACCTCCAAATTGACTTAGCTGGAATGAGACATAACAAGTATGCGCGGCCGCTTCGCGGCATCGCGGTCGGCCCCTCTCGACGGCTCGTGTAGGAAAAATCATACGGCAACGCAATCGCGCGGCAGCCAGCGCAAGCGTTATTTCGAGCCGCTCAATGACAGATAGGGCATCGCGCTTCCAACGGCAGCCGCTTCACTGCCCTGATCGGCGCGATCCATGGCCGTGCGGACGGCTTGTTCCGAAGTACGGGCTCGACGTGCGATCGTCTCCTGGACCGCGCGCATGCGCAATTGCATGCGGCCAAAAGCGTCGCTCAAATCCTGCAGCCGCGACAAAGCCCGGGACCGGTCCAGCTCGCGCGCCACCGACTGTAAATCGCCAGCCAGCGTTTGGTGCTCACG
>CAZZZU010000072.1:0-21363 GCA_964658805.1 uncultured Steroidobacteraceae bacterium
CGCTTGTGGGTGCGTATTTCGAACTGGTCACGGGCGTCCTTGTCGCCGTGCGGGGCGGTGAGCACCGTGAAACGCTCCATTTTGATGGGCAGCGGCACAGGGCCCTTGACGGTGGCGCCGGTGCGCTTCGCCGTGTCGACGATTTCCCGAGCCGACTTGTCGATCAGGCGATGATCGAACGCCTTGAGACGGATTCTGATGTTCTGATTAGCCATGTAAATTGCTCCGCAAACTGCTCATGCGCCGTCGCGCAAACCTTTTAACGGGGCCGCGACCGGCCCCGTCCTTGAAGTAAAACTTTTAAACCAATACTTTAGCGACGACGCCGGCGCCGACCGTCTTGCCGCCCTCGCGAATCGCAAAACGCAGCCCCTGCTCCATCGCGATCGGCGCAATCAGCTCCACCACGATCTTGATGTTGTCCCCAGGCATCACCATCTCGGTGCCCTCCGGCAACTCCACCGCCCCCGTCACGTCGGTCGTGCGAAAGTAGAACTGCGGCCGGTACCCCTTGAAGAACGGCGTGTGACGACCCCCCTCCTCCTTGCTCAGCACGTACACCTCCGCCTCGAACTTCGTGTGCGGCGTGATGCTCCCCGGCTTGCACAACACCTGCCCACGCTCCACGTCCTCACGCTTCGTGCCGCGCAGCAACACCCCAACGTTGTCCCCCGCCTGCCCCTCATCGAGCAGCTTCCTGAACATCTCCACACCCGTGCACGTCGTCTTCGTCGTCGCACGAATGCCTACGATCTCCACCTCGTCGTTGATCTTCACGATCCCACGCTCGATCCGTCCCGTCACCACCGTGCCGCGACCGGCAATCGAAAACACATCCTCGACGGGCATCAAAAACGCCCCCTCCACCGCACGCTTCGGCACCGGAATGTAATCATCCAACGCCTTCACCAGCTTCAATACCGCAGGTACCCCAATGTCCGAGGCATCCCCCTCCAACGCCTTCAGCGCCGACCCCGTCACAATCGGCGTGTCGTCGCCAGGAAACTTGTACAACGTCAGCAAATCGCGCACCTCGAGCTCCACCAGCTCCAAAAGCTCCGCATCGTCCACCATGTCCGCCTTGTTCAAAAACACCACGATGTACGGCACCCCCACCTGGCGCGCCAACAAAATGTGCTCCCGCGTCTGCGGCATCGGTCCGTCCGCCGCCGAACATACCAAAATCGCCCCGTCCATCTGCGCCGCACCCGTGATCATGTTCTTCACGTAGTCCGCATGCCCCGGGCAATCAACGTGCGCGTAGTGGCGCGCGTCCGACTGGTACTCGACGTGCGCGGTCGCAATCGTGATGCCGCGGGCGCGCTCTTCCGGCGCCTTGTCAATCTGGTCGTAGGCCTTGAACTCCCCGCCGTGCTTCTCCGCCATCACCTTCGTCAAGGCCGCCGTCAACGTCGTCTTGCCGTGGTCCACATGCCCAATCGTGCCCACGTTCACGTGCGGCTTCGTTCGCTCAAACTTCCCCTTCGACACGGCAAGTACCTCTTAAAAAAATGTAGACGTTTAAAAACCGATCACTCGTTCTTCAACATGACGTTCGCGACGTTGCCCGGCACTTCCTGGTACTTCGCGAACTCCATGGTGTAGTTCGCGCGGCCCTGGCTCATCGAGCGCATCGAGGTCGAATACTGAAACATCTCCGCCAATGGCACTTCCGCCGTCACGACTTTCCCGGAGGGCGATTCCTCCATGCCGATGATTTGGCCACGGCGGCGATTCAAGTCGCCGACGATGTCGCCAAAATAATCTTCTGGCGTTACCACCTCGACCTTCATGATGGGTTCGAGTAGCACCGGCTGCGCTTTGCGGAAACCTTCGCGAAAACCCATCGAGCCGGCGATCTTGAACGCCATCTCGTTCGAGTCCACATCGTGATACGAGCCATCGAAAGCCGTGACCCGGATGTCGACGATGGGATAGCCCGCTATCACGCCGGTTTGCACGGCGTCGCGAATACCCTTGTCCACCGCAGGAATGAATTCTTTCGGCACCGCGCCCCCGACGATCGCATTGACGAATTCGTAGCCCTTGCCCTGCTCGAGCGGCTCGAGCTTCAGCCAAATGTGACCGTACTGGCCACGGCCGCCCGACTGGCGTACGAACTTGCCTTCGGACTCGACCGTGCCGCGCAAGGTTTCGCGGTATGCCACCTGCGGCTTGCCCACGTTCGCATCCACCTTGAACTCGCGCTTCATCCGGTCGACGATGATCTCGAGGTGCAGTTCGCCCATGCCCTCGATGATGGTCTGGCCCGACTCAGCGTCGGTGTGCACGCGAAAAGAAGGGTCTTCCTTGGCCAGCCGTTGCAACGCCATGCCCATCTTGTCCTGATCGACCTTGGTCTTCGGCTCCACTGCAACCGAGATCACCGGCTCCGGAAATTCCATCTTTTCGAGGATGATCGGCTTGTCCACGTCACACAGCGTTTCGCCCGTCGTGACATCCTTGAGTCCGACCGCCGCCGCAATATCACCGGCGCGCACTTCCTTGATCTCGGACCGCTCACTGGCATGCATTTGCAACAACCGCCCGATGCGTTCGGTCTTGTGCCGGTTCGGCACATACAGCGCATCACCCGAATTCAGAGTGCCTGAGTACACGCGGAAAAACGTGAGATTACCGACGAATGGATCGTTCAGGATCTTGAACGCCAGCGCGGCAAAAGGCTCCTTGTCGTCCGCGCGGCGCGTCAGCACATCGCCCGAGTCCGTATGACCGGTCACGGGCGGCACGTCCGCGGGCGACGGCATGTACTCGACGATGGCATCCAGCACCGCCTGCACGCCCTTGTTCTTGAACGCCGACCCACACGTGACCAGGCAGATCTCGTTCCTGAGCGCGCGCGCGCGCAAACCCCGCTTGATCTCCTCGTCCGAGAGGTCGCCGCTCTCCAGATACTTGTCGAGCAGGCTCTCTTCGCCCTCCGCCGCGGCCTCGATCATTTTCGCGCGCCACGTCTCGCACTCCGCCTGCATCTCCTGCGGAATCTCGCGGTACTCGAATTTCATGCCCTGCGTCGCGTCGTCCCAGAAAATGGATTTCATCTTTACGAGGTCGACCACGCCGACGAAGCCCTCTTCCGCGCCGATCGGCAGCTGGATGGGTACCGGATTACCGCGCAGGCGCGAGCGAATCTGCTCGACGCACCGCAGGAAATTGGCGCCCGAACGATCCATCTTGTTGACGAAGGCGACGCGCGGCACGTGGTACTTGTTCATCTGCCGCCAAACCGTCTCCGATTGCGGCTGTACGCCCGACACCGCGCAATACACGGCCACGGCAGAATCGAGCACGCGCAGGGAACGCTCGACCTCGATGGTGAAGTCGACGTGACCCGGCGTATCGATGATGTTGATGCGGTGTTCCGGAAAGCTCTTGTCCATGCCTTTCCAGAAGCAGGTCGTGGCAGCCGCGGTGATCGTGATGCCGCGCTCCTGTTCCTGCTCCATGTAGTCCATCACGGCCGCGCCGTCGTGCACTTCACCGATCTTATGGGACACGCCGGTATAGAACAAAATACGCTCCGTCGCGGTTGTTTTACCCGCGTCGATGTGAGCGGAGATACCGATGTTGCGGTAGCGCTCAATGGGCGTCGTGCGTGCCAAAAGTTTGTCCTCGTCCTCAGTAAAGTAAGGCGGCCACCAGGGCCGCCTTGAGTACTCCGATATTGGGCCAAACCCGCGTTAAACCAGTCGGGCCAGGACCGCGTTGCGGTCCGCCGCCGGCTTACCAGCGGTAGTGGGCGAAGGCCCGGTTGGCGTCGGCCATGCGATGCGTATCCTCGCGCTTGCGCACGGCAGCACCGCGGTTCTCCGCGGCTTCCATCAGTTCCGCCGCAATACGATCCGACATCGATTTCTCGCTGCGCGCGGTCGCCGCTTCGATGACCCAGCGCATCGCCAGGGTCTGGCGGCGATTGGGACGCACCTCGACCGGCACCTGGTAGGTGGCACCGCCCACCCGGCGCGACTTCACTTCGACCACCGGTTTGACATTGTCGAGCGCCTGCTGCAACACAGCAATCGCCTCGCCGCCCGCCCGGCTCATCTTGGTGCCGATGCGGTCGATGGCGCCGTAGACGATCTTTTCGGCCGCGGACTTCTTGCCACGTTCCATCACCATGTTGATGAATTTGGCCAGCATGTCGTTGCCGAACTTGGGGTCCGGAAGAATGGTGCGGTGGGGGGCTGCTGCTCTACGGGACATGAGGAAACCTTACTTCTTGGGGCGCTTGGCGCCGTACTTGGAACGACTCTGCCGACGATCGCTCACGCCTGCACAGTCGAGCGCGCCGCGAACCGTGTGATAACGGACGCCCGGCAAATCCTTGACGCGGCCACCGCGAATCAAAACCACCGAGTGTTCCTGCAGATTGTGGCCTTCGCCGCCGATGTAGCTCGACACTTCGTAGCCATTGGTCAGGCGCACGCGGCACACCTTGCGCAGGGCCGAATTCGGCTTTTTCGGCGTGGTGGTGTACACGCGAGTGCACACGCCGCGCTTTTGCGGGGAAGCGGCCAGCGCCGGAACCTTGGATTTGTATGCGGGTTCGTTGCGGCCAGTGCGGATGAGTTGGGTCGTCGTCGCCATAAATACCTTTAGGGGCCGCGTCCTGTTTCGGAGCGGACCAAATGAGTCAAATCCTTAAAATGCGGGCTTGCTGCGTAATACGCCTATGCCCGGAGACAAAGGCCGGCGATTGTAGGAATCGGTCGCCCCAGTGTCAAGGCGCGTCCACCTCGTAGCCGCGTTCACGCAACGCGTCCAGCAGCCCTCCCTGCTTCTGCAAAACGAGATCCAGATTCACCACTGCAAGGGTCGTACCCCCGCTCTGCAAGCGCTCCTGCAGGGCCTGCAACCACATTTGACGCATTCTCCCGACCAACCGCACCGCCCCTGCGCTGTCATCCAGGGCCTCGCGGCAGGCGTTGACGGCCGCAGGCTCTTCCAGTTGCGCCAGTTGCTCGATGTCGCCATCCGCCCAGGCACGCGCGCGCGCGATCAGCCGCGGCAGGCCGCTCTCCATCGTCGTCAGCGATGCGTTTACGCAGGTTTCTTCGGCCGACGCCGGCAGCGTCTTGAGCGCCTCCAGCATATCGCCGAAGCGGGCCGTCTTGATTTCCGTCACGTGCACGCCGCGGTCCTTGGCCAGCTTGCGAACCGCCGCACCCAGATCCAGCCGCAGCGACAGATTGACGCGGTGAAATGCCTCGCGCTGCACGAACGCTGCCGCAATGATCGGCCGATAGCGCTCCCATTTGCCGGCGTCATCGGTCACCGCAGCGCGCTGCCGGGCAAAGCGCGCGTAGAGGTCCGGCTGCATCACATCCCGCAAACGCTTGCCGCCGCGCACGAAAATCAGATCGCGCTTGGTCAGAAACGTCCAGACGACGCTCGGTATGCCAATGTCGAACGGTTCCTGTACCAGCACATCCTTGGCGTGTTGCATAACCCGCTCGACCTCCCTTGACCGCCAGGTGATGTCCCGCGGCAGCGGCGACAGGCTCCCCAAAATCCAGAGGTCGGCATCCCCCCGGTGTACGTGCCACATGCTGGGCCCGGCCCGCTCGCCGGTCACGACGACGTCGGCGACCGCCGGCACCTCCGCGCCGCGCCCGACACCCGCAACGGCAACGAGCAGCAGAGCGGTCGTCAGCCGCACCCTAATCACGCAGACGGCGTGGCTCGCCGCCGTACACCACCCCCGCGCAAGGATTGGCACCGATGGCATAGCACAGCTCCGCGGGCCGCTCGATACGCCACAGCGCCAGGTCTGCGCGTTTGCCCACCTCCAGGCTACCGATGTCATCCTGCATGCCAAGCGCCTGCGCAGCGTGGCGGGTGACCCCGCAGAGCGCCTCTGCGGGCGTCAGACGGAACAGCGTGCACGCCATGTTGCAAGCCGCCAGCAACGACGTGCAGGGCGACGTGCCCGGATTTGAGTCCGTCGCGACCGCCATCGCCACACCCGCCTCACGCAACAGCGCGACCGGCGGCGGTGTTTCTTGCCGCAAGGTGAAGAACGCGGTGGGCAGCAACACCGCCACCGTCTTCGCGCGCGCGAGCGCCAACGCGGCATCGCGACCCATATACTCGAGATGATCCGCCGACCAGGCGTGGTACTCGGCGGCCAACGACACGGCGCCCATGTCGCTCAACTGGCCCGCATGCACATGCGCGCCCAATTTGAGCCGCCGCGCAGCACGCAAGAGCTGCGCAGTCTCCGCCACCGTGAACGCGATGTTCTCGCAGAACGCATCCACCGCGTCCACGAGGCCTGCCGCATGCAGCGCACCGAGCCACTCATCGCAGACCTGATCGACGAACGACTGCCGGTCTGCAGCCGCCTCCGGCGGCAAGGCATGCAGTCCGAGGAAGGTCGTGCGCACGGTGACGGGCAACTCGCGTCCCAAAGCTCGCGCCACCTCGAGCAGGCGCCGCTCCGTCTCGAGTTCCAGGCCGTAGCCCGATTTGATTTCGATCGTGGTGACCCCTTCCTCGAGCAGCCGGCGCAGGCGCCGCAATGCAGCCTCGTGCAGCTGCGATGCACTGGCGGCGCGCGTCGCCTTGACGGTGGCCTGGATGCCCCCGCCGGCGCGCGCAATCTCTTCGTAGGAAACGCCGCAGAGGCGTTGCTCGAATTCGGCGATGCGGCTGCCGCCGTAGATCAGATGCGTGTGGCAGTCGACCAGACCCGGCGTCATCCACAGACCCGTGGCGTCGTGCGGCGTAAGACCCTGCGCCGCCGCGCGCTGCGCCGCTTCCTGCGCCGGACCAATCCAGGCAATGCGATCGCCCTGAGTCGCCAGCGCCGCATCGCGCCGTTCGCCATAGGATTCGGCGCCGGGCGCCATCGTGGCGAGGTGCCCACCGATCCAGACGTGATCCCACTCGTTGTTCGACGGCGCTTGCACAGCCCTTATGATACGCATGATGAGCAAATATCGTTTGCGGACTGCCTACCTCGGCACGGGTTGGGCGCATGACGTGCACGTCTCAGTATCGGACGCAGGCATGATCACGGCGCTCGGCGAGGCCGCGATCGGCGACGCCGAACTGATCGATGGCATCGTGGTGCCCGGCATGCCCAACGGCCACAGCCACGCCTTTCAACGCGCGATGGCCGGTAACGCCGAATACCGGACGTCCGCGCACGACAGCTTCTGGACCTGGCGCCAGGCCATGTACGCGCTCGCCAATCGCATCGAGCCCGAAGAACTCGAGACCATCGCCACGCAGCTGTTCATCGAAATGCTGCAAGCCGGCTACACGTCCGTGGCCGAGTTTCACTACCTGCATCGGCAGCGTAGCGGCGCCGGCTACGCCGACGACAACGAACTCTGGGCAGCGGTCAGCCGCGCCGCCGCCACCTCCGGCATAGGTTTGACCCTGTTGCCGACGCTTTATCAAACCAGCAACTTCGCCGGCGCAGCGCTTAAACCAGAACAGGCGCGCTTCGCCATGAGCACCGACGAATTCCTGCGCAGCCTCGAGACCTATGCGCGAGCCCTTGACGGCAACGATAGCGCCGGTGCCTCCCACCTGGGTGTCGCCTTTCACAGTTTACGCGCCGTGCCCCTGGCCACGCTCCTGGACGTTGCCGCGGCCGTCCACCGCATCGATGCGGGTATGCCGATACACATTCACGTCTCCGAACAACTGCTCGAAGTCGATGACTGCATCGCCGCGACCGGGATGCGTCCCGTCGAGCTGTTGCTCGACAGCGGCCTGCTCGATGCGCGCTGGTGCCTGGTCCACGCGACACACGCGACGCCTGCCGAACTCCAGGGCATCGCCCGCAGCGGTGCAAGTGTCTGTGTCTCCGTCACCACCGAAGCCAACCTGGGCGATGGCTTCTTCGACACGACCCGCTACCTCGAAGCAGGCGGCGCGCTTTGCGTCGGATCGGACTCGCAGTCCACCGTGAGCCCATGCGAAGAGCTGCGCTGGCTCGAATATCAACAGCGTCTGTTGAACCGACGTCGCGGCGTGCTCGCGAGCACCGCTCAGGTGCATGTTGGTACTCGCCTCTGGGCCGATGCCGCTGCCGCAGGCGCGCGCGCCATTGGGCAGCCCGTCGGCAGCATCGAAGTCGGCCGACGCGCCGATTGGCTGGTGCTCGACCCCCAGCACCCGTCCATGGCAGGAGCCAGCACCGACGCCGCGCTCGACCATCTCTTGTTCGCCGGCGGGCAAGCAGCGATTCACGATGTCATGGTGGCCGGGCGATGGTGTATTCGAGACGGCGGCCACGCAGCAGAGGCAGGCCTGTGCGACCGGTTCTATGCCCTGCTGAAGAGTCTCTGCTGACACCAAAGTTGACCATACCTGTCTATACAAGATAGGCTTCTACTCCATGTCCATCCCAGCATCTGCAGCAGCTGTCGCGCAGCCGCTCTACCTCAAGGTCAAGCGCCACATCTTGGACAACATTGGCTCCGGCAAATGGACTGCTGCAGCGCGCATCCCGTCGGAAAACGAGCTGGTGAAATCCTTCGGTGTGTCGCGCATGACCGCCAACCGGGCGCTCAAGGAACTGCAAGATGAAGGCGTGCTGGTGCGCATCGCAGGCGTCGGCAGTTTCGTGGCCGAGCGCACGGCGCATGCACATCCGCTGGAAATCCGCGGTATCGACGTCGAGATACGCGAACGTGGCCACGTGCATCGCGCTGAAATCGTGGCGCGGGAGCACGTCCGCGCGGTGGGATCGCTGGCAGACGATTTTGGTGTCGCTGCGCGTACCGAGTTGTATTCATCACTGCTCGTACACTACGAGAACGAAAAGCCGATCCAGCTCGAGCACCGCTATGTGCTGCCGCAGCTCGCCCCTGACTACATGACCGTCGATTTCGCGCGCGTCACGCCACACGACTACCTGATCCAGGTTGCGCCGCTGCAGGAGGCAGAGCATCTGCTGCGCGCCGCGATGCCCGACGAGCGCACGCGCAAACTCCTGCAGATGAAGCGCGACGAACCGTGCCTGGTGGTCATGCGGCGCACCTGGACCGCTGGGCGGATTGCTTCGGTGGCACGACTGTATTATCCCGGTTCCCGCTACGAACTTGCCGGACGGTTTCGTCCTTGAGGAGTGCTATGACATCGTCCAAAGTTCCCCGCCTGATTCGCGCTGCGCGCGGCACGACGTTGAGTGCGCGTTCCTGGATGACCGAGGCGCCCTTGCGGATGTTGATGAACAATCTGGATCCTGAGGTGGCCGAGAATCCTGCCGAGCTCGTGGTGTATGGCGGCATCGGCCGTGCTGCGCGCGATTGGAATAGCTACGACCGCATCGTCGAGACCTTGAAGGCGCTGACCGAGGAGGAGACCCTGCTGGTCCAGTCGGGCAAGCCGGTGGGCGTGTTTCAAACTCATGCGGATGCGCCGCGTGTGCTCATCGCCAATTCGAACCTGGTGCCGCACTGGGCTACGTGGGAACACTTCCACGAACTCGACCGCAAGGGTCTGGCGATGTATGGGCAGATGACGGCGGGTTCGTGGATCTACATTGGCAGCCAGGGCATCGTGCAAGGCACGTACGAGACGTTCGTCGAAATGGGCCGCAAGCACTTCGGCGGTAATCTTGCAGGCAAATGGATTTTCACCGCAGGCTTGGGTGGGATGGGCGGCGCGCAGCCGCTGGCCGCCACGATGGCAGGCGCCAGCATGCTGGCGGTGGAATGCCGTCCGAGCCGGATCGCCAAGCGGCTGGAAACGGGCTACGTCGATGCACAGGCGCAGAATCTCGATGCGGCGCTCGCGCTGCTCGACGCGGCTGCGAAGCAAGGCAAGCCCATCTCCGTCGCGTTGCTCGGCAACGCGGTCGATGTCCTGCAGGAGCTGCTGAAGCGCGGCATCAAACCCGACGCGGTCACCGATCAGACCTCGGCGCATGACCCGGTCAACGGCTACCTGCCGCAGGGCTGGTCGATCGCACAATGGGACGAACGGCGCGTCAGCGACCCCGTCGGCACCGCGGCCGCGGCCACTGTTTCGATGCGCGCGCACGTCGAGTGCCTGCTGGCATTCAAGCGCATGGGGCTGCCGGTATTCGACTATGGCAACAACCTGCGCCAGGTCGCCTTCGACGCCGGCGAAAAACACGCGTTCGACGTGCCGGGCTTCGTGCCCGAGTACATCCGGCCGCTGTTCTGCCGCGGCATCGGGCCGTTTCGTTGGGTTGCGCTCTCGGGTGACCCCGAGGACATTTACAAAACCGACGCCAAGGTCAAAGAACTCATTCCTGACGATCCGCATCTGCATCATTGGCTCGACATGGCGCACTCGCGCATTCATTTTCAGGGCCTGCCGGCGCGCATCTGCTGGGTGGGACTCGGTCAGCGGCATCGGCTCGGTCTTGCTTTCAACGACATGGTGAAGCGCGGCGAACTCAAGGCGCCGATCGTGATCGGTCGCGATCACCTCGACTCGGGCTCGGTGGCGAGTCCCAACCGCGAAACCGAAGCCATGCAGGACGGCTCCGATGCCGTATCCGATTGGCCCCTGCTGAATGCCTTGCTCAACACCGCGAGCGGCGCCACCTGGGTCTCCATCCACCACGGCGGTGGCGTCGGCATGGGCTTCTCGCAGCACGCGGGCGTGGTGATCGTGTGCGACGGCAGCGAGGCGGCTGGCAAACGAATCGCACGGGTGCTGTGGAACGACCCCGCTACCGGTGTCATGCGGCACGCCGACGCCGGCTATACCGACGCCATCACGTGTGCCCGTGAGCAGAAGCTGCACCTGCCGATGATCGGGCGCTGAGCGCATGGATACGCTGACGTTCGAGGCCGGCACGCTGACGTTGGCATCGCTGCGCACGCTGTACCGGCAGCCGACCACGCTGCGCTTGGCCCAAGCGGATTACGCGCGCGTGAGTGACGCCAGTCGTCTCGTCGAAAATATCGTCGCGACCGGCCATGCAGCCTACGGCATCAACACCGGCTTCGGTCTCCTTGCGCATACGCGCATCGCCAATGATCAATTGGAACAGCTGCAACGCAATTTGCTGTTGTCGCACGCGGCAGGCGTCGGCGAGCCGCTCGAAGACGGGGTGGTGCGCCTGATCCTCACGCTCAAAATCAATGCGCTCGGCCGCGGCCACTCCGGCGTGTCGCTCGAATTGCTGAACTTGCTGCAGGCGCTGCTCGAGCACGAAATCTATCCCGTCATCCCTGCGCAAGGCTCGGTCGGCGCGTCGGGCGACCTCGCGCCCTTGGCCCACCTGAGCATCGCCTTGCTGGGGCTTGGGCGCGTGCGCGTGCGCGGCGTCGTCATGCCGGCGCTCGAGGCCCTGCAGGGCGCAGGGCTGGAACCCATCACGTTGCGCGCCAAAGAAGGGCTGGCGTTGATCAATGGCACGCAAGTCTCCACTGCCCTCGCGCTGGCCGGACTCTTCGCGGCGGAGAATTTATTTGCAGCCGCGGTGGTTGCCGGGGCTATGTCAGTGGATGCGCTCAAGGGGAGCGATGCGCCGTTCGACGCGCGCATCCACGCCGTGCGCGGCCAGCCGGGTCAGATCGCGGTGGCGCGCGAGTACCGCAACCTCCTGACCGGCAGCGACATTCGGGCCTCGCATCTCGACTGTACCCGCGTGCAGGATCCTTACTCCTATCGCTGCCAACCGCAGGTCATGGGCGCCTGTCTCGATCTGCTGCGCAACGTCAGTGCGACGCTCGCGATCGAAGCCAATGCCGTGACCGATAATCCCTTGCTGTTCGTCGGTGCCGACGACGTGCTCTCGGGGGGAAATTTTCATGCCGAACCGGTGGCCTTCGCGGCTGATACGCTCGCGCTCGCCATCGCCGAGATTGGCGGCCTGTCCGAGCGGCGACTCGCCGTACTCATCGATCCGAAGATGAGCGGCCTGCCCGCATTCCTGGTGGCCAATAGCGGCCTCAATTCAGGCTTCATGATCGCCCAAGTCACGGCCGCCGCTTTGGTGGCAGAGAATAAAACGCTGGCGACACCCGCAAGCGTCGATTCGATTCCAACCTCGGCCAATCAGGAAGACCATGTCAGCATGGCGACGCACGCTGCGCGTCGACTCACCCGCATGGCCGACAATGCGGCGGCGGTCATCGGCATCGAATTGCTGGCGGCCGCACAAGGTATCGACTTTCATCGGCCCTCGCGCTCATCGCCGGCGCTCGAATCGGTGCACGCCGCCATCCGCCACGACGTGCCGCACTACGATGTTGACCGCTACTTTGCACCGGATATCGAGGCGGCGCGTTCTTGGGTAAGATCAGCGCGCTTCGCTGATCTGGTCAACGGTATCCTGAGGTGATGATGAAATATCTGGTTGCGCTCTGTCTGGCGCTGTGTTGCTTGCCCAGGGTCGGACAGGCGGCGCCCGTCAATCTCGCGGCCACCACCTGCGCCAAGTACGAAAACGAAATACTGCCCAATGCCGGTGCCAACCAGAGCACCGACTCCATCAACACCGTCATGTGGCTGTTCGGCTATGCCATTGGCAAGTCCGGCGACCACATCATGTATGGCGACGCCTTGAGTTCGTTCGGCTTCGGTCTGGACGCGCAGTGCAAAGGCAATCCGAATCAGGTATTGGTGGAGGCGCTCGTCGCGGTGAAGCCCGCGAATCGCAATCCCATGGACCTGAGTTCACTCACCTGCGCGACCTTCGTGGCGCGTCACACCGATATGGCCAAATCGGATGGCGAAAGTGCCGACACCATCATGATGTGGCTGTTCGGCTTCGCCGTCGCCAAGGCCGGCGGTCGCGTCTTCGACGGCGACTCTCTGCATAAATTCGAGACCGCGCTGCTCGGCGGCTGTGCCGCCGCACCCAACACGACCCTGTACGACCAGTTGGTCGCGCTCAAGTTTTCAGGCTGAAGAAACCTGCGCGAGCACCTTCTCGAGGTCGCTCAAGGTATCCGCTTCGCTCGACACCTTGTCGCGGCGCCAGCGATGGATGCGTGGGAAACGCAGCGCGATGCCGGACTTGTGGCGCGTCGACCGGGCAATTCCCTCGTACGCGAGTTCGAAGACATGCACCGGTTCGACGCTGCGCACGATTCCGAATTTTTCTTTCGTATGCGTGCGGATCCAGCGGTCGAGTTCAGCTATCTCCTTCTCGGTCAGACCGGAATAAGCCTTGGCCACTGGCACCAAGGCATCGCCGTTCCAGACCGCAAATGTGTAATCGGTATACAAATTCGAGCGACGCCCGTGTCCCGGCGCGGCATACAGCAGTACGCCGTCGAACAGAAACGGGTTGACCTTCCACTTCCACCAGGCGCCCCGCTGCCTGCCCACGCCATAGGCCGAGTCCAGATGTTTCAGCATCAGGCCTTCGACGCCGCGTGCACGCGCCTCATCACGCGCCACCGCCAGCGCTTCCCAGGAAGTTGCATCGAGCGCGGGCGACAGTCCGATGGTGCTGCCTTCCACGCTCAGCACCACTTGCTCCAGGCGCGCACGCCGCTCTCGTAGCGGCAACGTCCGCAGATCCTGCCCGGCGTACTCGAGCAGGTCGTACGCGACGAAGCGCGCCGGGATGTCCTTGAGTATTTTGGCGGTGAGTTTCAGCCTGCCGATACGCTGCTGCAGCCGTGCGAACGGCTGCACTTCGCCGTCGAGCCATGCCAGAACCTCACCATCCACCACCGTTCCGTCCGGCAGCAGGCTGGCAGCGGAGACGATTTCCGGAAAGCGCTCCGCGATCAGGTCCTCGCCACGCGACCAGATGGCACACTGCCCCTCGCGACGCACGATCTGCCCGCGTATACCGTCCCACTTCCATTCCGCCAGCCATTCCTCACGTGCGCCGAGCGCCGCCACACCGCTCTCCAGCGGCGAGGCCAGGTAAAAAGGATACGGATGGCTGGCATGGATCTGCTCTTCGGCACGCGCGAGCGATTCCCAGAAGACCGCGGTCGGCTGCCATTCCCCCATCACCGCCCGCTCGATGTGCATGCGCGGGGTATCGAACACCTGTGCCAGTGCGCGGGTCACCAACGAGCGTGACACGCCCACCCGCAGCGCCCCCGTCAGGAGTTTGTTGACCAGAAAGCATTCGCGATAGGTGAGTGCGTGCCACCAGCCGACTATCAGCCGGCGTTTTTCGGCATCCTCGAGTTTTGCCATCGGCAAGATGTACCGGTCGAACCACTCGGTCAGGGAGAGATCCATGTCCGGCGTCGCCGCGGCTTGCTCGGGCGCGACCAGCAGCGCGATCGTCTCCGCCAGATCACCAATCGAGCCGTAGGTTTCTTCGACCAACCACTCAGGCAGTTGCGCTTCCTCGATCAGCCAGCTGCGCAACAGCGCAGGTCCGACGCTGCGCTTCAACCGCCGCCCCATCAGCACGTACATCGCCCAGGCCGCGTCTTGCGCCGACGCGGCACGAAAATAATCGACCATGGCGTCGATCTTTGCGAGTGTCGAGGTGGTGGTATCGAGCGCTTCGAACAGCGCCGCAAACCGCCGCATTATTCTTCCGCACCGTATTCGGTACGCAGCGTCTTGGCGTCGATGCCGCGTTCACGCAAATAACGCGTCATCGTCTCGCTGTGGCCGTGCGTCAATGCGATATGCCGGGCGCCGGTCTCCTCGAAGGTCCGCAACAGCGATGGCCAGTCGGCGTGATCGGAGAGCACGAAGCCGCGGTCATAACCGCGCCGCCGGCGATCGCCCCGGACGCGCATCCAGCCGGAACAGAATCCCGTGCTCGCGTCGCCAAAGCGCCGCATCCAGGTAGAGCCGGCGGCGCTCGGCGGCGCGAGGATCAACGCCCCCGCGTAGGTGGCAGGACTCACCGACACGACCGGCAGGGTCGGCACCATGGCGATGCCTTGGGCGCGATAAACTTCGGTCAGATTGGCCACGGCACCGTGGAGATAAACGGGCTCCTGCGTGTAAGCCAGCAATTCGGCCAGCACGCGCTGCGCTTTGCCCAAGGCATAGGCGAACAGCACGCTGGCCGCGCCACGGCGCCGATTGGCCTGCCACCAATCGTATATCTCGCGGGCTACCCAAGGTGTCGGCGGCCAGCGATAAGCCGGCAAGGCGAAAGTCGCCTCGCTGATGAACACATCGCAAGGCACCGGTTCGAAGGGTTCGCACGTCGGATCAGGATCGCGTTTGTAGTCCCCTGACAGGACCCACACCTGTCCGCCGTACTCGACGCGCACCTGCGATGAACCGAGGATATGGCCGGCCGGATACAACGTGACCTCGACGCCCCCGAGCGTGAAGCGCTCGCGGTAAGTTTTGGTGGACAGCACTGCGTCGAGCGGCAGACGCCGACGCGCGACGCCGGCGCCCGTTTCAGAAACGAAATAGTGCGCGCTGCCGCCGCGCAGGTGATCACCGTGCGCGTGCGTGATGACGGCGCGTTCCACGGGCCGCCAGGGATCGATATGAAAATTTCCCGGCGGACAGTAGAGCCCGTCAGGTGTCGCAACAATGAGGTCTTCGCTACGCATTTTTAAAAAATTGAGCCGGCGGGCGCTCCGGCGCGCCGATGATGGCCCGGCGGGCGCGGCATGAGTAACGCGCAATGATGCGCACGGGCTGTAGGAAATGACCGATAATCGAGTCCATGGACTTGCCGATAATCCGCATTTTGTATTGCGAAGATAACGATCTCGTACGCGAGGTCACGCTCGAGCTCCTGACGCGGGATGACCGGGAAATCGTTGCAGTATCAACGGCCGAGCAGGCGCTGGCGGCATTCCAGCAGCAGCCTTTCGACGCCGTCATCACGGACGTCAGCCTCCCGGAGATGTCCGGCCTGGACCTGGCGCGGGCGCTGCTCGCACGTACGCCCACGCTGCCGGTGATCGTCGCGACCGGCTACGACCTGGATTTCCAGCTGCGTACGCTGGGTCCGCGCGTGCGTTTCATCATCAAGCCCTTCGAGGCACCGCGCATCGATGACCTGCTCGCCGAACTCGTCAGCCCCTGATTGCGGTTCGGGGCAGTCGTACCATGAAAGAGGTCTGACCCTTCAGGCCGGTTTCGACGACGATGGTGCCCTCGTGCGCCGCCACGATCTGCGCAACGATATACAGGCCCAGGCCCAGACCCTCGCTGCGACCGGACTGGCGGTTGCCACGGAACGGATCGAACAAATGACCCTGAAGTTCAGGCGGAATGGTGCCGCCGTTTCTCACCGTCAGCAGCACGACATCGTGATTCGAGCCGTCAAGCTCCACGTTGACCGCGCCATCTGAGTCACCGTGCTTGAGTGCATTGCCGATGAGGTTGGCAGCCACCTGCGCAATGCGCTCCGCATCCCAGCGTCCGAAGCAGTCTCCGACACAGCCCATTTCGATGCTGCGAGTCGAGGCAGCCGCTTGCTGTTCGCGTACCACGCGCTCGACCAGCACCGCCATATCCCCTGGCTCGCGCTTCACCAAAATGCCACCGCCCACACGGGCGCGCGCCAGGTCGAGCATGTCCTCGATGAGGCGCGCCATGCGGGTGCCGCTCGAGGCAATGCGCCCCGCCATGTCCAACGCGAATTTATCGCTGCTGCGCCGCTGGATCAGTTGCGCCGACCCCAAAATGGCGCTGAGCGGACTGCGCAAATCGTGCGCGAGCAGCGCGGAAAACAGCTCGTTGTGCCGCAGCGTCTCCGTGCGCTCGTTCAATTCCAGAGCCAGCTGCTGGCGCTGCCGGTAAAGCTGGAAGAACACTTCGGCTTTATTGCGCAGGATGTGCGCTTCGATCGGCTTGTAGATGAAGTCGACCGCGCCGAGATCGTAGCCTTTGAACACCCGCTGCTGCTCATGCACGCCGGCCGTCACGAAAATGAGCGGCACGTGACGGGTGCGCTCACTGCCGCGCAACAGCTCCGCCAATTCGAAGCCATCCATGTCGGGCATCTGCACGTCGAGCAAAACGAGCGCAACGTCGTGCACCAGTAACAGCTCGAGTGCCTCGGCGCCCGAACGGGCTTGCAGCAACTCGACGTCGGCGCGCGTCAGCAAGGCAGACAACGCCAGCAGATTCTCTGCAAGGTCGTCGACCAGCAGGCATTTCACCACCGATGGCTTGAGTGTCTCCATGTTCAAAAGCGCAACATCTCGGCAATCTCCGCTGGCGCCAGAACCCAATCGGCAGGACGCAGACTCAGCGCCGCCTCGACCATGTAACGCGAGCTCGCTGTTTCGGGCTTCTGCACAATAGTGAGACCGCCGACATCGTGGATCATCGCCAACCCTTGAGCACCGTCTGCGTTCGCACCCGTCAGGATGATACCGAGTAAGCGGCTGCCGTAATACTCCGCTGCCGATACGAACAGCACGTCGATGGAAGGACGCGAGTGGTGCACGGGCTCATCCGCGGACAGCGACAGCTGGGGCCCGTCATCGATCAACAGATGGTAGTTGTTCGGCGCGAAATAAATCGTGCCAGGCGCAATACTTTGCTTGTCCTCGGCCTCCTGCACCGGCAGGGCGCACTTGCGTGCAAAGATTTCGGCGAGCACGCTCTGGCGGTCACGGGGCAGATGCAGCACGATGAAGACCGGCGCGTGCAACGAGGCCGGCAGCGCCGGCAGCAATGTCGACAAGACGTTGATGCCGCCGGCCGAGGCGCCGATGACGATGGCATCGATGCGCTCGCGCAAGATCACGCGCCCAACCGCTTCTGGTAGATGCGCTCGTCACGGTTGAAATCGACGAACGCGCCCGCCTGATCGGAGAAGCGCACGGACTCCTTGGCACCCAGGCCGAGAAATCCCTGTCGGCACAACGCATCGCGAAACAGCCCCAGGGCACGGTCTTGCAATTTCCGATTGAAATAGATCAAAACGTTACGGCACGAAACGAGGTGCACTTCCGCGAAGACGCTGTCGGTGGCCAGACTGTGATCCGAAAAGACGATGTTGTCTTTCAGCGATTTGTCGAAAACGACGCGGCCATATGCGGCGGTATAGTAGTCGGACAATGATGATTTCGCACCGGATTTATTGTAGTTGGCGGTGAACAACGGTATTCGTTCCTGATCGAATATACCGGCGGCCGCAGCCTGCAGGGTATGCGGGTTGATGTCGGTCGCATAAATCAGCGTCTTCTGCAGCAAGCCCTCCTCGCGCAGCAAAATGGCGAGCGAATACGCTTCCTCGCCGGCGCTGCAACCGGCCACCCATACCTTCAGCGACGGATAGGTGCGCAGCAGCGGTATGACACTCTCCCGCAACGCTCGGAAATAGCTCGGATCGCGGAACATCTCGCTCACCTGTACGGTCAGGTAATCGAGCAGTGCCGGGAATACCGCGGGTTCATGCAATACCTTGTCCTGCAGTTGGGACAGGCTGCGGCAATCGAAGCGCGTCAAGGCGAGCTTCAGACGCCGCCGCAGCGAAGCCGGCGCGTACGCACGGAAATCATAGTGGTACATCTGAAACACCGCCTCGATCAGCAGTTTCAGCTCGATCTCGAAGCGGCGGTTGGCGACGGTTTGTCCGTCTTCTACTTCGGCATCCATACGCGCACCAGCGAGAGCAACTTCTCCACATCCAACGGCTTTGCAATGTAGTCATTTGCGCCGGCGGCCAGACACTTGTCGTGATCATCCGCCATGGCTTTGGCCGTCAGCGCGATGATCGGCAGACTCTTGAACTGGCTTTGCTTGCGGATCTCGCGCATGGCGGTCAGACCGTCCATTTCCGGCATCATGATGTCCATGAGCACCAGATCGACGCTTTCGGGGGTGCCGGGGGTGCTGCGGGCCAGCGCTTCGAGTGCCTCGCGGCCGTTGCGCGCGATGAGCACCACCACGCCTTTGGGTTCGAGCACGCTCGACAGCGCAAAGATGTTGCGTACGTCGTCTTCGACGACCAGCACACGCCGGCCTTCCAACGCAGCCTCCCGATTACGCGCTGACTTCAGCATCTGCTGCCGCTCCGGCGGCAGTTTGGCTTCGACCTGATGCAGGAACAAGGTCACTTCGTCGAGCAGCCGTTCCGGCGACCGGGCGTCCTTGATGATGATGGACTTCGAGTAGCGCCGCAGACGCACCTCCTCATCGCGCGTCAACGTCCGGCCGGTATAAACGATGACCGGCGGGAATGACACGTCCTCCTGCTGTGCCATTTTTTCCAGCAAGTCGTAGCCGCTGTAATCAGGCAGGTTGAAGTCCACGACCATACAATCGAAGGTGCTGGCCTTCAGATACACCAGCGCATCGCTCGCGCTCGCGACCGCCGTGATCTGCACGTCGCCATTGCTCAGGAGTTGCCGGATGCTCTCGCGCTGCCGCGCATCGTCTTCGACGATCAACACATGACGCAGGCTCTGCGAGAATTTGGCTTCCAGTCGTCGCACCGCCTCGATCAGCTCCTCGCGCTTCGCCGGCTTCAGCGCATAGCCCACGGCGCCGAGTTCCAACGCCTCGCGCCGGTAGTCGGCTACCGAGATGACGTGCACCGGTATGTGCCGCGTGGCCGCGCTGCGCTTCAGCCGATCCAGTACGCCAAGACCCGAATGGTCGGGTAAGTTGACGTCCATGAGAATGGCGCGCGGCAGGTACTCGGTGGCGGCGGCGAGGCCGGACTCCGCCGTGCTCGTGACGATGCACTGGAACCCCATCTCGCGCACCAGGTCGCGCAGGATCATGGCGAAGGCCTCGTCGTCTTCGACCACCAGAATCGCCCGCTCGCCCACCCCTAGGTCGGCGCGGTCATCGGCCAGCAGATCCCGCAAAGACGTTTCGACCGGGCTGCGCTCGGGCGCCGGCGTGGGCTCCGGCAGTGCGCCATCCGCCGCCGCGGGCAATGGCCGCCGCGTCTCGACGACGTGCTCGGCGCTGTACTTCGTCGGCAGCGTCAACGTGAACACACTGCCTTTGCCCACCTCGCTGTGGACCGCGATGGTGCCACCGAGCAGCGCTGCGAGGTCGCGTGAGATCGACAACCCGAGGCCCGTACCGCCGAACTTGCGATGAATGCTGCCGTCGGCCTGCCGAAAAGCCTCGAAGATGACTTCTTGCTGATGGGCCGCGATGCCCACCCCGGTGTCGCGCACGGCAAACGCAATGCTGCTTTTGCCGAGCGGTGCCACCTCCAGCGACACCTCACCCTTCTCGGTGAACTTGAAGGCATTCGACAGCAAATTCTTGAGGATCTGACCGAGGCGCTGCGGGTCGGTTTCGAAATCATCCGCCAATCCCGGTGCCAGGTGCGTCGCGAAGCGCACCTGCCTCTGATCGGCCACCGGCTGGAACGTCTTGACCAACGACTGCACCGCCGCCGCGATCACGACGCGCTCCGGTGTCAGATCGATCTTGCCGGCCTCGATGCGCGACAGGTCTAGCACGTCGTTGATGAGGCTGAGCAGATCATTGCCCGCCGAGGAGATGGTTTGTGCGAATTTCACCTGCTGCGGTGTCAGGTTGCCGTCCTTGTTGTCGGCCAGGAGCTTGGCAAGAATGAGCGTCGAATTGAGCGGCGTGCGCAGCTCGTGGCTCATGTTGGCCAGGAACTCGCTCTTGTATTCGTTCGCCTTCTGCAGCTCTTCACTGCGCGTTGTCAATACGCCGTGCGCCTTCTCGAGCGAGTCACGCTGATGTTCGAGGAGCTGCGCCTGTTCTTCCAGCTGCGAATTGATCTGTTCGAGTTCGGCCTGCTGGTTTTCCAGGTTCGCCTGCGACTCTTTCAACGCCCGCCCCTGCTCTTCCAATTCCTCGTTGCTGACCCGCAGTTCCTCCTGACCGGCCTGCAGCTCCTCCGCCTGCTGCTGGGTTTCCTGCAACAACTCCTCGAGGCGCTGCCGGTCCTTGGCGGCACGCACCGCCACGGCGACTGACTCGCTCACGTTCTCGAGCAGTTCCTGCTGTTCAGGTCGGGTGCGCGCAAAAAAACCGAGTTCGATCACTGCCTGCGTCACGCCGTCCACCACCGCTGGCGCGAGCAGGATCTCGTTGGCGTTGGCTCCCCCGACACTGGACTCGATCGGAAAATAGCGGTCAGGCACCGCCGTGATCACCGCGACCCGTTGGTCGCGCGCCGACTGCCCCACGAGGCCGTCCCCCGGACGCAGCATGTCATGTTGTGCGGCAAGCGGAATTGCATGTCCGGCAACTCGGCGGAAGTTGGCACCGGCGGCGATGTACAGCGCGCCCACTTGGGCATTGAGGTATTCCGCAATATAGCTCAACAGTTTCGGCCCCAGCTGTTCGAGCGGCTGATCGCCCTGCAGTCGCTCGCTGACTCCCATCTGGCCGGTACGCAGCCAGACCCGAATCTGCCGCTTTCGATAGTCCCCGGCCGCAACGATTGCGCTTGCGCCGATGAGGATGGCCAGCAGGCCGGAGCCGCCCAGCGTGATGGCCAGTCCCACCGTTGCGGAAGTCCTCGATTCCGCGGCGCGCTGC
>CAZZZU010000073.1:0-20672 GCA_964658805.1 uncultured Steroidobacteraceae bacterium
TCTGCGGTTGGAGGCAGCTTCCCTTTATGCTCTTTCACGACCGCTTTCGCTGCGGTCGCGGCACGCAACACGCTCAAACGAAACGGCGTGCCTTCGCCGCTCGCAGCGATGGCGAGCTGTGGGGCAGGCGCTTGGTCTGCGGAGAGTGTGCGATCGACCGGCTTGATGACGACGACGTGGGCATCGAGTTCGAGACCGAAGGCCAGTCCCTTGGGCAGATCTCGATGTCGGAATTCGTTCTCGCGTTGGAGCGTCGTCCAACGATTCCTGAAGGTGTCGAAATACAGGAACTCGTAGGCGGTTGGCTCGATGCGCATGCCGAAGTCGCGGCCTTCGAGTACCGCGCGTTCGTGCAACAAGTCGACCAGAGCTTGGATACGTCGGCTTTCCTGATCGAGTTGGGTGTCGCGACCCGTGGTTCCCATCGACAGCACCGTCATCGAGACGATGATCGCAATGATCACCATCACGACCAGAATTTCGACCAGGGTGAAGCCGCGGCTGCGGATGGGCGGTTGCACCCTGATGCAGCCTTTACTTCGCCTCGAGTGTCGCGGTGCTGATATCGGCGTTGTAGCCCTCGCCGCCAGGCTTGCCGTCCGCTCCATAAGTCGTGATCTCGTAGTCACGGCCGTCCGTGCCGGGCGACTGGTATTGGTAGACGTTGTTCCAGGGATCCTTGGGCATCGTCTTCAAATAGCCGCTCGGCGGATAATTCGTGATGCTCGGGTCGGCCGGCTGCTTCACGAGTGCCTGCAGGCCCTGCTCGGTGGTGGGATATTTGAACTGGTCCAGTTTGTACAGGTCGAGCGCGGTCTCGATCGCCTTGATGTCGGCCTGCGCACGCCGCACCTTGGCCACATCGACCTTATCCATGATTTGCGGCACCACAAGAGCGCCCAGCACTGACAGAATGACGACCACGACCATGATTTCGATCAACGTAAAACCGCTTTGGCGATTGCTCATAAAGACCTCGAATAATTCCGCGAATGATACCAAATTAGGCTTCAGGGCATGATGGCCAAGCCTGTGCGGGCGCTCGCAGAAATCGCCGCTGCCCTACAGTGGGATCGCGGCCGCTGGTTTTGGTTGCTGTTGATTTTACTGCTGCTTTACATCGTGTTGGGTTTAGGCGACAGCGTCGGGGCCCTGCTGCGTTACGATCGCGCTGCAATCGCCGCCGGTGGCTGGTGGCGTCTGCTGACCGCCCATGCCGTGCATCTGGACCTGCACCATCTCATCCTCAACAGCTTCGGCCTTATCTTGGTATGGGCGCTGTTCGCGGATGATTTCGATGTTGCCGAATGGTGCGGGATCGTACTGGGTGGCGCCTTGACGATCAGTTGCGGGTTGTGGTGGTTCAGCGCCGGCGTCAGCTGGTACGTGGGTGCGTCCGGCGTACTGCACGCGGCCATGGCGGCCGGCGCGGTCAAACATCTTCTGATGCGGGCATGGGATCGCTGGATACTGGTACTGGGCTTGGCTGCCAAGCTGATCTGGGAGCAGTGGCGCGGCCATGCGGTGCCTATGATCGTGGTCGATGCCCACTTGTACGGCGCGTTATCCGGGTTCGTGCTGGGGGCTGCACTGGCCGGGCGTATCGTTATAATCCGCCACCGCTCAGGCGCCTAGAGGCTGAATTGACGATGACGCTCGCATTCGTGTTTCCCGGTCAGGGTTCGCAGTCGCTTGGCATGATGAAGTCGCTGGCCGACTTGTCACCGGTGGTACGGGATACATTTGCGCAGGCGAGCCGCGTGCTGGGCTATGACTTGTGGCAGCGTTGCCAGGAAGGCCCCGCCGAACTGTTGAACGCGACTGAATGTACGCAACCGGCCATGTTGACGGCGGCCGTTGCGACCTATCGCTTGTGGCTCGAACGCGGCGGACCGCGCCCCGTCATGATGGCCGGCCACAGCCTCGGCGAATTCAGTGCCCTGGTGGCGGGCGGCTGCCTCGACTTTGAAACGGCGGTTGGGTTGGTGGCCTATCGCGGCGAATTGATGCAGGCGGCAGTGCCACCGGGCGAGGGCGCCATTGCAGCGATCCTGGGCCTGGAGGATGCCGACGTCGAATCTGCCTGTCACGCCGCGAGCCAGGGCGAAGTCGTGCAGGCCGTGAATTTCAATGCACCTGGCCAGGTGGTGATCGCGGGGCATGCGAGCGCGGTAGCGCGCGCCATCGAAACAGCGACTGCGGCCGGCGCGCGGCGCGCCATGGCATTGCCCATCAGTGTGCCGGCCCATAGTTCGTTGATGCGTCCGGCTGCGGAAAAACTCGATGAACGCCTGCGGCAGGCCCAGCTGCGGGCCAGCGACGGCGTGGTGGTGTACGGCGTGGATGTGAAGGCGCACGGCGACGCCGATGCGATTCGCGCAGGGCTCGTGAAGCAGCAGTACACGCCGGTGTACTGGGCAGCCACGGTGCGCAGCATGATCGGTGCCGGCGCGACACACCTCATCGAATGCGGGCCGGGCAAAGTACTCACGGCATTGAACCGACGCATCGACAAAAACCGGGAGCTGAAAATGCTGGCATTGGAAGATCCGACGTCGTTCGCCGATGCGTTGGCGACCATCACGACGGTCACGGCATGAGCGGGGAATCGCCTTTGGCCGGCACCATCGCGTTGGTCACCGGTGCCTCACGCGGTATCGGCGCAGCGATCGCTGAGCGTTTGAGCGCTGACGGCGCGTGCGTCATCGGCACGGCCACGACCGCAGAAGGCGCTGCGCGCATCACCGAGCGGCTCGCGGCGCATGGCGGGCGCGGCGCGGTTCTGGACGTCGGCGCGCAAGCTTCCATCGATGCGCTGTTGGCGGATATCGAGGCACGTGAGGGTGCGCTCGGCATTCTGTGCAACAACGCCGGCATCACGCGCGATACGTTGTTGTTGCGCATGAAGCAGGATGACTGGGATGCCGTGATGCAGACCAACCTGGCGTCGGTATTCCGGCTCTCGAAAGGGGTGCTGCGCGGGATGATGAAGGCCCGCAAGGGCCGGATTGTCAGTATTACATCCGTGGTCGGTGTGACGGGTAATGCCGGACAGGCGAATTATGCGGCGGCCAAGGCGGGCATTCTGGGATTCACGAAGTCCCTGGCGCGCGAGGTAGGATCGCGTGGCATTACGGTCAACGCGGTGGCGCCGGGTTTCATCGATACGGATATGACCCGGGATCTGCCGGAAGCACAGCGTAACGCGCTGAATGCCTCGATCCCGCTCGGCCGGCTGGGTGCACCTGCAGATGTCGCCGCCGCGGTTGCTTTTCTGTGCTCACCCGGCGGCGCGTACATCACTGGGGAAACGCTGCATGTAAACGGCGGCATGTACATGCCTTGAGCGTTTGTCAAGCCGGACCTTGGTGAGGTCCGTCCCGGTGCGTGTTCGGGTAGCCGTTCAGCCCGCGTTCACATAAAATACGCGCCCGGTCGACGTGCAGGCCATACCTAATAATCCCGAGAGGACACCATAACGATGAGTACTGTTGAGCAACAGGTTAAGAAGATCGTGGCCGAGCAATTGGGGGTCAAGGAAGAAGAAGTGACCAACGACGCCTCGTTCGTCGACGACCTAGGCGCCGACTCGTTGGACACGGTTGAGCTGGTCATGGCGCTCGAGGAAGAATTCGAGACCGAGATTCCCGACGAAGATGCTGAAAAGATCACTACCGTGCAGCAAGCGATCGACTACATCAATTCGCACAAGGGTAAGGCCTGAGGCGAAGGCAGCGGTCAGGAGTCGATATTGAGTAAACGGCGCGTCGTTGTCACGGGTCTGGGAATCGTTTCGCCGGTCGGTCACGACGTTGATACAGCCTGGTCGAACATCCTCGCCGGACGCAGCGGCATCGTGCCGGTGGAGCGCTTCGACACGACCAATTTTTCCACGCATTTCGGCGGCGAGATTCGTAACCTCAATCTCGAGCCGTTCATGACTGCGAAGGACGCGCGGCGCATGGATGCGTTCATGCAATACGGCGTAGTGGCCGGCATGCAGGCGATGCGCGATTCCGGTTTCGAAGTAACCGAAGCAAACAGTGAACGCGTCGGCATCTTGATGGGGTCCGGAATGGGCGGCCTCGAATCGATCGAAGAAGCGTTCACGAAATACAACGAGAACCATTCGCCGAAGAAGGTATCGCCGTTCTTCATTCCGGCCAGCATCATCAATCTGGTGGCCGGACATCTGTCCATCACCTTCAAGATTACGGGCCCCAATCTGGCGGTCGCCACCGCCTGCACAACGTCGACCCACGCCATCGGCCTGGCGATGCGGATGATTCAGTACGGCGAAGTGGATGCGATGATTGCCGGTGGTTCGGAAATGGCATTGTGCGCAACGGGCATGAGTGGCTTCGCGCAGGCGAAGGCGTTGTCCCAACGCAATGACGATCCGCAGGCGGCCAGCCGGCCCTGGGACAAGGACCGCGACGGCTTCGTGATGGGCGATGGGGGCGGCGCGATGGTGCTCGAGGAGTACGAGCATGCCAAGGCGCGCGACGCGAACATCTATGCGGAACTCATCGGCTTCGGCATGAGTGGGGATGCTTACCATGTGACCGCGCCGCCGGCGGACGGTGAGGGGGCACGCAAGGCGATGGCCAAAGCGCTCGTGGATGCACAGCTCGATCCAGCCAAGGTGGGTTATCTGAATGCGCACGCGACCTCCACCGAACTCGGCGACCGCGCAGAGACCCTGGCCATTCGCCGCGCATTTGGGCCGGCTGCGGACCAGCTGGCGGTCAGTTCCACCAAATCGATGACCGGGCATCTGTTAGGCGCCGCAGGCGTGGTGGAAGCGATCTTCTCGGTGCTCGCATTGCGCGATCAGGTGGCGCCGCCCACCATCAATCTGCACGCGCCCGGCGAGGGTTGTGACCTCGATTACGTTCCCAACACAGCGCGCAAGATGGCGCTCGAATATTCGCTCTCCAACTCCTTTGGATTCGGTGGCACGAACGGTTCGGTCATTTTCCGTCGGGTTTGAGCCGCTCGATCTGATCGATCGATACCCGGACCTGTATCCGGGTCTGCTCGAGAGCGGCGCGCTGTCCGCCGGTCATGGTTCAGGCTTCGATATCTTGCCGATCGCCAGCGGCGAAGTACTGCGGCTCGATGCGACACGACGGGTGGTCGGCCCCCATGCGGGCAGTGACGGATTCCTGTCCGCCTTCGAGGCCTGGTGGCGTGCACTGCAGGAGACGCAGCCGCGCGCGCCGGACGCGGCTGCGCTGCCGTTTCTCGGCGGCTGGCTGGTCTACCTCGGCTACGAGGTAGCAGTTGAAGTCGAGCCGTCTCTGGTCTTGCCGTCTGCCACCGATCCCGTGGTCGCTTTGGCCTTGCGGGCGCCGGCGGCCTGGATTCGTCAACGTGCGGACGGCCGCTGCTGGTTGATCGCTGAAGCGGGTTGCGAACATCTGTTGGCGCGCTTCGAGCAGCATGCGGCGCAGGTCGCGAGCGTCGTCCCGGAACTTCAACCGCTGATACACATCGAGGAAGAAGCGCCGCAGCGTTTCATGGATGCAGTCCGCCACGCGCTCGACTACACGGCGGCGGGCGATGTCTATCAAACCAATCTGTCGCGGCTCTGGCAGGGCAAAGCGCAGCGTACTTTGAGTCCGACCGCGCTTTACCGGCGCTTGCGCACGGCCAATCCGAGCCCCTTCGCGGCGTTACTACGCTACGGCGATTTTTCAATTCTGAGTTCATCGCCGGAGCGGCTGGTGGCAGTGCGTGACAACGTCGTCGCCACCCGACCCATCGCGGGTACCCGACCACGCGGTGCGACGGCGGCGGACGACGCGGTGCTGATCCGATCACTGCTCGACAACGAAAAGGAACGCGCCGAGCATGTCATGTTGATCGACCTGGAGCGCAACGATCTCGGCCGCGTCTGCGTCGGCGGCTCGGTACAGGTCGACGAATACATGATCGTGGAGACGTATGCGCATGTGCACCACATCGTCTCGAACGTCATCGGTCGGCTGCGGCCGGGTGTATCACCGGTTGGCGTGATCCGGGCGCTCTTTCCCGGTGGCACCATCACGGGCTGTCCCAAAGTGCGTTGCATGCAGATCATTGCCGAATTGGAGGGCACACCGCGCGGCGCTTATACCGGCTCGGTGGGCTACATCAACCGCGACGGCAGCTGCGACTTCAATATCTTGATTCGTACCATCACCGCGCGCGGCGCAGCGTTGTCGTTTCGCGCGGGCGCAGGCATCGTTGCAGATTCAAATGCGGCTCAGGAACTCGCTGAAACGCGGGCCAAGGCGGAGGGCTTGCTGCGCGCCCTGGATGCCCGCGTATGACGGCCTGGATCAACGGTCGAATCGGCCGCAGCATCGATCAACGCGACCGCGGTTTGCAATATGGTGACGGCCTGTTCGAGACGATGCGCGTGCAGGAAGGTCGGGTGCGTTTATTGGAGCTGCATCTGGACCGGCTTGCGGCCGGCTGTGGCCGTCTCGCCATCGCCGCTCCACCGGTAACCCTGCTTCACGCGGAACTCAGCCGCATCGCTGCGCGGCGCCGACGCGGCGTGCTCAAGTTGATCCTGACGCGCGGGGTCGGACCGCGGGGCTACCGGCCGAGCGGTCTGGAGCGTACCTCCCGCCTCACGACTTGGTCTGCTTTGCCCGCAAGCATCGATTCCTTCGCGCCGGTCCGCGTGCGCAGTTGCAAGACGCCGCTCACCTGCAACTCGGCGCTCGCGGGCTTGAAGACGTTGAACCGGCTTGACTCGGTATTGGCACGGGCGGAGTGGCGCGACATCCGCATCTGGGAAGGCGTCATGCGGGATGGCGACGGCAATATCGTGTGCGGCACGATGTCCAATCTCTTCCTGCGGCATGGCACACGCTTGCTGACGCCGCTACTCGACCGTGGCGGCGTCGCGGGTATCATGCGCCGCTGGGTCATCGAGACAGCCCGGTCTGCAGGCATCCGCGTCGATGAGGGACGCGTGACCCGGGAGCGACTGCTGGCTGCCGAAGAGATGTTCATGACCAACGCGGTGGTGGGGGTTCGGCCGGTGGCGCAATGGGAAGAGGCGGGCAAGCGGTTGGCGCGCTTCGGCTCGCATGACAGTGCCCGCTATTTCAGCGCACGGCTGGCGGCGACGTGAAACGTTGGGCTTGGGTGGCGATTGCGGTCGTGGGCTTGCTCGTCGCGCTGGGAGTCGTGATCAGCCTGCGGGTGCGCTCGCTCGATCAGCCGGTCACGGTATCCGCCGCGCTGCGGTACCGCGTTCCGAGTGGTGCAAGTTTCAGCCACATTGCGAGCGGCCTGGCCGCGGAAGGTGTGCTTCAGCAGCCGAAGATCTGGACGTGGTATGCGCGCTTCAAGGGCCTGGCAGGCTCGGTCAAGGCCGGCGAATACGAGATCCAGCCGGGTATCACGCCGCGCGAATTGCTCAACAAGATGGTGAGCGGGCAGGTGTTGCTACACTCATTCACGATCGTCGATGGTTGGCGGGTACAGGACATGCTGGATGCCATGCGCCGCAATCCGGACATCGCGCAGACGTTGCCGTCAGGGAGTGGCGCCGCCGCTGAGGCCGCCATCATGGTCAAGCTCGGCGAAACGGAGGCGGCCGCCGAAGGCCAGTTCTTGCCCGAAACCTATCGCTTCATCGCCGGCACGACCGATCTCGAGGTGCTGCGTCAGGCACACGTCGCCTTGAAGCGCGAGCTCGAGAATGCGTGGGCCAACCGTGAGTCGGGCGTACCGCTGCACGATGCATACGAATTGTTGATCATGGCTTCCATCGTGCAAAAAGAGAGTGGCATCCCGCAGGAGCTCGGCAGGATCGCCGGTTTGTATCTGCATCGGCTTGCCATCGGCATGCGCCTGCAGGCCGACCCCACCGTGATCTACGGAATGGGGCCGCGCTACGATGGCGACATTCATACGGTCGACCTGCATACCGACAGCCCTTACAACACCTACACCCGCGCAGGACTGCCACCGACGCCGATTGCCCTGCCGGGCGCCGCGGTGCTGCGCGCAACGTCGCGGCCGGAGCAGACCGACGCCCTGTATTTTGTGGCGTCGCCCAAGGCTGACGGCACGCACGTCTTCTCCGCAACCCTGGAGCAGCACAACGCGGCGGTTGCGGCGTATGTGGCGCGGCAGCGGCAAAAAGCACGGGAGAACGCGCACTGATGGCTGCTGACAGGATCACCGGCAAGTTCCTGACGCTCGAGGGGATCGAGGGAGTCGGCAAGAGTACACAAGTGGCACAACTGGGGGCGGCTTTGACGCAGCTCGGCATCGATCACCTCGTCAGCCGCGAACCCGGCGGGACGCCGCTGGCGGAACAAATTCGCAGCGTCGTGTTGAGTCCCAGAGAAGAAACATTGCCTGCGACGGCGGAGCTGCTCCTCATGTTCGCCGCACGGGCGGTGCATTTGCAAAATCGCATCGAACCCGCACTGGCGCGCGGCCAGTGGGTGCTCTGCGATCGCTTCACGGACGCGACCTATGCCTATCAAGGCGGTGGCAGGCAGTTGCCGATCGAGCCGATTGCAGCACTGGAAAGCCTGGTTCAGGGTGCACGGCGCCCTGATCTCACCGTGCTGCTCGATGCACCGGTGGCCATGGCGCTGGCACGTGCCCGGGCCCGTAATGCGACCGCCCCGGCCGATCGCTTCGAGCGCGAGAAACTGCAGTTCTTCGAGCGTGTGCGGGCCGTGTACAGGGCGCGGGCGGCGGCTGAGCCGGCGCGCTTCGCCGTGGTCGACGCGAGCCGGGACGTGGCCACGGTCGCGCACGACATCCTCGCAGCCATCCGGGAGCGCGGATGGATTTCCTGAACGCGGATACGTTGCCGTGGCTCAACGACGCGCAGCAGCGGGTACGCGGCGCTTGGACGGCGGGACGGCTGCCGCATGCGCTGTTGGTGTTGTCGAAGCCTGGCTTGGGCGCGGAGCGGTTTGCCGATTGGTGCGCGGCACTCGCGTTATGTCGGGCGGCCGCAGGGCGGCCTTGCGGTGCATGTCCCGGTTGCGCACTGCTCAAGGCCGACAGTCATCCTGACCTGCACGTGGTGCGACTTGAAGAGAAAGCGCAACAAATCAAGATTGATCAGGTGCGTGCGCTGATCGAATCTTTGGCGTTCAAGAGCTATTGCGGTGGCTACAAGGTGGGTGTGATCGAGTCGGCGGAGCTGATGAATACGAGTGGCGCCAACGCATTTCTGAAGACGCTGGAGGAACCTGCGGCGAATACGCTGCTCATCATGGTGTCGCGGCCCACGCATCGGCTGCCGGCGACGATCGCGAGTCGTTGCACGCGTGTGGTCTTGCAGCCGCCATTGAGGGCGGACGCGCTGGCGTGGCTTGCAGCGAACGCAGCGGCGACCTCGTGGGACACGGCCTTGAATCTGGCGGCGGGGGCGCCACTGCGTGCCGTGCAACTGGCGGCGATGGGCATGCAGGAACTCGATGCAGATATGCAAACGGCCTTGGCGGCACTGAGCGCGGGCAACGTCGACATCACGCTGCTGGCGGAGCGCTGGTTGAAAGTGGACCTGGGCCTGCGCCTGGCGTGGTTTGAGAACTGGATCACACGTCGTATACAAGCTGCCCTGGGAGGCGACGTTTCACTTCAAAGTGCGGAACCGGTCCGCTTGCCTGCCGCTTTACTTAAGCCCAAGATACAGGCCTTATTTGCTCTACTAGATGCGTCGCGCGACCTGCGGCGGTTGGGAAATACAAGCATGAATCAGCAACTGGCGCTCGAAGCGATGCTCGTGGGTGGCAAAGCCGCCCTGGCCAGGTGAGTGCTGCGGGAAAGTCAGGAATTGCGAAGTCCGAGTACCAAGCCAGGTTTGCTGACGCTCACCATCAAGGATAAGAGCGCGCTTTACCTCGCCTACATGCCCTTCGTTAAAAACGGCGGTTTATTCATACCGACGAACAGCAATTATCGCCTCGGTGATGAGGTGTTCATGCTGCTGAACCTCATGGGCGAAGAGGAAAAGCTGCCGGTGGCGGGTCGTGTCATCTGGATGACGCCAAAAGGCGCGCAGGGTAAGCGCACCGCCGGTATCGGTGTGCAATTCAGCGATCAGGATCGCGGCAACACGCAGAAGAAGATTGAGAATTATCTCGCCGGCGCACTCGGCGGCGACAAACCGACGCACACCATGTAATCGACGTCGCGCCGTGCGGCGCGATTTGTGAGCGCCGAGTCACGCTTCCGCAGGAAGCAGGCTGACGCCGACATACGCCATGGCGTGTTCAGCGCACCGTCCACCCCGCCTGATATTTTTTTCTCACGGAACAGGCGTTCCAGGGTTGGTTCATTTGCATTTAGCTCAGGCCAGGTTGCGTAATCTGCAAGATAACCTGCCGGCCATGATGCATTCGACCGACGCGCAGGGGCAACTGCTCAGCGTCAGTGAGGTTTGGCTTGCAGGCCTCGGGTACTCGCGCGAAGGGGTGTTGGGAAAGCCGTTCATCCAGTTTCTCGCGCCATCGTCGCGCAAACGCTATCTCGCCATGGACGTGTCCGCCGTACCGCACGCGGCAGCGGAATATCAAGTGCTGTGCGGTGACGGCCACGTCATGTATGTGCAGTTGTCGGCGCTGGCGGAGCGGGATGCGGCGCAGACCATCATCCGCTGGGTGGTGGTGTTGGTGGACGTCAGCGAGCGTAAAACCACGCAACTGTCGCGCAATGCGGCCGAAGCCTACCTCGACCGCGACGGCAAGATTGCGGGCGTCGGCGGCTGGTCATACGAATTCGCCGGCGGCACGCTGCAATGGTCGGAGCAGATGAACCGGATTCACGATCTCGCGGCGGGCGCGAAGCCGCTGCTGTCCGAGGTGCGCGCCTATTATGACTCCGCGTCGCAAGCACTGATCGAGCAGGCACTCGAGGAGAGCATCCGGACGCGCAAAGCGTTCGAGTTCGAACTGCCACTGACCACTGCGAAGGGCCGCGCAATCTGGGTGCGGACAGTCGGCGAGGTGGCGCTGAAGCATGGCAAGCCGGAGCGCATCTCCGGCGCCTGTCAGGATATTACGTCGCGCAAGTTGGTGGAGGCCAAGCTGACGGAACAGCACGAATTGCTGCGTGTGACACTCGATTCCATCGGCGATGCCGTGATCACGACAGATTCGCTCGGCGAAGTGCAGTGGCTGAATCCGGTTGCGGCGCTGTTGACCGGATGGACGCTGGCAGAGGCGCGCGGCCGCCCCATCCACGACGTGTTCAACATCATCGATGAGCGGACCCGCCTGCGGGCTTCGAGCCCGGTGACGCGGGCGCTCGCCGAAGATTGCGTGGTGGGTCTCGCGGAACACACCACGCTCGTCGCACGCGATGGTTCGGAATATGGGATCCAGGATTCCGCGGCGCCCATCCGCGATATTCATGGCAAGTCCGTCGGCATCGTGCTGGTGTTTCATGACGTGTCGGAGCAACGGCGCCTCGCCAAGGAAATCAGCTTTCGCGCCAGTCACGATCCGCTGACCGGATTGCTGAATCGTTCCGAGTTCGAAGTGCATGCGGCGATGGCGTTGGCGAGCGCCCGCGCCGATGGGCAAACGCATGCGTTGATGTTCATCGACCTGGATCAGTTCAAGGTGGTCAATGACGCCTGCGGGCACGCCGCGGGCGATGAATTGCTGCGCAAGATTTCGGCTATCTTGAGGACAGTCATGCGCTCCCGCGACATCCTCGCCCGCTTAGGGGGCGACGAATTTGGCGTCATCATGGAGCATTGCACCGTGGCGCAGGCGCGACGCGCCGCCACGCAGCTGTGCGAGGCCATGGATAATTTCCGCTTTTTCCAAAACGGCCGCCGCTTTCGGGTGGGCGCCAGCATCGGCCTCGTTCCCCTGGACGGCCGCTGGCCGGACGTGATGGCGCTGATGCAGGCCGCGGACGCATCGTGCTACGCCGCCAAGGATGCGGGTCGCAATCGAGTGCACGAATGGCTCGACACGGACCAGTCCCGTAAGGATCGTCGCGGTGAGATGCAGTGGGTGGCGCGCATCGAAGATGCGCTCGACGACGGCCAATTCCGCTTCTTCGGACAACGGATCGTGCCATGCGGCAACGGCAGTGGCCATGGATTGAACGTCGAGGTGCTGCTGCGTTTGGTGGAAGCGGACGGAACCATCGTGGTACCGGGCGCATTCCTGCCGGCGGCAGAACGATTCCACATGGCCACCCGCATCGATCGTTGGGTGGTCGCTGAAGTGCTGCGCATCTTGAATGAACGGGCGCTCGGCGACGTCGACACGGTTGCCATCAACCTGTCCGGGCACTCCCTCAGCGACGTCGCGTTCCACAGCTACGTGGCGCAGTTACTTGCCGAGGTGAAGTTTGATCCGGGGAAATTGTGTTTCGAGATCACCGAGACGGCAGCCGTCACGCATATGGCCGAGGCGGCGCAGTTCGTCAAAGCCATGCGCGGCCTCGGCGTGCGCATCGCCCTGGATGACTTCGGCGCCGGGGCCTCATCGTTTGGCTACCTGAAACATCTGCCGGTGGATTATCTGAAGATCGACGGGCAGTTCGTGCGCGGCATGCTGGAGGATCGGCTCGATCACACGGCGGTTGCCTGCTTTCGTGACGTTGCAGAGATCTGCGGGGTCAAGACCATCGCTGAGTTCGTCGAGCGGGACGACGTGCTGGTCGAGCTGCGTCGCCTCGGCGTCGACTTCGCGCAAGGCTTCTTGCTGCACCGGCCCGAACCGCTTGAAGCCTTGCTGCCCGGCTTGCTCCCCCGTTTCAGCGCGTCGTCAGAGCGTCGGTCGGCAAGCGTATAGCGCAGCGCAGTCCGGCGGCCGGGGCGGTGAACTCGACCTCGCCTAGAAGTTCATCCTGGATGGTCTTGCGGATCAAGTTCATGCCGATGCCGAACGCCAACGGGTCTGCCACGGTGGGGCCGCGCGCTTCCTGCCAATTGATTTCCAGGGCCTGCGGTTCCGCCGTTTGACGCCAATCGATGGCCACCAAGCCGGTCGGCGTCGACAACGCGCCGTACCGGCATGCGTTTGAGACGAGCTCCTGCAGGACAAGGTTCAGCCCGAGCGCTTCTATCGGCGTGAGCAGAACATCGTGCCCGCTGGTACTGAACCGCGGTGCCAATGGTGCGGAGAAAGGCGCCATTTCATCGGCAATGATCTTGCCGAGCGACGTGCCGACCCAGCGGCCTTCTGCCAAGAGGTTGTCGGAATGCGCCATCTTCTCGATGCGATTCAGGAGCGTCTCCGAAAACGCTTTGGCAGACGGTGCGTCGCGCTCCACAGCAAGGATCAAGGCATGAACTTTGCCGAGGGTGTTTTTGCCGCGATGATCCAGTTCCGACAGTAAGAGATCCTGCCGCTTGAACGCCTTTTCGCGTTCCCGCCGCACGAGATTGACGCTCCTCAGAATGGCGTCGAGCATACCTAAGCGAAGCCCTTCGGCCGCCTCGATCTCGCCCTCGGACCAAGGCGCGCTTTGCTGGCGGGCCAGGGCCAGCCACTCGGCGAAGGAGCCGCGCGGGGTGAGGCGCCCGCCATGCGGGCCGGCAGTCACCGGCTTGGTCGGATCGCCGGCCCAGCGCACGGTGGTGGTGAGTTCAGGCCTGAACCACAGCACACAGTCTTCAGCACCCTGTGCCAAGCGTACCGCCAGCAGGCCGCTGGCCTCGGTGGCGTAAGCGGCGGCGGGCGGAAATTCCGCGGCCAAGCAGTTGCTGCAATGGATGGCGGCGAGCCGCGGCTCCAGCCATGTAAGCAGCTCGAGAATCTGCGCGTCGGTCGGCGTGACGCCGATGCAGTGGAGGCGGCCCTCGCGATAAACCGCCGCGCCACCCGCCCGGACATAGCCGCACAGTTCGGGCGTGGCCAAGGCCGCACCGGGATCCGACGCATCGAACAAGCCGGCCAGCATGGTTTCGCGTGCACGACGCGCGTCGCGTTGGAAGATCGAGCGCTCGGTATGCGCCTTAGCCTCGATCTGCAATGAAAAAACCTGCGCGAAGGTCTCGCAGGCGACGCGCAGGTCCGCCGGTACGTGGCGCGCGGCGTAATGATGCAGGACCAGCATGCCCCATAACTCGCCGCGGCAAACCACGGACAGACTGAGCGTGGCGGTCACTCCCATGTTGCGCAAGTATTCGAGGTGGATGGGCGAGACGCTGCGCAACGAACAGTGACTCATGTCGATCAGCGCGCCGGTGCGCGGATTCAAGGCGGGCCGCAGCATGGCCGGCTCATAGTCGATTCTCGGGATGGCGCGCAGCCAGTTGCGCTTGTACAGCTCGCGCGCTTGCTGCGGGATATCCGAGGCCGGATAGTGCAAGCCGAGAAATCGCTCGAGTCCCGCAACGGCCTCTTCGGCGACCACGATCCCTGAGCCGTCGGCCTGAAACTGATACACCATCGCGCGATCGAAGCCGGTCGTTTCGCGCAACGTCACCGCGGCTGCTTCCAGAGATTGCGCCACGGTGGCCGCCTGCGACAAAGAGGACAGCAGCGTCTTCAGGTGGGAAATCGGGTCGCCTCCGTGGGATTGCGTGCGGCGGGCCGGCTCGAGTTCCAGGATCACCGTGCGCGCCTGCGCGGTCAGCGTCAGATCCAACGGCAGCGAACTGCGGACCGGCAGTACGCCGAGACGGATGATCGGCGCGATGAAGGCGGTTGGTGTGCTCAGTTTCGCGCTGATAAAAGCGCCGGTTTCATCATCGAAAAGCGTGCTGACGCGTGTGCCGAGTGCGGCCGCATTCTCGATTCCGATCAACATCGCGGTGTCGCCCGCAGTCTGTTCGATCCGCAGTCCGTCGCGGTCGACGACCAGCAATACACCGTGCGGTTGAATCGATCCCGGGATATGGATCAACTCACGATCACACGTCGTGAGATCCGCTGCGCCGAACTGTGTGCCGGGGGTATTCATGCGCGGGCGCCGCAAATCCAGTTGCTCAACGAATCAAAGGTGGCTTGCGCCGCGGCGGCCGCCTGACGGCGCCGCGGCACCGTCCCGCACCATGCATTCACGGAAGCGCCGAAACGCTGCCACATGAGATCGACGTCCTCCCGGTAGCTGGCGAGAAACGTCGTGCCCTGTCGCGGTCCGAGCGTCAATCGCAGCGCCACCAACGGCAAGAGACTGCGGCCGCCGTGGGTGGCGCCCTCCAGCACGTAGATGCAGCCCAACGCCGAGGCGGTGTCCGGCAAGCGCGGCAATGCGGCACAAGTAGGCAGTGCTGACACCGCCTCCGCGGTGAGACCGAGATACTCGAGGTCATGCGCAAGCAACGGCAGCTTGCGGCGCTGCGGGTAGTCGGGCAGGGCAACGGCGATGAGTTCCGGCGTGATGCGGGTTTCCAGCGCCTCGTGAAAACCCCACAGTGCCACCAGGTAGTTCCGATAGCCGGATAAGGTCGTGAAGCGCGCAGCCACATCGAGACGCTTTTCCAGACGCCGATGCTGCGGCCATGCCGCGGTACGCAACTCGTCCATGGCGGAAAGCGTCGGTCCAAGGTTGATCAACAAAGGGCCGCCTGGAGGGTGTTCGACCTCGTGACTCGAGGTCTGAGTTACATGCTACGCGCCTTCCGAGGTGCGCGTCTGTGCGCTGTACGTGAGCGACTACTGGTGCGGCGCTGCGGCGGGTGTCGTCAGATCCTGTATGTATACCTGATCGGTCACGCCCTTGATGTACGGCGTCGCTGACATTTTGCGCACCACGAAGAACCAGTACAGCAACAAGGCAAGAATGGCGCCGCCGAACAGGATGGACATGATCTTGTAGCGCTTGAAAACCGACGGTGGATTGTATTCGTACATGCGCGGACGCGCGATGTAGGCTCCCGGCTCATCGCCGCCCAATGGTCCTGGCATTATTAAGGGCCGCGAGTGCGCGCTGCTTCAGAGGCCGCAAGGCCGCCTTTCAGCACGTACGCCTCGAAGCCGCGTTCACTCAAAATGTAGGCAGCCGCCGAGCTGCGGCGACCGGTGTCGCAGCACACGACGTACTGAATATTCTTGTCGAGGGCGTTCAATTTGAGACGGATGAAATACAGCGGAATGTTGACTGCATCGTCGATGCGAAAATTCTGAAACTCACTGGGCAGGCGCACATCGAGCCACTTGCCGCCCTTCGCCACGATCTCGCGTGCCGCATCCTGCGTCACCCACTGCAGCAACGGTTCGTTGAGCAGCGTCTGAAAGTCTGCCTTGCCCAAGCGCATGAGCGTGCCCTCGGCCGCCATGGTCACCGTCGCATTGCGCTTGGCCTCGGCGATGAGTGCCTCTTCGCCAAAGCTGTCCCCGGGGCCGAGATCGGCGAGCTTGATGCCTTCCTTGTTGAGCGGCGTCTCGCGGGTCACGGAACATCTGCCGGAGATCACCACATAGAAATAATCGCCTTCGGTACCTTGTTTGATCACCACGTCACCGGCGCGATAATTGATCCGCTGCATGCGCATGAAGATCGCCTGGATATTGGCCGGCGGGATACGATGAAACGCCTTGGTCTGCAACAGCGTGGTCATCCAGTCGCCGGTCACTTCGAGACCGTCGGTGCTGAGTTCCGCCACCTCGTACTGGCCGGTCTGATCCCAGGTGATGAGTACATCCAGCAGGTCGCTGTCGATGACGATATATTCGATGTCGCCGGCTGCCTTGGCGGAGAAACGACGCGGCAGGCCGGGAGCGAGCGGGGTACGGGCTTCCGGGGTGCCGCCGCGGATCACGCCCATGACACGGTCGTCGGCGCGCAATTCCACACTGCCCGTGACGAGATAGTAGGTGCGCTTATCGGTTTCGCCCTCCTTGAACAGGAGACGACCCGCGTCGAGCGTCCGCACCTGGGTCTTACGCGCGAGCGCGTGCAGGTTCTCCGCCTTCAGTCCATCGAGAGGCGAAAAAGTCCTGAGAACCGAAAGGTCGAGCGGTCGTTCGTCCATCGAAAAGATTATCGGCGCCTGTTGCTCAAAGAAAGGGTCGGGAGACGAAATGCTAGCACACGAGGTCAAATGCGCGTCCCAGTGGCGCGACGTTAGACCGCTAGCAGCGAGTGGCGGTTGTCACACTCGTTCCCATACATTTTGCATGGGGCTGCTCTTAAATGGCGCGAAACCGATCACAGTCCCACCTAAACAGGCACTCAGGCGGCCTCTTGCGCCTTCGCATGAATGGTGAAATCGCAAATGAGCGGCAGATGATCCGAGAACTGCACCGACGGGATCTCGAAGCGATTTACCTCGATCAGGCCGGAATGCAGGATAAAGTCGAGTTCACGGCGCGGGCTGCGGCTGGGGTACGACGGCAGGCCCTGAACATTGGCATTGCGCAAGCCGGCGGCCTGCATGAACAGGTAGATCTCATGATCGCCCCAGTAGGTGTTGAAATCGCCGGCGACGATGACGGGCTTGCTGGTTTTGCGCACGAGGTCGTACAGATAGCGCAGCTGATACTGCCGATGGCGAAATTTGAGCGACAGGTGCACGAGAAAAATGGCCACGTCATCAAGCTCGAGTTCGATGATGAGCCGCTTGATGCCCGTATCGAAATAGTGGAAGCGTTCACCACGCACACGCGGCGAGGAAAGAAATGCATTCGCCTGCTTACGTACGATCGGCACCATCTGGTTCACGGACGAGATGCCATATTTGCACTCAAATGTGGAGTAATGACCGAGCGAGCGGGCGATGAAGTCGGCCTGATTGACCATACCGGTACGGACCGAACCGGTGTCGACCTCGATCAGTCCGACCACGTCCGGACTTTGCGCTTTGATGAAATCCGAAATGCTCTTCAGCACGTGCCGACTGGAACGCAGGTAGCCCGCGCCGGGTACAGGCAGGTGAAAGGCCGGGCCGGTTCCTGTGGCGTAGCGAATGTTGTAGATTAGGAGCCGCACCACCACCATTGTATCGGGATACACCAGGTCATGTCTGCCAGCAATCCGATCCGCATCTTCGTGACTCATGCGTGGGTCGAGAATGATGACTATGGGCGCGTGTTCGAATATCTGGAAGCGTCCGATACCTTTTACTACGTGAACAGCAGCAAACCGGATGCTGCGCGGCCTATCGACAAGGAATCGCAGCGCGAAGAGTTACGTCGGCAGATTGCGCCGTGTGAAGTGGTCGTCGTGCTGCCCACCGTGTTCGCGCTGCACAGTGAGCTGGTCATCTTTCAGATGAACTTTGCCAAGTCGGCCGATCGGCCCCTCATCGCCATGGAGAATTTCGGTTCCACCGAGCCGGTGCCGAAAGCCATCAAGGATCTCGCCGATGAGGTCGTTGCGTGGAACGAGCGCAATCTGGTCGATGCGCTGCGACGGCAGGCGCGGCATCAGGAGTCCACCCGCTGGGACACCATCGAGTTCAAGCTCGACTAGCCGCGCCTAACGCTTGGAGAGCAGCGCGGGGACTTCGAATTCGGTGCTGTCGTCGACCGCGTGCAGCTGCGTATGCGTGCCCGCACGGCCGCTGGCCGGCACTGTGCTCAGGATTGCGAAAATTTCCACCACCAACGAAGCGCATTCGTCCGCCTCGAGATTGGACATTTTGCGCACCGACGCGGTGAGGGAGTCTTCACCCTTCAGCGGGCGGATCTCGGTGAGTGAGCGGATGATTTGGGCGAACAGGTCGCGTGCCTCTGCCGGCAGGGACTCCTCACGGATAGGAGCCAGGTGGCGACGATAGGCGCATACCAGGCGCTGCTTGATGGGCGTCGATCGGACCAGTTCCAGAGTGGCGAAGTGGAATGATTCCCAGACATTTACCATCGATTACCTCGCAATGAATTCAAGACCCTGCAGAAGGAATATACAAGACGAGCCACAAAACGCAACGCGCAGGATGAACAGGAGGTCGCGGTTGCCCTGATCTACCGCGGATTCGGTGTAGCATCGTGTGATGCACAGTCCTTACATCGTCGCGGTCGGCGGCACCCTGCGAATGCAATCCACCACGGCCATGGCCATGCGCCATGTACTCGATGCGGCAGCACGCCAAGGCGCACGCTGCATCCTGATCACCGGGACAGCGCTGGAGTTGCCCATCTATCAACCGGAGTACGAGTCGCGCGTCGATGCTGCACGTTATCTGGTCGGTGAACTCGCCAAGGCCGACGGCATCGTGATCGCGTCCCCGGGCTATCACGGAAGTATTTCCGGGCTCGTCAAGAATGCGCTCGACTATGCCGAAGACTTGCGCAATGACGAACGCCCATATTTCAGCGAGCGTCCGGTGGGATGCATCGCCACCGCCGGCGGCTGGCCCGGTGCGGTGAATACACTCGCGGCGCTACAGGACATCGTGCATGCGTTGCGCGGTTGGCCGACACCGTTGGGCGCAGCAATCAACTCGAGTGAACCGGTATTTTCGGCCGCAGGGGTTTGTTGCAATACGCGGGTGGCGAGCATGCTGGACACCATGGCCGATGAAATTATGAGCTTCGCCATGCGCAAGTCCTCGTCTGCGACGGGGAAGCCTGTGCTGGTTGATGCTGCGG
The DNA here is from genome assembly GCA_964658805.1 of uncultured Steroidobacteraceae bacterium. Lineage (GTDB taxonomy): Bacteria > Pseudomonadota > Gammaproteobacteria > Steroidobacterales > Steroidobacteraceae > Bog-1198. The sequence goes on from CAZZZU010000073.1 coordinate 19,479, forward strand.
TCGTTTCGAAAATAGTGCGATAATCCTTTGATCGCAATAATAAAATTAATCTTGTAAGACGCGTCTTAGTCAAGGTCTGGCAGAGCGCCGACCTGTGTCGTGACGCAGCACTGTGATTCTTGCGCGCATGCGTGAATCGGGTGTGGAAGTGGAGAGTGTCGCTGGCGCGGCGGTCGTTGCGGCGCAAATGGCTGCGGCAGCAGGCCTCGTTTACGTCAGTGACAGCGAACCTGGCATTCGTCGAACGCGACACGGTCGCGCATTCCAATACCACACGCCGGCAAACCGGCGTTTATCCGCTGTGGCGGATTTGAAACGCATTGCGAGCCTCGCGATTCCGCCGGCTTACGAAAACGTCTGGATCACCACACAACCGCGCGGCCATTTGCAGGCCACCGGCCGGGACGCACGCGGCCGCAAGCAGTACCGCTATCACCAGGAGTGGCGCCAGGTGCGGGATGGCGCCAAGTTCGATCGGATGGTGGCCTTCGGCGAGGCATTGCCGGCTCTGCGCCGCCGCCTGCGACGTGACTTGAAGCTGGTGGGACTGCCGCGTGAGAAAGTATTGGCCGTGATCGTCAGCTTGCTCGACGCGACCCGAATCCGAATCGGTAACGCTGCCTATGCACGCGAGAACAACAGCTTCGGCCTCACGACCTTACGTGATCGGCATGTGAGCTTCATCCGCAGCGGCAGGGCCATCTTGAATTTTCGCGGCAAAGGCGGCGTGCAGCATGAGGTGCAGGTCGACGACAAGCGCATTGCGCGAATCATGCGCCGCTGTCAGGAGCTACCGGGACAACACCTGTTTCAATACCTCGATGATGCGGGCGCGCGCTGCCCCGTAGACTCAGGCCTGGTCAACGACTATCTGCAGACGGCCATGGGCGCAGACTTCACGGCCAAAGATTTTCGAACCTGGCATGGCACGTTGCATGCCATTCGGTTGCTCGCTTGTATGCCGCTGCCGGAATCACCCAGCGAACGTGGTATCAAGTCGAAGATAGTCGAGGTGGTGAAGGCGGTGGCTGCAGAACTTCGCAACACACCCGCGGTATGCCGCAAGTCGTACATCAATCCTGTCGTCTTCGAGCGCTGGCGCAGCGGCGACATTCACAAGGCGTTCAAGCAGCCCCTCGCGGCGACCGCGACGCGGCGAGCAGAAGCCCAGGTGCTGGCGTTCTTGCGGCGGCA
>CAZZZU010000074.1:0-11449 GCA_964658805.1 uncultured Steroidobacteraceae bacterium
AGCACCACCGGCTCGAGTACGTCTGCCACCAGTGCAACCACCTTGGGCGGTACGGACTTTCTGACCTTGATGCTCGCGCAGCTCAAGAATCAGGATCCGACCAGCCCCGTGGACAGCAACACCTTCCTCACGCAGCTCGCGCAGTTGAGCGAAGTGCAGGGCATTAATGGCCTGAACACCTCCTTCGCAACGCTGTCAGGTTCACTCACCGGCAATCAGGCCATGCAGGCTTCCTCATTGTTGGGGCATCAGGCACTGGTCAGCAGCGGCACCGCCAGCACGACCGCCAGCGGAACCGCCGTGTCGGGCGCCGTCACCGTGCCGCAAACCACCTCACAGGTCGTGCTCAGCATCTCCGATGCGTCCGGCCAACTGGTGCGCCAGATCAATCTGGGTGCCCAGGCTGCGGGCAACGTGCCGTTTGCATGGGATGGCAAGACCGGCACCGGTGCCGCGGCCCCCGCAGGGACTTACACCTTGAGCGCCAACTACGCGGGCGCCGTCAGCGGCGGCACCGCCGCCACCACGCTGGTCAATGGGACGGTCGAGAGCGTCAGCATGGGCTCCGGCACCACCGGGATGACCGTAAACGTCGCAGGCGTCGGCAGTGTGCCCTTCAGCAGCGTCGTGCAGATTTCAAACTAATCTTTCAGGAGTAATCAATGGCTTCTTTCAGTATTGCACTTTCGGGTTTGACCGCGGCGAGTTCGGACCTCGACGTGACAGCCAACAATGTGGCGAACGCCGATACCGTCGGCTTCAAGGAATCGCGCGCGGAGTTCGCGGACGTATACGCGGCCGGCGCGGTCAGTCTCAACACTTCCGCCACGGGTGAAGGCGTGCGCATGGCAGCGACGGCGCAGCAGTTCACACAAGGCAACGTCAGCACCACCGGATCGAATCTCGACCTCGCGATCAGCGGCAACGGATTCTTCACCTTGAAGGATCCGAGCAACGGGCCTGTCTATACGCGCAACGGCCAGTTCTCGGAGAACAAGAACGGCGATGTGGTCACCGCCACCGGCCAGAGCTTGCAGGTCTATCCGCCGACTGCCAACGGCGGCTTCAACACAGGCGCCCTCACCAATCTGAATTTGCAGACCGCACAGAGCGCGCCGCTCGCGACGTCGGCGGGTACGGCGATTCTGAACCTGCCTGCCAATTCGACGCCGCCCACCGGTGGCGCCTTCGATCCGACGAATTCCACGACCTACAATCAGTCGACGTCGACCACGGTGTACGACTCGCTCGGCAATGCCTATCCGGCCACTTTTTACTTCACGCAGACGGCGACACCCGGCACCTGGAACGTCAACATGTCGGTGAACGGCACGGCGCTGCCGGCCACCAATACCTTGTCCTTCGATGCCAATGGCGCCATCACGCCCGCGGGCAGCGGTGCGCTGGACTTCGCGGGCTTCAATCCGACCGACGGCGCCGCGCCGATGGACATGAAGTTCGATTTCGGGTCGACCACGCAGTATGGCGGCTCCTTTGGTGTGACGTCGATCGTGCAAAACGGTTTCGCCACTGGACAGTTGAGCACGGTCGCCATCGACTCCACCGGCGTCGTGTCGGCGGTGTACACCAACGGCCGCTCGACCGAACTGGGGCAGCTCGCCTTGTCGAATTTCCCGAACACGCAGGGCCTCAAGCAGTTGGGCGACACGAACTGGGCGGAGACCTTCAGTTCGGGCACGCACATTTCGGGCACCGCGGGTACGTCGGGTTTCGGTTCCATCCAGTCTGGCGCGCTCGAATCCTCGAACGTCGACCTGACCACGGAGCTCGTCAACATGATCACCGCGCAGCGTGCCTTCCAGGCCAATGCCCAGGTGATCACGACGGCCAACCAACTGTCCTCCACCGTCATCAACATCAGTCATTAAGCGCGACCGAGCGGTAACCCATGGACAGAGGCATTTATGTGGCGATGAGCGGCGCGAAGCAGATCATGCAAGCGCAGGCCGTCAACAACCACAACATCGCGAACCTGAGCACGATCGGCTTCCGCGCGGACTCCGTGTCGTTCTCGAGCCTGCCCATCTACGGGGCCGGGTATGCGACCCGGGTAAACGCGGTAGCCGGCGACGCCGGCACCGATTTCTCGAGCGGCACCATGGAGAGTACGGGTCGCAACCTGGACATCGCCGTAAACGGCAAAGGGTTCATTGCGGTGCGCGGCCTCGATGGCAAGGAAGCGTATACACGCTCAGGGGATTTGCGCGTCACGCCCACGGGTGCAGTCACCACGGCAAGCGGCCTGCCCGTCTTGAGCGAAACCGGACCGCTGGTGATTCCGCCATCGACCACTGTGTCGATCGGCGGCGACGGCACGATCACGGTGGTCCCACAGGGTTCTGCGCCATTCGCGGCATCGCAGGTGGACAAGGTCAAGCTCGTCAATCCGGCGCTCGCCGACCTGCAGAAAGGCGAGGACGGCCTGTTGCGCCTGAAGTCGGGCGCCAAGGCCAAGACTGACGATACCGTTTCCATCACCTCCGGAATGCTCGAGTCCAGCAACGTCAACGCGGCGCAGTCGCTCATCAGCATGATCGAACTGCAGCGCATGTATGAATTTCAGATCAAGAGCATCAACTCGGCTGATACGGATGAGCAAAGTGCCGAACGCATGATGCTGACCCAGTAACCCAAGGATTTATCTATGAACCTCGCACTTTATGCCGCGAAGACCGGCCTCGACGCCCAGAACACCCGCATGGCGGTGATCTCCAACAATCTGGCGAACACCAACACCACGGGTTTCAAGGCCGGCCGCGCTGCGTTCCAGGACCTGATGTATCAGAACATCCGTCAGGTGGGCGCGCAGAGCACGCAGAACACACAATACGCCACCGGCCTCACACTCGGCACTGGCGTGCGCATCGTCGGCACCGAGAAGGACTACACGCAAGGCAGCGTCACGCAGACCAACAACTCGTTGAACGTCTCGATCAACGGCCGCGGCTTTCTGCAGATCACCACGCCGGACGGCACGGTCGCCTATACCCGCGACGGGACGTTCTCGCTCGACAATCAGGGCAACATGGTCACCGCGACCGGTTTTCCGCTGTCGCCGGCCATCAATATTCCGCAAGGCACGCAAAACGTCACCATCGGTTCGGACGGCGTCGTCACGGCGACATCCGCCGCGAATGCGAAGGGCACGCAGATCGGCCAGATCCAGCTGGCCGACTTCATCAACGAGGAGGGGCTGCAACCCGTCGGCAACAATCTGTTGCTCGAGTCCGCCGCGAGCGGCTCACCGCAGGTGGGTACGGCCGGCACGAACGGTCTCGGCAGCCTGCAGCAGGGCGCGCTCGAAACTTCGAACGTCAATTCGGTCACCGAGCTCGTCTCGATGATCGAGTGTCAGCGCTCTTATGAAATGAATTCCAAAGCCATCAGCACCACCGATCAGATGCTGCAGTACCTGACCACCAACCTGTCGTAACACGACCCCGGCACCTAACCGACTATGCACATCCCGTATCGCTTAATATTGATCGTCGCCTTCAGCTTCGTTGCTGCCGCCTGCGGCACCCTGCCGCACAAGGATCGCAAGGACGAACCGGTGGTCGCGCGGCAACTCCCGCCGCCGCTGCCACGCACCGACGGCGCGATCTACCAAACCGGCCAGCAGATGGAATTGTTCGCAGACTTGAAGGCGCGGCGCGTCGGCGACGTGCTCACCATCCGGCTGACCGAGACCACGAGCGCCAGCAAGAACGCGGCCACGAAAACCGCCAAGACGACCGCGGTCAACACCACGGGTCCGACCATCTTCGGCCAGACCATTTCGGTGCATGGCGTACCGGTCTACACGACCTCGCTGTCGGGCTCGGACAGCTTCGACGGCTCGGGTTCGAGCACGCAGGGCAACAGTCTGGCCGGCAGCCTCACCGTCACGGTCACCGACGTGCAGGCGAACGGCAATCTCGTCGTGCAGGGCGACAAGATGTTGCGTCTCAACCAGGGCGACGAGACCGTGCACGTGTCGGGCGTCGTGCGCCGCGCCGACATCAGCACCGACAACACCGTCACCTCCGACAAGGTGGCCGATGCGCGCATCAGCTACTCGGGCAAGGGTGTGATCGACAGCGCCAACCGCATGGGCTGGCTGGCCCGCTTCTTCAACTCCATGTGGGCGCCGTACTGATCATGCGTATCCAGTCAAAACTATTGATGATGTCTGCCGCCCTGTGCACCGCGCTGCTGACGATGACGCCGGCGCAGGCCGAACGCATCAAGGACCTGGCACAGATCCAGGGCGTGCGCACCAATCAACTGGTGGGCTACGGTCTCGTGGTCGGCCTCGACAGCACCGGCGACCAAACCAGCCAGGCGCCCTTCACGGTCCAATCGCTCAACAACATGCTGGCGCAGCTGGGTATCACCGTGCCTGCCAACGTCACCCCGCAACTCAAGAACGTGGCGGCTGTCGCCGTGCATGCGGTGCTGCCGGCCTTCGTCAAGCCCGGTCAGACCATCGATATCACGGTGAACTCCATCGCGAATGCGAAGAGCCTGCGCGGTGGTTCCTTGCTGGTGACGCCGCTGCACGGCCTGGACGGCCAGATCTACGCCATCGCACAGGGCAATCTGATCGTGAGCGGTTTCGGCATCGAGGGGAATGACGGCTCGAAGCTCACGGTCAACGTACCGAGCTCCGGCCGCATCCCGAATGGTGCCACGGTGGAAAAAGCCGTGAACAGCCAGCTCGGCCAGACCGACTCGGTGATCCTGAATCTCAACGATCCGGACTTCACCACGGCCACCCGCCTGGTCAGCAGCGTCAACAAGACCTTGGGCGACGGTGTGGCCGAGATGCTCGACGGCGCGTCGATCAAGGTGCGTGCGCCCATCGACCTGACCCAGCGCGTCGCATTTCTCTCGACCGTCGAGAACATGCAGGTGGAGCCAGGCAGCGCAGCCGCCCGTGTCATCATCAATTCCCGTACCGGTACCGTGGTCATCAGCAGCCACGTCATCGTGATGCCGGCGGCGGTATCGCACGGCTCGCTCTCGGTGAGCATCAAGGAAGAGCAGTCGGTGAGTCAGCCGGCGCCGTTTTCGAAGGGGCAGACCACCATCGTGACCAATTCCACCATCAAGGTCGACGAAGGCAGCAAGCGCATGTTCGTGTTCAAGCCGGGCGTCGAGCTGGAACAGATCGTGCATGCAGTCAACGAGGTAGGGGCCGCGCCAAGCGACCTCGTTGCGATTTTGGAAGCTTTACGGGAGGCCGGCTCGCTACAGGCTGAGCTAATTGTGATCTAGATGACAAATCTGCCCAGCATCGGCGTCATGCCGACGACACCCCTCGACACCGCGGCGGCGAATACCTACACAGACGTCAATGCTTTGGCGTCGCTGAAGAAGGACCCGGACTCACCCGAGGCCGTGCACGCCGTGGCCAAGCAGGTCGAAGCACTATTTTTGCAGATGATGCTGAAGAGCATGCGTGACGCCACGGACGAGGTGAATCACGGCAGCAACGAAATGAGCACCTATAACGACATGTTCGACAAGCAGGTGGCGCTCAGCATCAGCCAGCATGCGGACTTAGGAATTGGGCGTCTGCTCAAGCGGCAGCTCAAAAGCCAGACCGCGCCCGTCATTTCTGGCAGTGCCGCGAGTACGCTGGGCACGACGCCGGCTGAATTCGTGCGAACCTTGACGCCGAGTGTACGGCGTGCCGCGGCCACCCTGGGACTCAACCCGACCGGTCTGATGGCGCAGGCGGCGCTCGAAACCGGTTGGGGTCAGCGCATGCCGCGCAATGCGGACGGCTCGTCGAGCCACAATTTGTTTGGCATCAAGGCAGGCGAGGACTGGCACGGGGCGCGTGCATCCAGCGAGACCGTGGAGGTCGTGAACGGCGTCGCCGCGCCACGACGTGCCACCTTTCGAGCCTATCGGTCAGTCGATGAGAGCGTCGCGGATTTTGCCAAACTGCTGCAGACCTCACCGCGTTACAAAGACGCGCTGGCCGCCGGCACCGACGCACAAGCCTATATCGGTCACATGGCAAAAGCCGGCTATGCCACCGATCCTGAGTATTCCGATAAGTTAAATCGGATCCTGGCGAGCGGCACGATCCAGGCCGCCCTCGCGGCGCGTGTGGCCAAACTGTAGAAAGTCCGCTTTCGGCCGATAGGGCGGAAGTCAGGCGCGACGATGAGCGAGCGCGGAGAAAAAATCAGTGTCCAATGTGTTCGGAATCAGCGTCTCGGCGCTGCAGGCATTTCAGCAGGCGATCAACGTCGCCAGCAACAACGTCGCGAACGCGAATACGCCGGGCTACGATCGCGAGACCGTCAATCTCACCGAGGCGATACCGCAGGCCAATGGCGCCGCGACGGTAGGCTCCGGTGTTGCCATCGCGGGCATCTCGCGCGCCTACAGCCAGGCCGCTTCTAACCAGCTCACCACGTCGCAGAGCAACCTGGGGCAGCTCACCACGCTGCAAAATTACAGCAGCCAGATCGACAATCTGTTCGGCACCACCATCGGCGGCCTGAGTACCTCGCTGCAGACCTATTACAGCGCCTGGTCCGACGTCGCCAACAATCCGACATCGACGGCCTCGCGTCAGTCCCTCCTGAGCAGTGCGCAAGGGGTCGCCAGCAGCTTTCAGAATGCGAGCGCCGAACTCAATGGCTTGAACGACGACGTCAACGCGCGCATCACCGAAGACGTGACGCAGGTCAATTCCCTGGCCGCGACCATCTCCACCCTCAACAGTCAGATTGTCATCGGCACGGCGCAGAACGGCACGCAGCCGCCCAATGAACTCTTGGATCAACGCGACCAGGCGGTCTCGGCCCTGTCCAAACTGGTCGGCGTGAGTACCACGAAAGAGGCCAACGGCGCGCTGAACGTCTTCATCGGCAACGGTCAGCCGCTCGTGTTGCAGGGCGTGACGATGCAGCTCAAGACCGTGCCCAATCAGTTCAATGCGTCGCAACTCGAGATCGCCACGACCACCGGTTCGGCCCCCATCAGCGGCACCATCACGAGCGGTGATCTCGGCGGTTTGTTCGCGGCCCGGGCCCAAGTGATTCAGCCCGCCCTCAACCAGCTCGGACAGGTCGCGACCGCTTTGTCGCAGACCAGTAATGCGCAACAGTCGCAAGGCCTTGACCTGAACGGCCACGCGGGAGCGCAGCTGTTCCAGGTCGGCGTGCCGGTGGTGGCCTCGTCCGCGATGAACACCGATGCGACGACGGCCAGCGCCAGCGTCAGCAACGTGGCCGCGCTCACCGCCAACGACTACGTGCTGTCCTATCAGGGTGGCGCCTACTCGGTGACCAATGCAGCCGACGGTTCGAGCGTGGCCTTCAGCGGTACGGGCACGACAGCTGACCCGATTGTGGTCGGCGGCGTAGCGATCACGCTGTCAGGAACCCCGGCCAATGGCGATCAGTTTTCGATCCGCCCGACGCAGGCCGCGGCGGCCGGTTTCCGCGCGGTGCTGACGGATCCCACGCAAGTGGCAGCGGCGGGCGCTTTGCAAGGTTCTGCTGCGTCGACCAACACGGGCAGCGGCTCGATCAGCCCGGGCACCGTCGTCGATCCCACCGATCCCAATCTGGCGACGCCGGCGAACATCGTCTTCGGCAGTCCGACGACCTACTCGGTGGATGGCGGCGCCGCGCAGACTTACGTTGCCGGCGGCGATATCGACGTACATGGCTGGCAGGTGCAAATCAGCGGTGCGCCTGCCGCGGGCGATACCTTTACGCTCGGCAGCAATGCAGGCGGGACCGGCGACAACCGTAACGCGCTGGCTGCCGCCAATCTGCAAAATACCGGTGTGCTCGCGAACGGCGCCACCAGCATCACCGGCGCCGTCAGCGCCCTCATTACAAGCATCGGCAGTCAGGCACAACAGATCAGCACGGCGCAACAGGCGCAGACCGCAGTCAATACGCAGGCGCAGGCGCAGGTGCAGTCGGTCAGCGGCGTGAATCTTGATGAGGAAGCTGCGAGCCTGCTGCAGTGGCAGCAGGCGTATCAGGCGGCGGCGCAGGCGCTCAATATCGGCAACAGTCTGTTCGCGTCGCTCCTGAGCGCCGTGAATCACGGTTAACAGCAAGGGACCCTAGACATGCGCGTTACGCAAGCAAGCGGCCAGGCTCAGTTTCTCCAGGCGATCAATCAGCTGGAGTCGAGCATCGCGAGCACGCAAAGCAATATCTCGAGCAACCAATCATTCACGACCGCTGCGCAGGATCCGGTGGCTGCCGGCAGCGTCAACAACTACAAGCAGGCCTTGGCGCAGAGCAAGCAGTACGTCAGCAACTCGAACAGCGCGCAGACCAATCTGAATGTCGAGGACAATGCCTTGTCGCAGGTTCAGACGCAATTGCAGTCGCTGCGCAGTCTCGCCCTCGAGGCCAGCAACGGCACGCTGACGCAATCCGATCGGTCGGACATTGCAACGCAGGCGGTGCAGATTCAGAACAGCCTGCTGGCGCTCGCCAACACGCAAAACGGCAACGGCGAATTCATTTTCTCGGGCTTTGCGACACAGACGCAGCCCTTCAGCCTGACGGCCACAGGTGCCGTGTACAACGGCGATCAGGGCCAACGCCAGGTGCAGATCGCGGCGGGCCAGACAGTGGCGGACGGCGATACGGGCGCCAGCGTTTTCAATCAGATCAGGAACGGCAACGGAACCTTTAGCGTGAGCGCGAACGCCGCGAATCAGGGTTCCGGTCTGATCGGCGCGAGCACCGTGAGCAACGCGAGCGCCTACGACGGCGGCACCTATTCGATCGATTTCACCGCACCCGGTACGTACGAAGTGCGCGACAGCGCCAACAACGTCGTCACTTCCGGTGCCTACACGGACGGGACCAGCATCACTTTCAAGGGCGTCCAGGTGGCCCTGAGTGGAAGCCCAAGCAGCGGTGATTCCTTCACGGTGGCACCGAGCGTCAATCAGAGCCTGTTCGCGACGGTGCAGAACATCGTGACTACACTGCAGTCGAAGACGCCTGACCCTGCCTCAGTCAACGCGGTCACGAACCAACTCGCGGGCTCGCTCAACGACATCGACCAGGCGCTCAATCAGGTATCCAACGTGCGCACGTCGGTGGGCGGACGCCTGAACTCGATCACCTCCCTTCAATCGGTGGCGACCGGGCAGCAGACGCAGCTGACGCAATCCATCTCAGCGTTACAGGGCCTCGACTACGCGAGTGCGATCACGACCCTCGACCAGCAGAACACGACCTTGAGCGCCGCATTGCAGGCCTTCACGCTTACGCAAGGCCTGTCGCTGTTCAAATTTCTTTAGTGATGATGGCCGCCGGCGCCGTGCACGTGGCCGTGCTCGAGCTCTTCGGTGGTCGCGTCGCGCACGTCGACGATCTTCACATCGAAATGTAAGGTCTTGTCCGCGAGTGGATGATTGCCGTCGAGCGTCACCATGTCGCCGACCACGGCCGTCACCGTGAACACACGCATGCCCTCAGGGGTGCGCGCCTGGAATTGCATGCCTTTGCGGATTTCGCCGGCACCTTGCATCGAACGCTTCGGCACCTTCTGAATCAACTGGGTATCGTGCTTGCCGTAGCCCTCTTCGGGCGGCACCGACACCGCCAGGGCCCCGCCGGCTTCCTGGCCTTCGAGCGCCTTCTCGAGCCCGTGCACCAGACTGCCATGACCCTGAATGTAGGCCAAGGGCTCGCCGCCGTCCGACGTGTCGACGATGCCACCCGCATCGTCTTTCAACGTGTAGTGGATGGTGACGACTTTATCTGCGGCAATTTGCACGATACTTACTCCAAGTCTCTTGCGTAAAACGCGAGCTTACACAAAATTTGGGGCGATGCGCGCCTCGAGGTCATAGGCATCCGCGGCTGAAATGCGGACGCGCGGCATGCTGCCGACGGTCAGCGCTTTGAGCTCGCGGGCGCTCCCGACTATCCGGACGGTCCCGTCGATCTCGGGCGCGTCCGCGCTCGAGCGGGCGATCACACCCTGCGCATCGGCGCGATCCACCAGCACTGTCATCTCGCGCCCGACTTTGGCTGCCAGGCGCCGCGCACTGATCTCTGCTGCGAGTGTCATGAAGCGACCGCGGCGTTCCGCTTTCAACTCATCAGGCACCGGCGGCTCACGCAGTTCGTTGGCTGCTGCGCCTGCGACCGGTGAGTACTCGAAGCAGCCGACCCGATCCAATTGCGCTTCCCCCAGCCAGCTCAAGAGTTCCTCGAAGTCGGCATCGGTTTCCCCGGGAAAGCCGACGATGAACGTGCTGCGAACGGTAAGGTCAGGCACGATGCGCCGCCATGCCGCGATTCGCTCGAGCGTATTCTCGGCGGCAGCGGGACGCTTCATCAATTTCAGGATGCGACGACTCGCATGCTGAAACGGAATATCGAGATACGGCAGCACCTTGCCCGCGGCCATCAAGGGCATGACGTCATCGACGTGCGGGTAGGGGTAGACGTAATGCATGCGTACCCATACACCGAGCTCGCCCAGGGCGTCGGCAAGATCGTAGAAGCGCGTGGCACGCAGGCCACCGCGCCAGGCCCGGGGCGCGTAGCGTAGGTCCACGCCGTACGCGCTCGTGTCCTGCGAGATGACCAGAATTTCCTTCACGCCCGCTCGGACCAGCTGCTCGGCTTCGCGCAGCACCTCGTCGATGGGCCGGCTGACCAGGTCACCGCGCAGCGAGGGAATGATGCAAAAGCTGCAGCGGTGATTGCAGCCTTCCGAGATCTTCAGGTAAGCGTAATGCCGCGGCGTGAGCTTGATGCCCTGTTCGGGAACGAGATCGACGAACGGCTCATGCTGCGGCGGCAGATGCTCGTGCACCGAGGCCATGACTTCTTCGTAGCGCTGCGGTCCGGTGATCTTCAAGACTTGCGGATGCCGGTCGAGAATCTTTTGCGGTTGCGCGCCCAGGCACCCGGTGACGATGACCTTGCCATTTTCCGCCAGCGCTTCGCCGATGGCATCGAGCGACTCATCCACGGCCGATTCGATGAAGCCGCAGGTGTTGACCACGACGAGATCAGCAGCCCGGTACGACTGGGCCACTTCGTAGCCTTCGGCGCGCAGCCGCGTGAGAATCCGCTCCGAATCCACCAAGGCTTTCGGGCAGCCTAGGCTGACAAAGCCCACCTTTGGGCTCTTGATTTTGACGGTCTTCACAGTTTTGGGGACGCGGCGGATGGGGGGCGGGATTGTACTCCATTTCCGTGTAAATCAGCCGATAAGCCGGACCTGCAGGGCCGCCGTTGCGCGCTTCCCGCCCGGCTTCGCAGCCTCCCCAGCTGCAGCGCCAAAATTGCGACAGGGTGCAACAAAAAGCCGCCTCGAAACCGGGGTGTCCGCCTCAAGAAGGCCGGCGTCGTTCCGATAAATACGGGGAATGTGTCACCGGTCCGCTTCACTAAAAGGGCGAGACGAACACACGAGGGCCCCG
>CAZZZU010000074.1:11459-20224 GCA_964658805.1 uncultured Steroidobacteraceae bacterium
GTCTTAACTTCAGGAGATTTACATGTCATTGGTCTTAAACACGAACATCGCCTCGTTGAATGCGCAGAACAATCTGACGAATTCGCAGGCGTCCTTGTCCACGTCTTTGGAACGTCTGTCGTCCGGTTTGCGCATCAACAGCGCCGCCGACGATGCCGCCGGTCTTGCGATCAGCCAGCGTTTCACCACCCAGATCAACGGCACCAATCAAGCCGTTCGCAACGCCAACGACGCGGTGTCGGAAGCGCAGACCACCGCCGGCGCCTTGGGCACCATCATCAACAGCCTGCAGAGCATCCGCACGCTCGCCGTCGAAGCCGCCAACGGCTCGAACAGCGCCTCGGATCGCCAGGCGCTGGACAGCCAGGTCCAGCAGCAGATCGCGGAAATCACGCAGATCGCGCAACAGACCACGTTCAACGGTTTGAACGTGTTGAACGGCTCGAGTGGCACCACGGTTTACCAGGTGGGCGCGAACGTCGGCAACACGATTGCCGTGAGCCTGCAGCAGGGCGTCGCCGCCAATCAGATCGGTCAGTATTCGACCGCCACCGGCGCCGTGCCGGCGACGGCTGCCGCCTTGTCGGCAACCTCGACTGCGACGGTCAGCGACGGCACCTCGACGGTGACCATCGGTGCAACCTCGGGCTTCGTTGGCTCGAACGCGACCTACCAGGGTGCGACCTCGGCCTACGCCAAAGCGGCAGCGGTCAACGGCGCGGGCCTGCAGGGTTTGACGGCGAGCGCGGCCACCAAAGCCAATGACACCGCGGCCTTCGGCACGGTGGGCGGCGGCACGACAGCGAGCAGCTATGCGCTGTCCATCAACGGCGTGTCGATCTACTCGGGCACCGGTAACCTCGCCGCCAACGCCCCGGCGCTCGCGGCCGGCGATGTGGCCGCGCAGATCAACTTGTTCTCGGGCCAGACCGGCGTTACCGCTTCCGTGAATACGGACGCAACCAAGGGCACGGTGGGCGCGATTTTCCTCAGCAACACCGACGGCAGCGATATCGCGGTGGCGCAGACCTATACCGCGGGTACGGGTGCCGGCGCAGGCGGCTTCTCGGCCGCGGTGGCGGGCAAGACGACCCAGGGCCAGGTGACCCTGACCGATTCGAAGCCGATTACGCTCACGGACGTCGGCACCGCCGGCGCTTCGGCGGCCCTTGGCTTCGTCAGCGGCGTTCCCACACAGCTGGCCACCAATCCGAACGGCTCGACCTCGACGCTCGCCAACCAGAACGTCCTGACGGTGGCCGGTGCCAACAGCACCATCAGCTCCATCGACGCCGCTCTGACCACGGTCAGCGCTTTCCAGTCGCAGTTGGGCGCGATCCAGAACCGCTTCACGGCGGCCGTCAGCAACCTGCAGTCCACCGCACAGAACCTGACTCAATCGCGCAGCACGATTCAGGATGCGGATTTCGCCTCGGAAACGGCGAACCTCACCCAGAGTCAGGTGTTGCAGCAGGCAGGTATCTCGGTGTTGGCGCAGGCCAACCAGCAGCCGCAGCTGATTCTCAAGCTCTTGCAGTAATTGCCAGTAGCGCTTTCGAGAGTTGTGGAATGAACCACGGCTCGGTACCCGCTGGGTGCCGGGCCGTGGTCTTTAGAGATAGCCGGCGGGAGGTATGAACATGACGAACGATGGACGGTTGCTCAACGTACCGACAGCCAATCTCGTGCAAGGCAGTCAGGTGCCGGCCACGACAGGGCCTCGGAAGAGCGGCAATGTCTTGCCGCAAGGCGGCTTGCCGGACGGCAATCGGCTGGCACCGAAGTCGGACCTGCACGCACAACTCACCTTGCTCAATAAATTTTTGAACGATTCAGGTCGGGCCGCACAGTTCCGCGCCTCGGCCGATGCTCGGGCCGTCCAGGAGATTAACCCCGCTACCGGCGCTGTGGTGGCCGAGTATCCGGCGGCTGAATTTGCAGCGCTGGCCAGAAGCGTAGGCATGCCAGGCGGCATCATCGACGAATTGGCCTGAGGCGCTGCGGTTGGTACATGAATTGCTACAGTCTTGCCGGTAACCGCCGATACCAGGAGCAGTACCCAATGGACGCGTTTCAATGAGTTCAGTCATTTCATCCACCGCCACTGGCGCCACGACCGGCACCAGCGCTGCCTCGACGACGCCGAGCGCATCGAATATCGCCGCCAGTTCGACCATCACCTCACAAGGAATTGGCTCCGGACTCAACATCGCGTCGATCGTCTCGTCCCTGACGACCGCATTCGGCGCATCGCGCCAGAATCAGATCACCAATCAGGAGACCACCCTCGACGCCCAGGTGTCGGCCTTCGGTCAGTTCACCTCGGCGCTCGACACGCTGAAGGCCGCGACGTCGGCTCTATCCGTGCCGAGCAATCTCGAGGCCTTTTCCGCTGCGGTGGCCGACAAGACGGTTGCCACCGCCACCACCGATGGCAACGCGGTAGCCGGTTCCTACAACCTGTCCGTCACCCATCTTGCGACCACGGCGCAGCTGACCTCGCAGCCCGTATCTGGTCCCAACACCGGGCTCGGATCCGGCCAGCTCACCATCGCGGTCGGTACTAAAAGCGCGACCATCGACATCAACACCAGCAACAATACGCTGACGGGTATCGTCGCGGCCATCAACTCGGCGGCCAATAATCCGGGCGTGACTGCCAGCGTCATCACCACATCGGATGGTGCGCGACTGGTCTTGTCGGGCACCGCCACCGGCGCGGCCAACACCATCACCGTGAGCCAGGCCGGCGGCGATGGCGGTCTGGCCGCACTCGCGTTGACGCAGACCCAGTCGGCTGCGGATGCGAGCTTCAGCATCAATGGCTTTGTCGCGACCAGCGCCAGCAACCAGGTGACCGGCGCCATTTCAGGCGTGACCATCAATCTGCTGGGCGCGTCTGCCGATCCCACCGTGCCGACAGTGTTGAGCGTCTCGCCCGACACGAGCGCGGCCAGCGACGCGGTGGGCAAATTCGTCGACGCGTTGAATGGGGTCATGTCGACCATTCAATCGCTCACCAGCTACGATCCCGCCACCGGCGAAGCCGGTCCGCTCAACGGTAATGCGACCTTGCAGGGCTTCCAGAATCAACTGCAAGCGGTGCTCGGCAAGATTGCGTCGAACGGCACCAGCGGATTCAAGTCCCTGAGCGATCTCGGCATCACGGCGAATGCGGGCGGCTCCTACGATTCCGATCCGACCAAACTGGCCAACGCCCTCAGTGGCAACCTGAGCTCGGTGATCAACCTGTTGAGCGGCCCGAATGGGCTGGTCACGCAGGTCGATACCCTGACCAACAACTACATCAAGACCGGCGGCCTGCTCGATACCATCAGCAAGGGTCTCAGCACGGGCTTGAAGAGTCTGCAGGATCAGCAAGACAGCCTGAACGCGCAGCTCACCGTATACTCCGCGACGTTGACAGCGCAGTACAACGCAATGGATACGGCGGTCGCGAAGCTCAAGCAGATGCAGACCTACCTGAACGCGGAGTTCAATCCGAGCTCTTCCTCCACCAGCTCGAGCTCCTCGAGCTCGAGTCTCAGCAGCGGTACCGTAGGGATTTCCTAAGCCATGCATTCGCAGCGAGCAGCAGCGCAGTATCAGTCGGTACGCAGTCATGGACTGGTGGCGGATGCGAGTCCCGCGCGACTCGTGCAAATCGTGTTCGAGCACATCTTGAGCAGCCTGGCGACGGCGCAGGGGTCGATGGAGCGCATCGTCGACAACATGCCTCTGAACGAGGTCGTAACCAAAGGCAAGTCGCTCAACCGGGCCATTCGACTGATCGACCAGCTGAACGCGACGCTCGACATGGAGCGAGGCGCCGCGATCGCCGGTAACCTGCGTAACCTGTATCTCTACATGCTCGAGCGGTTGACCTTCGCCAATCTGTACAACGACGTCGGCGCAGTGACCGAGGTGTCGCGCCTGGTGCAGAAGATCAAATCCGGTTGGGATCCCATCGTAGGCAGCCGATGAGTCACCCGGCGCTGCGACGTGCGGCTGAAATAACGGCCGACATGGTGACGGCGGCAGACGCGGGCGACATCGACGCCGTGCTGCGCCTCGACGCTGAACGCTTACTGCTGGTACAGTCGTTCCGCGTCGAAGTAAGGCAGGTCGCCACGGCAGAGCGATTGTTGCTCAACGAGATATCACGGCTGAATGATCGCGCCATCGGAATTCTGGAACATCAACGTCGCCGCAAGGGACGGGAACTGGATATGGCGACGGTCGGGCGTCGAGCGGTCGTGGCCTACGCGCAGACGCGCTGACGAAGCATCTCATGGCTGAGTCCGGTTTGGGCGGCGGATTGGTCTACGAGGAACTCGTCCCCGTGGCCTTCACGCCGGGACCGTTGGCCGAGGGTCTGGCGCTGGCGCGTTTGAACGTCGATAACCAACAGTTGCTGGGCGCCGAAGCGTCGCTCGAAGAAGCCCGTGTTCACGAAGCGCTCAAAGATGAGTCGGCCGCGCTGATCAGCGAGATCCAGCGCATGGAATACAAGATCAATATCTTGTTGCGACTGACGGCGGAGCTTGTTCTGCGCGACAGTGGCCTGCCACCGGCTGAGCGCGTGCGCCTCTCCGCGCGCTCGATGGAGTGGTTCGGCGAACGCACGCCGGCCGTCGGTGCCACCGGCATCGTCGCGGTTTTCATCAATCCGGCCCTGCCGCAACCGGTCAGGATTCCCTGCAGTGTGGCCGATGAGCGCACCGTCGACGGCGTCCGCTGCGTCGAACTCGTGTTTGCGGGCATCAGCGACAGTGTCGCCGACCTGTTGGAAAAGTTGATCTTCCGCCACCATCGGCGCCTGATCGCTGCCCGGCACGGCGCTCACTGAACATATTCAGACGCTCAGCAGATTACGACTTGCTTCACATTTTTTACGGGGCAGACCCGTACCATGACACCGAAGCAACATTAAGTCAGGTGCGTGAGTGGAAGTGAAGGTAATCGTGATCGAGCCCGTCAATTCGGAAGCGGCCACGCTGCTGACGCTGCTGCGCTTCCTGGACCTCGAGCCGCTGCACTTCCATAGCCTCGCTGAGTTGCGCGCCTCGCCCCAGCGCGAGTGCATCGATTCCCTTGCAGTCATCGTCCGCAGGGACACCGTCAACACGCTGGGCCCCGAGTTGCTCACGGCGCTGCGCGCCATGCGCCAACCCCTGCCTGTCATCTGTTTGAGCGACGACGGCGTACTGCCGAAACTCGCCGAGAGCAGCGGCGATCTGGCCTGGTTTCAGCTCGAGACGCCGGTCAAGCAGCGTCGTTTGTCTGCCGTCCTCAACCAGGCACAGAGCATGCGCAGCGGCCACCCGACCCAGCCGGGTGTGCATCGTTTCCGGCCGAGTGGCGCGTCACGCGCGATGCGCGCCGTGCATCGTCTGATCGAGCAGGTGGCGCCGCACGATACAAACGTCCTCATCCTTGGCGAGTCTGGCACCGGCAAAGAGATGGTGGCGCGGCACGTCCACGAATTGTCCGGACGCGCCGGGCATCCGTTCGTGCCGGTCAACTGTGGTGCCATCCCTGCCGATCTGCTGGAGAGTGAACTGTTCGGTCATGAGAAAGGCGCGTTCACCGGCGCCCTCTCGACCCGCATCGGACGATTCGAGTTCGCCGAAGGCGGCACGTTGTTTTTGGACGAAATCGGCGACATGTCACTGCAGATGCAGGTGAAGCTGTTGCGGGTCCTGCAGGAACGCAGTTTCGAGCGGGTAGGCAGCAACAGGACCATCCGCTGCAACGTACGCATCATCGCGGCGACGCACCGCGATCTCGAAGCCGCCATCAGCGGCGGGCGCTTTCGCGAGGACCTGTTCTACCGCCTGAACGTGTTCCCGCTGCAGATGCCGCCGCTGCGCGAGCGCCTCGAAGACTTGCCGGTACTCATCGAGCATCTCGTCCAGCGTCAGGCCGGCGCGGCCGGCCGCTGCATCTCCTTCGACACGAAAGCGATGAACTGCCTGGCGCGTAATGCGTGGCCGGGTAATGTGCGCGAGTTGTCCAACTTGCTCGAGCGCCTGACCATTTTGTTCCCGCAGCAAAAGATTGCGGCCGATGACCTGCCGGACCGCTATCGACGCGCCGGTGCGTTCGAGCTTTTCCGCGACGCGGCGCACGCTGAGACGGAGGCGCAGGACCTCGACGAAGAAGTGCTGGCCGATCAGGTCCTGAGCGCGGCGGTCGCCGAGCGCAATGTGGCGCTCGCCGCACAGAACGACGAATATCTCGATGCAGAACTCCCCAGCGGTGGGATCGATCTCAAGGACCATCTTTCCGCGATCGAGATCGGGCTGATTCGTAAGGCGTTGGTCGAAGCCGACGGCACGGTTGCCGAGGCAGCGCGGCTGCTGCGCATGCGGCGCACCACTCTGGTCGAGAAACTGCGCAAGTACCGCCTCACGGCCGCCTGACGTTTTTTTGACGCAAGGGTGCGTCGGTTTCGCGAAGCCCAAGCGTAACTAGCTGAAGCGCAGCCACAAATGCCCGAAGGCATGGAAGTTGCTTTCTCCCCTGGCATGGCAGCCCAGCAACTCGATACGATCGAAACCCGCCGCAACGACCTGCAGGCGGCATTCCTCGCGTTTGGCTCGATGTCGGAACAACTCTCCGGCACGTTTGAGTCGCTGCGGGCGCAGGTCACACAATTACGCACGGACCTCGGTGCGGCACACGCGCGCCTCAGTGCCCTCGTGAGCGGCCTGCCCGGCGGCGTACTGGTGCTCGATGCCGACGGCTCGATACAGGAATGCAATCCGGCGGCGTCGCTGCTGCTCGGCGAGCCGCTGCTCAACGAGCGCTTCATCGCCGTATTGAATCGCGCCATCGTGAGTGCGCCGGGCATGGGCGAACATACGGAACTGCACAACGGTCGCTTCGTGAATATCTCGCGACGCGAGCTGCAGAATGGTGGTGAGGTGGTGTTGCTCACCGACGTGACCGAGGCTCATCTGATGCAAACGCTGTTGGCGCGCCAGCAGCGGTTGCTGACTATGGGCGAACTCGCGGCGGGCCTCGCCCACCAGATCCGTACACCGTTGGCGACCGCCTTGCTGTATGCCTCGCAGATGACCGGCCGTTGCGCCGACAAGACCGTCGACAGCCTCAGGCAGCTCGACCGGCTGGTCACCGACATGCTTGCGTTTGCACATGGTGGCCAGGCTCGCGAAGTGGTCAGCGTCAGCGCGTTGCTCGAACAGGTAGCACAGTGGCTGCGTCCGGCGCTGCGCGATGGCATCCGGTTGACCATCCGAACGCAGGCACCTGACCTGATGGTACGCGCCGCGGCACCATCGCTGGTATCGGCCGTCCTGAATCTTGCGACCAACTCGCTGCAGGCCGCAGCTCGCGACATGCACCTCGAGTTGCTGGCACGCCGCGGCGCCGACGGTCAGGCGCAGATCGTCGTCAGCGATGATGGACCCGGCGTCCCTGCACCGATCCGCCAGCGTATCTTCGAACCGTTCTTCACGACCCGCGCCCGCGGCAACGGCATCGGTCTTTCGATCGTGAAATCGGTCATCGAGGCGCACGGTGGTTCAGTCCGTCTGGCTGACACACCGAGCGGCGCCAGCTTCGTCATCGAACTTCCCGCGGAGAGCATTACGTGAACACTTCGGTCGAATCGGTTCTTGTGGTGGAAGACGACGCTGCACTGCGTGAGGCATTGCTCTTTACGCTACGCAGCGCCGGCCTTGCGAGCATCGCCGCCGATGGGGCAGAGGTGGCACTGCGGGTGCTGCAGGAAGAACAGATTGCGCTGGTGATTTCGGATGTACAGATGCCCGGGCTCAACGGCTATCAATTGTTGTCATCCATCAAACGGCTGCGGCCCGACCTGCCGGTGGTGCTGATGACGGCATACGGCACCGTGGCGCAAGCCGTCACGGCCATGCGCGACGGCGCCACCGATTACATCGTGAAACCTTTCGATGCGCAGGCGCTGATCGACCTGGCGAACCGCATGCTGGCGACGCGCGCGACGCCGGGTGATCTGGTCGTCGCCGACCCCCTGTCGAAGCGCGTCGCGGCTTTGGCCCGCAAGATCGCAGCGAGCGACGCCACCGTGCTGATCACGGGTGAAAGCGGTACCGGTAAAGAGGTCTACGCACGCTTCATCCGCGAGCATTCGGCGCGGGCCGACAAGCCGTTCGTCGCCATCAATTGTGCCGCCATTCCCGACAACATGCTCGAAGCCAGTCTCTTCGGTCATGAAAAGGGGGCGTTTACCGGCGCGCTCGCTGCGCATGCGGGCAAGTTCGAGCAGGCTCAAGGGGGCACGCTGTTGCTCGATGAAATCTCCGAGATGGATCTCGGCTTGCAGGCGAAAATACTGCGCGTTTTGCAGGAGCGTGAAGTGGAGCGATTGGGGTCGCAGAAGACCATCAGCCTGGACGTGCGAGTGATTGCGACCTCGAACCGTGATTTGCCGGCCGAGGTGCGCGCCGGCCGCTTCCGCGCGGATTTGTTCTATCGCCTGAATGTGATGTCGTTGCTGCTGCCGGCGCTGCGCGAGCGCCGCGACGACATCCTGCCGCTCGCGCAACGCACGATGCAGACCTGCAGACGTGCCGGCGCCGGGGCCTACGAATTTTCGGCGGACGCCGAACGCAAACTGACGCAATACGACTGGCCCGGCAATGCGCGCGAGCTCACGAACATCGTGCAGCGCGCCGTATGGCTCGCGGCCGGCGGGGTGATCCATGCGGACGACATCGAGGTTGGGAGTGCGTCCGCACCGGGCGCCTCCGCAC
>CAZZZU010000075.1:0-19881 GCA_964658805.1 uncultured Steroidobacteraceae bacterium
GCCTGACCATGCTGGTGCTCGACGAAGCGGACGAGATGTTGCGCATGGGCTTCCTCGACGCGGTCGAGAGCATCCTGCAGGAGACGCCGCCGCAGCGTCAGGTGGCGTTGTTTTCCGCCACCATGCCGGCGCCGATCCGGCGCATCGCACAACGGCATCTGAAGAATCCCGTCGAAGTCACCATCAAGAGCAAGACCAGCACTGCGGCCAACATCCGGCAGCGCTACTGGATGGTGAGCGGCGTACACAAGCTCGATGCCCTCACGCGGATCCTCGAGGCGGAAAGTTTCGACGGCATGCTGGTGTTCACCCGTACCAAACAGGCCACAGTGGAACTGGCGGAAAAGCTCGAAGCGCGCGGCTTTGCCGCCGAGGCATTGAACGGCGACATCGCCCAGGCGCAGCGTGAGCGCACGGTGCAGCGTCTGAAGGAAGGCCACGTCGACATCGTGGTGGCCACGGACGTCGCGGCCCGCGGCCTGGACGTCGAGCGCATCAGTCACGTGGTGAACTACGACGTGCCGTACGACACCGAGTCCTACGTGCATCGCATCGGGCGGACCGGGCGGGCTGGGCGCAATGGCGAGGCCATCCTGTTCATCGCGCCGCGCGAGCGCAACATGCTGCGCGCCATCGAGCGTGCCACCCGCCAGACCATCGAGCCGATGAATCTGCCGAGTGTCGATGCGGTGAACGAGCTGCGCATCACGCGCTTCAAACAGAAGATCACCGACAACCTGGCCTCGGCCGATCTGTCGCTCTATCGCTCCGTGCTCGAACAGCTCGCCACCGAGACCGGTACGTCACTGCTCGACATCGGCGCAGCGCTCGGTCTCATGTCGCAAGGCTCGACGCCCTTGCTGCTGGCGGCCAAGGACGAGCCGCGCGTGCGGCCCAGTTTTGACGATTCGCCGAGGGGTGGGATGGATGAGGACCGCGCGCCGCGCAAGCCGCGTCTGCGTGCGGATGAAATGGAGAGCTATCGGCTCGAGGTGGGCACACAGCACGGCGTCAAGCCGGGCAACATCGTCGGCGCCATTGCCAATGAGGCGGGTATCGAAGGCTCGCATATCGGCCGGGTCAACATTTTCGATGAGTACAGTGTGGTCGACCTGCCGACGGGCATGCCGAAGGAGATCTTCAAGTCCTTGCAAAAGGTGCGTATCGTTGGACGCGAGCTGCGGATCAGTCGCATCCCTAACCGTGACAACGAAGGAGGCCTTATGAGCAAGGGCATGGAACGAAAGAAAGAAGACAAGAAAAAGCCGTCGAAGACGCTGGAAGAAAAGCGCGCCGCCAAGAAGGAGAAGAAAGCCGCCCGCGGCTGAACCTTGAGAATCTGGCGATGCCGGCGCGGTGGGCGTGTTGAGCTGCTGACCTGCGCCGGCCGCGCCGCGCCGGCTGCCGACGATACCGCCATCCTGTCTGGAACTGGCACATGAAATTCTCAGCTGTCGTGGTCTTGATCGCCGTGAACGTGGCGGTATACCTCCTGCAGCGTCTGCAACCGGAGCTTGAGGCCACCTTCGCCCTCTGGCCGCTGCAGCCGCTGGAAGGCGCGGTTTACTTCCGTCCCTGGCAGCTCGTGACCTATGCGTTCCTGCATGACATCTCCGGCTTCTCACACATCCTGTTCAACATGTACGGCCTATGGATGTTCGGCACACCGGTCGAAAATCATGTCGGGCCGCGCCGCTTTCTCGCCTGCTACTTCGCCTCGGTGATCACTGCCGCGGCGACGCAGCTGTTGGTGCCGATTGCTTTCGGCGCACCGCCGGCACCGACCATCGGCGCGTCCGGCGGCGTGTTTGGCCTGGTGCTGGCCTATGCGCTGCTGTTTCCGCGGCAGCGGGTGATGCTGCTCATCCCGCCGATACCGATGCCGGCATGGCTTTTTGCCACCTTGTATGGCGTGCTCGAATTGTTCCTGGGCGTCACCGGCGTGCAGTCGGGCATCGCGCACTTCGCGCACCTTGGTGGCATGGTGGGCAGCGCGCTGGTGTACTTCAGCTGGCGCCAACGGCTGCCGCCCGCCGGCGGGCGGCGGCCATGAGAGCAAGCTTGGTACTGCTCGGCCTGTTGATCCTGTGCGGCGTATCGATGCCCGCCCAGGCTGAGTGGGTGAACCGGGTTACCGATGGCATCATGGGGACCCGGATCACTGTCGAGGTGTGGTCCGAGGATCATGACAAGGCAGAGCAGGCGATCGATGCGGTGCTCGATGAGATGCGCCTGGTCGATACCAACATGAGCACGTACAAGCCCGACAGCGAGATTTCGCGCGTCAATGCCCATGCCGCAGACGGCGCTATGCCTATCAGTCGCGAGTTGTTCGATCTGCTGGTGACCGCTGCGGACTACTCGCAGATCACCGACGGCGCTTTCGATATCACCTACGCCAGCGTGGGATATCTGTATGACTTCCGCAAACATGTGCGGCCCGATGAGAAGACCATCGACAAGGCGCTGCCCGCGGTGAACTTTCGACATGTGCTGCTGGATGCCACCCAGCAGACGGTGCGATTCTCGCAGCCCGGGGTGCGCATCGACCTCGGTGGTATTGCGAAGGGCTATGCGGTGGATCGCGGCATCGAGATCCTGAAGGGACGAGGGTTCACGCATGCCTACGTCTCGGCTGGCGGCGACAGCCGCATCGTCGGCGACCGTTTTGGCAAGCCGTGGATCGTCGGTATACGCGATCCGCGCAAGGGTGAAGGCGAGGTCATCTCGCGCATTCCGCTGGTGGATGCGGCAATCTCCACTTCAGGTGATTACGAGCGCTTTTTCGATGAAAATGGCGTGCGGTATCATCACATCATCGATCCGCACACGGGCCATTCTGCGAGCAAGGTCAGAAGTGCTACGGTCATCGGCCCGAGCGCGACACGCACCGACGGGCTGTCGAAGACGGCCTTCGTGCTGGGCCCGGAGAAGGCCATGGAAATCTACAACCGTATCGAGGACATCGACGCCATCATCGTCAAGCTCGACGGTACGGTCATCTACTCGAAAGGCATCGAGCCCGCCAGGCGCCGTCCGTGACGCTGCCGGCTGCCCGCTACGGCAGCCGGATGATCTGCGCGGCGGCGCACGCCGCCAGGTAGTCGTCGACCAGTTCGAAGGGCAACGGGCCGAATTCAGCGGACACGGCGTCGCGGATCTGCGCCTCGTTGCGTTTGCCATCCACGAAGTTGAGAATCTCATAGGCGTACAGGGCGCCGTCGTCTTGCACATTCAAGAGGCGGCTGGAGCCGGCATCGAGCAGCTTGATGGCGCGCACCCGCGCCTCGCCGAGGCGGTCCTGCAGCACATCGTCGTTCTGATAGGTCAGCGGCCCGAAGTCGCCGATCCGTACCGGCACACGTTGCGCCTGCGGCGCGGTGCGCCACGCCGGCATGAACGCAGGCGCCGCGCCGCGACGCGCGCCGGCGTCATCGATCCAGCGGTTCAACGAGGCGGACTGAGCTTCGAGTGCCTGCGCCGCGGCGTTCAATTCCGCCGGCTCGACGGCGGCAAACGAATTCAATGACCTCAGTGCCGCCTGTTCGCGCTGCAAAATCTGGCGCATGAAATTGCGCGCTTCGTATCCGGCCACGTCCGGCGTCAGCGACGCATCGAGCGCGAGGCGCATGGCACGCTCGGAGCCACCCGCCAGGCGCTGTTCTGCACGCGCAACCAGCAGCGGCAACAGCCGGCGGGCGTGCGCAGCATCGAGCACCGCGTAGGTGTAGCCGGACGCGGCTCCCAGCAGTGCGACGCGCCTTAATTTGGTGGGATCGATCTGGTCCAGGGAATCATGGTCGGTGTGAATGTTGATATCGGGCCAGTCGCGCAGGTACAGCGAGGGCACGGCGATCGTGGACGAATCGTAGTCGTCGTGATCGCTGCCTTCCGCATAAGGCGTCTCGTCCACCAGGAACGCATTGCGGGTGCCGCGGACATCGCCGCGCTCTTCCGTCACCGCCGCCGCTGCGTGACTGCCGCCTTCCGTGTAGATCGTGGCGCCCTCGCGGATGGCTTCGGCGTAGACCGCGCCGACGTCGGTGACGAAGCTCGGCAACGACCAGGGCGTCTGCGTGACGTGCAGGATCGATTTGTTCTTGAACGGGTCGCCACCCACCATGTCCATGTGCACGTTGGCGCGCATCGCGCGACGCAACTCCGGGTGCGCGCTGAGGAATGCCATGGTGCCTTCCACCTCCGGGCCCCAGATGAAGCGCAGGGTGCGGGCGGGACGGGCCAACCGGCCTGTGCTGATCAAACGGTTCAAGAGCCGCGCCGATTCGAGGATCGTGACGCAACCGCTGCCGTTGTCATTCGCGCCGGGCCGCTGATGATCGAGGTGACAGCTGTAGACGATCTCGCCGCCAGCAGGATCCGAACCTGCGATCGTCGCGGTAACGACCGTCCACTGCCCGGGACCGGCTGCTGCCTGCACTTGCGCCGACAGCAGGACGGGCTCGGTGCCACCGAGTTGCTGACGCAATCCCGCCGCCGTGGCACGCGACACCATGAAGGCGAAACCGGCGGGCGCTCTGGCGTCCAGATGCCCCCACCGCACCAGGCTGGGGTCCAATCCGGACCAGGCGGTGCTTTGATTTGGCATGTCGCTGACGATCCCTGCTGCGCCATGTTTGATCACCGCCAGCGCCTGGACGGTGGCCAGCACGCCGTCCGCGAGTACGATCTTGCCGCGCACGTCCTTGCCGTCATAGTCCGACTCTTCGGTGCCGGACCCTACGTCGACGAGCGCGGCCTCGACGTCGGCGCGGTGGCTGTAGTCGGCGAGCCGGATGGGGTCGGTGGACCAGTCGGCGAGCAGCGCATGGACGGGTCGTGTCTGCCACAGGCGGCCCGACTCTACCGACCAGGCCAGATGCGACCGCATCAGGCCATAGTGAGTCTTGCCGTCGATGGCGAAGCGCTCCGCGTGGGCATTCTGCAGGCCATACTCGCGCGCCTTGTGCAGGATGAAGTCCGCCGCCTGGTCAAATTCGGGCGTGGCGGGCACGCGATGCAGACGCGTCAGGAGGCGCAGGTTCTCATACGGCGCCGAGCCACCGGCCTCCTCGCGCAGCAACGTCCAGTCGGAATCATCGAGGAACGGCTGCGACGCGCAGGCCGGCCACGGCAGAGCGATGCTGCCGAGGAGGCAGAGCCACTGCCAACCACGCGGTAACAATTTCATTCGTTCAGCTTAGCGCAAGCTAAGCCTATAGTTCAGCCAGCAGATGAGGGTCAGGCTCATTCAAGCGACGTTATTGTGGGGCGTGTTGTTCGGCTCGGTTGGCCTGGGATATTTCATCTATGGCCGGCGGCAGCAGGCGGTCGTGCCGCTGTTATGCGGACTGGCCCTGATGCTGTTTCCGTACTTCGTCGCGAGCGTCTACTTGCTGGTCGGCATCGGTGTGCTGCTGATCGCCCTGCCGTATTTCCTGCGTCTCTGAAGGCAGCGAGACCAAGAATGCAAAAGGTGGCGATCTTTGTCGACGTACAGAACATTTACTACACGACGCGGCAGCAGTTCGCCCGCCACTTTGATTACAGGCGCTTCTGGGACGAGGTGACCCGCGACCGACAGGTCGTCGGGGCATTCGCTTATGCGATCGAGCGTGACGATCCCCGCCAACGGCAGTTCCAGGCCATCCTGAAAGCGCTCGGATTCGAATTACGGCTCAAGCCCTTTATCCAGCGCAAGGATGGATCGGCAAAGGGCGACTGGGACGTGGGGATCACCCTCGACATCGTGGAGTACGCCGCGCAGACCGATGTGGTGGTGCTGGCGTCCGGCGACGGGGACTTCGATCTCCTGGTGCAGCGGGTGCGCGACAGGCACGACGTACGCGTGGAAGTCTACGGTGTTGCCGCGCTCACCGCGGAATCGCTGCTGCGGTCCGCAAACCGTTTCAGGGCGATCGACGCTGACCTGTTGCTGGCGGGAACGAAGTAGCGCCTAGTCGCGGAAGTTGTTGAATTGCAGGGGCACCCCGACATCGGCCTGGCGCAAGAATGCAATCGCCTCCTGCAGGTCGTCGCGTTTCTTGCCGATGACCCGCACCTTGTCGCCCTGCACCTGGGCCTGCACCTTGAGCTTCGACTCCTTGATGAGCTTCGAGACTTTGCGGCCGGCATCCGCATCGATTCCGTGCTTCATGATCACGAGCTGTTTGGCGCGTGCCAGGTTCACCTCGGGATCCTTGACCTCCATGCAGCCGACGTCGATGCCACGTTTGGCCACGCGCAGTTTCAGGATATCGAGCATCTGCTTGAGCTGAAAATCCGCCGGCGCCGTCATCGTCACCGTCGTCTCCTCGAGTTCGAAGGTGGCACCGCTGCCCTTGAAGTCGAAACGCTGCGCCAACTCCCGCAGCGCCTGATCCACTGCGTTGGTCAGTTCGTGCTGGTCTATTTCGGAGACTACGTCAAAGGATGGCATCAGGACTCCGCCAGCAGTGCATCTAACTCGTTGCGTACTTCCTGGACGAACTGCGTGTAATGATCCCCGGTAGCGGGGCCGGAAAAGCCGGTGTGGATCTTGCGGACATTGCCCTTGCGGTCGACGAACAGCGTGGTGGGAAACGCCACCACCTTGTCGATGGACGGCAACCGCTTCGAGGCATCGTCCTTGTCGGAAGTACCCGCGATCAGGGTCGTGTACTCGATGCCGTAGTGCTGGCGGAATCGCCGGGTTGCGTCGGCGGCGTGCGGGAAGTCGCCGAAGTGTTCGAATTGCAGCGATACCACTTCCAGCCCCTTGGCCTTGTACTCCTTGTAAAGCGGCGCGAGGAAGGCGGCTTCGTCATGACAGTTCGGGCACCAGCTGCCGGCGAGTGCCACGATCAACACCTTGTCGTGAAACTTCGCATCCTGGTCCGACACCGTCTGACCCGAGAGATCCGGGAACGAAAAGCTGAAGTGTTTGTCGCCGCTCTTCATCGCGGTCAACGTGTAGGCATCCGGCAGCGCCGCGTGCGCGTCGCGCTTGCCGGTCCACTTCTCGTGCGATTTCATGCCGGCCCAGTAATCGCCGCTGAGTTCGCCGTTCGCACCGAGCTTGGCCTTGTACAGATAGACGTGCGCGCCGTCGAACGTGGACAGGTCGAGCTCGTCGCCTTTCACCTGGCCGGCCAGGTAGCGATGGTCGCCTGTAGTGGTAAGAAATGTGCCGGTGACGAATTCGCCGGTCTGTTTGAAGTCACCGACCGCCACTTCCGAAGAACCGTCGTCGTCGACGAACGTGACTGCCCACGTCCCGCCCACCTCGGCATTACCGCTCGCGGACGGGGTCCTCGGCCAGAAGCGATAGTCTTCGCCGAGTTGCGCATGCAGCGGCACATGCTGGTCATTGCCATTCAGCTTGTCGAGATACACCTCGCCCTGCAGCTGATTGTTCGACGCATCGGCACTCAGGCGGTTGAGGTAGCCGGGCATCTTGATCTCCAGATGCGAACCCTCGATCTTCACCTCCGTGACCTTCAGCCGCTCGTCGCCGTTCAAAAGATAGGCGACCGTGCCGTCGCGTTCATCGGCCAGGGTCAGGCCAAAAGGCACTTCGCCGCCGGGCGTGGCTAGCGTCGCCCGGTAGGTGCCAAGCGGCACGCCGGTATTCACCGGTGCGTTCTGCTGTTTGCAGCCAGCGACTGTCAGAATCAGCGTGACCAAGCCCGGCGTGAATACGCTTGCGCTGGCAGCAAAGTGTCGAACATTGCGAATCATCAGCGATATCCTCGTGCCTGAAGCGTGAACAGTCTCGCATAGCGGCCGTCGGCCGCCATCAGACTTTCATGGCTACCCCGCTCCACGATGCGCCCTTCGTCCAGCACCAGAATCTGGTCGGTGATGCGGACGGTCGAGAAACGATGCGAGATCACGATCGCTATCCGGTTTTGCGCGAGTTCGTTGAAATGTTCGAACACCTCGGCTTCGGCGCCGGCATCGATGGCCGCCGTCGGTTCGTCCAGAATGAGGATGTCGGCGTCCTTGCGCATGAAAGCGCGCGCCAGCGCGATTTTCTGCCATTGCCCGCCGGACAATTCGCGGCCGTCCTTGAACCATTTGCCCAATTGCGTCTTGTAACCTTGCGGCAAGGTTTCGACAAACTCCGCGGCGAGTCCCTTGTCGGCGGCGGTGCGCCAGCGCGCCTCATCATCGAAGGCCCGTGCGTCGCCGGCGCCGATGTTTTCACCGACGATCAATTGATAGCGTGCGAAATCCTGAAAGATCACGCCGATGCGCTGGCGCAGCGTGGTCTCGTCCCAATCTTTTAGATCCAGGCCGTCGAGCAAGATACGGCCGCGGGTGGGCTGGTAGAGCCGGGTCAGGAGTTTCACGAGCGTGGTTTTTCCCGAGCCGTTCTGGCCGACCAGGGCGAGGCTTTGACTCGGTTTGACGTGCAGGTCGATGTCGGCTACGGCGGGCGTCGTGGCCCCCGGGTAGGTGAACTCGACCCCCTCGAAGCGAATGCCGTCGCCGGGCAGCGGTCCCTGCGTGCTCGCGCCCGTCACGCTGCCGACCGGTTGCTCGAGGTATTCATACAGATTCGAAAGATACAGGTTGTCCTCGTACATCCCGCCGACGGCCGAGAGAGCGGCGCCGACCGCGGACTGCCCTTGTCGGAACAACATCAGGTACATGGTCATCTGCCCCACGGTCATAGCCCCTAGCACGGTGGCAGTGGCGATCCATGCATAGCCGCCGTACAGGGCAACGATACCGAGCAAACCGAGACCGAAACCCCAGAGATCACGGCGCACGGTCAAATCACGGTCCTCTTGATAGAGTCGCGTGAAGATGCTGCGGTAGCGTTCCATGAGCCGCGACCCGAGCTCGAACAGTTTTACTTCCTTGGCGTAGTCCTCGCGCGCCAGCACCGCCTCGAGGTAGATTTGCATGCGTGATTCGGGCGCCCGCCAACGGAACATGCGAAACGCTTCGCCGGAAAATTTCGCTTCAGCCAGAAATCCGGGCAGGCCGGCCATCACCAGCAGCACCACGGCCCAGGGCGAAAATCGTATCAATAACGCACCGAATGAGATCAGCGAGACCGCGTTTTGCAGTACCGCGAAGGTCCGCATCACGAGGCTCAAGGGTCGGCTCGACGCCTCGCGGCGGGCGCGGGTGAGCTTGTCGTAAAACTCTGAATCTTCGAATTGCGTCAGATCGAGCGTGAGGGCTTTCTCGAGGATCATCACGTTGACGCGTTGCCCGAGTTGCGCGCGTAGCAGCGACTGCGCGAGCGACAGGCCGCGTTGGGCCAACGACGTGCTCGCCACCAGCGCAGCCTCGATCACGACGTAGCGCAGCACGGGGCCGTAGTCGGTACTGCCCGTGCGACGATGCAGCTCGGCGGTGTGAATGACGGCATCGACGATATGCGCGCCGATAAAAGCGACGGCGGCCGGCAGCATGCCTGCCACCAGCGTGCAAGCTGCCATGGCGAGGCTCAAGCCCTTGTTGGTGGTCCAGGCCAGCGACAATGCGCGTGCCGTGTAGGCGAAGACAGTGGTTTGGCCGAAGATGTCAGGGATACCTATGATGGCGCTCAGCAGCTTGACGCTATGGTGCCGTGGCGGGATACTCCACGGCAATGATGAACACTCCCATGCTTGATAACGGGTGGCGCATTTCCAGCAAGGAGTGGGCGCTGGTCGTCTGAGTTTTATCGTTTAGTTACCCAGAACCCATCCCCGCAAAATCGGTGATGGGTTTTTTATTGGCTGTGGAATTTGATGAAGCCACCATTCGATATCGCCGCCGATCTGGATACGCCGGTTTCGGCTTATCTGAAACTGGCGCCGTTTCGCCCGCGATTCCTGTTGGAGAGCGTCGAGGGCGGCGAACGGCTGGCGCGCTATTCGTTCATCGGATTCGGTGATTGCCTGGAGGTGCGCATCGATGCGGGCGGCGTCACGGTGGACGGCACGCATGCGCCGCGGCCGCGCTCCCGGGCAGAGTTTCTGAGTGTCCTGCGGGCAGCGTTGGCGCGTGCGCCGCAGCCGTTGCCGCATGTGCCGGGCGTGCCGCTCTCCGGCGGCTTGGTCGGTTATACCGCCTATGACGCCGTGCGTTATTTCGAACGCATCGAAGGGCGCAGTCTGGATTCGACGTCAGCGCCGCATGCGCACTACGTCGCGCCACGCTCGCTGCTGGTATTCGATCACCTGACCCGCGGCGTCGCGCTGCTGCATGATGGCAGCGACAGCGAGCGCGCCAGCCTGCGGCGCGAGGTGATTCAGGCGTTGCGCGGACCGGTGCCGAGCATCCTGCCGCCGGGGGGGTTTTCTGCGGCCACGCCTTCGCTCAGCGAGGCGGCGCATGCGCGCGGGGTACGCCGGGCACAGGAATACATCGCCGCCGGCGACGTCTATCAGCTGGTGCTCGCCGCGCGCTTCGAAGGGCGCCATTCGCTGGCGCCCTTCGAGGTCTATCGTGCCCTGCGTCTGCTCAACCCGTCGCCTTACATGTATTTCTGCGAGCTCGGCGATATCACGGTGGTGGGCTCATCGCCGGAAGCACTGGTGAAATGTCATGAAGGTCATGCGCAATTGCGCCCCATTGCCGGATCGCGGCCGCGCGGCGTCGACGATGCGCATGACCTGGCATTGCAGACTGAGCTGCTATCGGATCCGAAGGAGAACGCCGAACACGTCATGTTGGTGGATCTCGCGCGCAACGATCTCGGCCGCGTCGCGACCGCAGGCTCGGTGCATGTCGATCCCTATCGTGTCATCGAGCGCTACAGTCACATCATGCACATCGTCAGCGGTGTCAAAGGCGAATTGCTGCCCGGGCGCGATGCATTCGATCTGTTTGCCGCCACGTTCCCGGCCGGTACGTTGGTCGGTGCGCCGAAGGTACGCGCCATGCAAATCATCGATGAACTGGAGCCGGTCGGTCGCGAATTGTACGGTGGCACGGTGGGCTATTTCGGTCGGCATGGCGACATGGATCAGGCGATCACCATCCGCACGCTCGTGTTCCGCGGTGATCGGTACAGTTATCAGGCGGGCGGCGGCATCGTGGCAGACTCCGCGCCGCGAGCGGAGTACGAGGAAGTCATGGCGAAGAGCGCCGTGTTGCGGCGCGCCCTGGAACTGGCGGCGCAGGGACTGTGACCGTGACCGCCAAAGTACTGCTGATCGACAACTACGATTCGTTCACCTACAACCTCGTGCAGGCGTTCCTGATCCTGGGTGCCGAAGTCGACGTGCATCGCAACGATGCCATCACGGTGCAGGCAGCATTGGCGCAGGATCACTCCCATCTCGTGATTTCGCCGGGTCCCGGTACGCCGCGCGATGCCGGGGTATCCATGGACATGATCAACGCATTTGCCGGCAAGCGGCCGATCTTCGGTGTCTGCCTTGGACATCAGTCGCTGGTCGAGGTGTTTGGTGGCAAGGTGGTGCGGGCGGCGCGGCTGATGCACGGCAAGGTGTCGCCGGTCACGCATGACGGCAAAGGCTTGTACGAGGGCATGGCGCAGAATTTCGAGGCCGGCCGCTATCACTCGTTGATTGCCGATCCGCAGATCATGCCGGAGGTCCTTGAAGTGACGTCGCAGACCGCGCAGGGCGAAATCATGGGCGTACGCCACCGGTCGCTGCCCATCGAAGGCGTGCAGTTCCACCCCGAGAGCGTGCTGACGCCCGCAGGACCCCTGCTGATGCGCAACTTCCTCAGGCAGCGATGAGCGGCGCTCCTGCGGGCGATGCCCGCTTGCGCGAGACGCTCGAAGCGCTGTTGCAGCGGCGCGACCTGACTGCCGAGCAGGCG
This sequence comes from uncultured Steroidobacteraceae bacterium, assembly GCA_964658805.1. Lineage (GTDB taxonomy): Bacteria > Pseudomonadota > Gammaproteobacteria > Steroidobacterales > Steroidobacteraceae > Bog-1198. The sequence goes on from CAZZZU010000075.1 coordinate 11,776, forward strand.
GGCGAACTGCTGCGCGCGCTGACCGACACGCAGCTGGCACCGGCGATGAGTGGCGCGTTGCTGATTGCGTTGCGCGCCAAGGGCGTCACTGCGACGGAGCTGCGCGGTCTCGCTGCTGCAATGCGGCAGCTGGCGCGACCGTTGCCGCTCGCGGCAGGGCTCGACGCCATCGACATCGTCGGTACCGGCGGCGATGGCTCCGGCAGCTTCAACTTGTCTACGGGCGCTGCGCTCCTGACCGCAGCGTGCGGCCTGCCGGTGATCAAGCATGGCAATCGCTCGGTTTCGAGTCGTTGCGGCAGCGCCGATCTCATCGAGGCCCTTGGTTTCAGTCTGCCGCTCGACGCTGCGCGCGCTGCCGCCTGCTTCGAAGCGACCGGCTTTACCTTTCTGTTCGCGCCCTACTACCACCCCGCCATGCGGGCGGTCGCGGCGGTGCGTACGGCGTTGGCTGTGCGCACCGTTTTCAACCTGCTGGGTCCGCTGACCAATCCGGCGGCGCCGCGCTTTCAACTCATGGGCGCCTACGATGCCGCCGCTGCAGAATTGCTCGCGCACGCCCTGGCCGGTATGCGATTCGAAAGGGCCTGGGTGATACACGGCGCGGGCGGCTGGGATGAGGCTTCGCCGCTCGGGCCTTTCCTGCTGTTCGATGTCACGCGGGACGGCGTGGCGCGCAGCGAAATCGATCCGCTCGACTTCGCGCTGCCGCGCTGTAGCGCGCCCGACCTGGCCGGTGGCGATGCGGACCATAATCTTGCCGCGTTGCGCGCGGTGTTCGACGGCCAGGATCGCGGGCCGCATGCGGCGGCGCTGCTGCTGCAGGCCGGAATGGCGTTGACCGTGGCAGGCCGCTCTGCGTCGATCGGCGCCGGCGTTGCCGCCGCGCGCAGCGTCCTGGAAAGCGGCCAGGCGCAACGCTGGCTGGCATCCCTGCAGCGCTTTGCGGCGACGCCCCGGAGCCTCGCATGACGCAGGCCGGCCGCTTTCTGGACGACATGGCGCGTTCCAGTGCAGCACGCGCTGCATCCGCGATGCAGCGCGAGTCGCTGCTCGCGCTGGAGCGGCGCGCCCGTGACGTGCCGCCCGCGCCGCGCCTGCGTCTGAGTGCGGGCGGTTTTGACGTGATTGCCGAACTGAAGTTGCGATCGCCCGCAACGGGCCTGTTGCGCGACGGCGGTGAAGATTGGCTTGGCCGTGTCGAGTCGTACGCGCGCGGCGGCGCGGCAGCTGTGTCGGTCCTGACCGAGCCTTCGCGCTTCGATGGCTCGCTCGAACATCTCGAGAGTGCTGCGCAGGCCTTGCGTCCTGTGGGCGTGCCGGCGATGCGCAAGGACTTTCTGGTCGATCCGTATCAGATCGTCGAGGCGCGTGCGGCCGGCGCCGGCGGTGTGTTGCTGATCGTGCGGATGCTGTCTGCCGCGATGCTCGCGCAGTTGCTGACCGCCGCCGCGCAGCACCGGCTGTTCGTGCTCCTCGAAGCATTCGATGCAGACGACGTCGCCGTTGCGGGCGATCTGTTGCAGGCACGCGCAGAGGTGCCGGATGCGCCGGTGCTGATTGGCATCAATTGCCGCGATCTGCAGACGCTCGCGGTCGTACCGGAGCGCTTTGCGACGCTGGCACCGTCGTTGCCGCCGCAGTGGCCCGCGGTCGCGGAGAGCGGCGTCGGATCTGCCGCTGACGCGGTGTGCATGCGCGCGTTGGGATACCAGCTGGCGTTGATCGGCACCGCCTTGATGACCCACGACGAGCCGGAACGCTTGCTGCGTGAAATACTTATTGCGACGCGGACACTGCCGGATTAAATGGCTACACTCGCCCTCATGTGGATCAAGATCTGCGGCATCACCAGTGCCGATGCGGTCAGTACGGCAGCGGCCGAGCGCGTCGATGCAATCGGTTTCGTCTTCGCGCCGAGTCCGCGTCAGGTCAGCCCAGAACAGGCTGCGCGACTGGCCGCTCTGGCGCCGCCCGGCATCCTGCGTATTGCGGTCGCGCAGCATCCGCTGCAGATGAAAGTGAACGAGATCTGCCGCACGCTCAAGCCCGATTATTTTCAGACCGATGTCGAGGATCTGCGTGAGCTGAAGATCCCCGAGCCGGTAAAGGTGTTGCCGGTCATTCGCTTTGGCCGCAAGACGCCGAATCCCTTGCCCGCATTGATGCTATTCGAAGGCCCTTCGAGCGGCATCGGCGAGCTGGCCGATTGGGGCAGAGCGTCGGAGTTGGCACGGCAGACACAAATGATTCTGGCCGGCGGACTCACGCCGGAAAATGTGGCGGAGGCGGTGCGCGCGGTGCGACCCTTCGGCGTGGACGTGAGTTCCGGGGTGGAAGCGAGCGCCGGCGTCAAGGATCCGGACAAGATTCGCGCGTTCGTGCGTGCTGCCCGCGCGGCGGCTGCGCAGCTGGAAAGTGAATAACGTGGCGGCATACCCCGATACGCGTGGCCGTTACGGCGCCTTTGGCGGCCGCTTCGTGCCAGAGACGCTCGTGCCCGCGCTCGATCGCCTGCAGTTCGGCATCGATCGTCATCTGCACTCTGCCGAATTCCAGGCGGCCTTTGCCCACGAACTCAAGACGTGGGCCGGCCGACCGACGGCGCTGAGCTTCGCGCCGACCCTCAGCAAACGCTGGGGCGCCGAGGTTTGGCTGAAGCGCGAAGACCTCGCGCATACCGGCGCCCATAAGATCAACAACGCTGTCGGGCAAACGCTGCTCGCGAAGCGCCTCGGGGCGAAACGGATCATCGCCGAGACGGGCGCCGGCCAGCACGGCGTGGCAAGTGCCGCAGCTGCAGCGCGGCTCGGCATGCCCTGCACCGTGTATATGGGCGCAGTCGACGTCGAACGTCAGGCACCGAACGTCGGTCGCATGCATCTGCTCGGTACGACGGTGGTGCCGGTCACCAGCGGCGACATGACACTGCGTGCGGCGATCGACGAAGCGCTGCGCGACTGGGTGTCGGATCCGGACGGCACCTACTATTCATTGGGCTCCGCAGTGGGTCCGCACCCATATCCTTATCTGGTTCGGGAATTGCAGGCCGTGATCGGCCGCGAGGCGCGGCAACAGATGCTAGACCAGGCCGGCGCTCTGCCTGACGTGGCGGTTGCCTGCGTGGGCGGCGGTTCCAACGCCATCGGTCTTTTCCACCCTTTTCTGGGCGATGCCGGCGTCGCGCTGCTCGGGGTCGAGGCGGGCGGGCGCGGCGCGGGTCTGGGCGACAACGCGGCGTCGCTGACCTACGGCACGCCGGGTGTTCTGCAAGGCAGCTACACCCTCATCCTGCAGGATGCGTTTGGCCAGGTGCGCGAGACGCATTCCGTATCTGCAGGTCTGGACTATTCGGGAGTGGGCCCGGAGCATGCGCATCTGATGACCTCGGGGCGTGTGCATTACGAGTCCGCGACGGACGACGAGACGCTCGAGGCGTTGGCGGAATGCGCGCGCTTCGAAGGCATCTTTCCTGCGATCGAAAGCGCCCACGCACTGCACGGTGCGCGTCGCTATGCGAGCGCCCATCCCGGCTCGCGCATCCTCGTGTGCTGTTCGGGGCGTGGCGACAAGGACATGCCGATTCTGCAGAAGACGCTGCTCAAGGGGTTGGGGTGACACGCCCCAGCGAGGCGATTTCGATGGCGATCAGAGCGGCGGTTGCCCGCGGCCAGCCGGCGCTGGTCGGCTACCTCACCGCCGGTTTTCCGACCCTGCAGAGTTTTCGCGCCAACGTCCTGGCTGTTGCGGCTGCCTGTGATGTGGTGGAAGTCGGAGTGCCTTTCACGGATCCCATGGCCGACGGCACGACGATCCAGCGCGCGAGTTTTGCGGCGCTTGCCCAGGGCGTTACCCTGCCGTGGATATTGCAGGAGCTGGGCGCTTTGTCGGAGAAGCCGGCGGCACCTATCCTGCTCATGAGTTATTTGAACCCGTTGCTGGCTTACGGGCTCGAGCGCCTGGCCCGTGATGCGGCGACCGCCGGTGTGGCGGGCTTCATCGTCCCGGATCTACCGTACGAAGAAAGCGGCGAGTTGCATGCGGCTTTGGAAGCGCATGGCCTGGCGCTCGTGCAAATGGTCACGCCTGCGACGCCCCCCGAGCGCCTGACGATGTTGTGCGAGGTCGCGAAGGGTTTTATTTACGCCGTGACCATGACAGGCACGACCGGCAAGGCGGTCGAGGTGCCCGATGAGGTGCTTACCTACATGGATCGCGTCAGGCGGGTGGCGCACGTGCCGGTATGCGCCGGCTTCGGTATTCGTTCGGCCGAGCAGGTGCGACGCCTGGCGCCGCACGTCGATGGCGTCGTCGTCGGTTCCGCGCTCGTGGAACAGCTCGAACAGGGCGCAGACGTGAGCGCATTTCTCAAGTCACTGCGCGCCTGAATTCCCATGAAACGCGTTTATCGTGCCGCCTCACTCCTGCAGGTGGCGCACGCGCGCAATGTACTGACCATGGCCGGCATTCGCAGTGAGCTGCGCAACCAGTATCTGGCGGGTGCCTTGGGTGATCTGCCGATGCTCGAGACGTGGCCACAGGTGTTCGTGGATGACGGCGACGAAGGCGCCGCACTCCGGGCGCTGGCGCGAGCGACCGTTGCAACGAGCGGCGCCAGCTGGCGCTGTGCCAGCTGCGGTGAAGAGTCGGAACCACAATTTACAGCGTGCTGGCGTTGTGGCGTGGCCGCTTATGGTGCATAGCCTGGCCCGCTGAGTGGAGCCAGGTGCCTCGCCCTTTACGGCATCGCGCTGCACATTCAAGTAAATCAACAAGCTGCGTCGTTATGTAGGCGTTTGCCTACAACGCCTGGCCCATTGTCCGAGTACATCATCAGCAGGCTGGCATGGCAAGCGCAATGCGTGCGGGTTAAAAGTCCTACCACGTTTAGTGTAACGATTACACAGCGGGCTCTTACAGGAGATTCGTGATGAACAACATCAGCTGCAGCTTTTCGGAGAGAACCGGTTCGCCAGCCGTGCCGCCGGGCGACGCCGCTGCTGTTCCCTCGCCCTATGTACCCGCCCAGCCCGTGACCTTGCTGGGCGCGTCGCCCGCCATGAACGAAATTTTCCGTCTCATCGACCGCGTCGGGCCGACGGAAGCCGGCATCCTGCTGACCGGCGAGAGTGGCTCCGGGAAGGAGTTGGTGGCGCGATCGATTCACGAGCACAGCCTGCGGCGCGACAAGCCGTTCATAGCGATCAACTGTGGGGCGATACCCGCGGGCTTGATCGAGGCCGAGTTGTTTGGCTATGAGAAAGGCAGCTTCACCGGCGCGCTGCGCCCGCACGCCGGCGTGTTCGAACGCGCCGAAGGCGGAACGGTGCTGCTCGACGAAGTGACGGAAATGCCCCTCGACATGCAGACGCGCCTGTTGCGGGTGCTGGAGACGCACCAGTTTTACCGGGTGGGTGCCAACACCGAGATCGGCTGCGACGTGCGCGTGATCGCGGCCACCAATCGCTGTCCTTTGACAGCCGTTCAGCACGGGCAGTTGCGCGAGGATCTCCTGTATCGTTTGGCGGTGTTTCCGATAGCCTTGCCGCCGCTCCGCAACCGCGGCGACGATGTGGATCTTTTGGCCGAACATTTCCTGCGTGAGCTGAACAACCAGGCTGGCACGCAAAAACGCCTGTCCGGCGTTGCGCGCGCGACGCTGAAGCAGCATTCCTGGCCCGGCAACGTGCGTGAGCTGCGCAACTGCATCGAACGCGCTTTCATCCTGGGTGACAACACTTTGGAGCTGGCGCCACTCATTCAGAGCACCGGCACGCGCAGTACGGACGTCGCACAGGAAGGCGGCGGCGAGGTGGCGGATCGGGGTCGGCTCGACATCCGCGTCGGCTCGCGAATTTACGACATGGAGCGCTCGCTGATCGAAGCGACGCTCGACTATTTCAAGGGCAACAAGCGTCGCGCTGCGGATGCACTGGGCTGCAGCCTGAAGACGCTCTACAACAAATTGAACGGCTACCAACAGAGTCAGGAGCTGGCAAATTAATCGGCCCGCGCATAGGAGGATGATCTAGTGTCCAGAGTTCTCATTGCCGACGATCATGCGGTGGTCCGGGCGGGCTTCAAGCAATTCCTCGAGGCGGATTCGACCATCAATGCGGTCGGTGAGGCCGCGAGTGGCAACGAAACCCTCGATCTGCTGCGCGAGCAGGACTGGGACCTCGTGCTGTTGGACATTCATATGCCGGATCGTAGTGGCTTGGACATCTTGAGGCACATCCAGACCGGCCATCCGACGGTGCGTGTGCTGGTCATGAGCGGACTGCCCGAACAGCAATACGCCGTCAATGTGCTCAGGGCGGGGGCGAGCGGCTATCTTTCGAAGGACAGTGCGCCGGAGGAACTGATGAAGGCCGTGCGCACGGTACTGTCGGGGCGGCGCTATGTCAGCGCTGCGCTGGCAGAGATACTGGTGGCTGATCTGGACGGTGATCCGGACAAGCCTTTGCACGCCAGGCTGTCCACCCGGGAGTTTCAGATTTTCTGCAAATTGGCCGCTGGCCGCGGCGTATCCGATATTGCCAACGAGTTGAGCTTGAGCGTCAAGACGGTGAGTACGTATCGCAGTCGCATCCTCGAGAAGATGAGTTTTACCGCCAACGCCGATATCACCTCTTACGCGCTGCGCAACGGCCTGATCCAGTAGCGGAGCCACGTGAGAATCCACCTACACTATGTTCTCTACCGTACACATGTCGGTATCACACTTTGCGGCGCTAGTATTTCTGCCGACTCCTTGAATGTGATCGAAAAATGGACGGAACAGTAATGGCGCAGTCCTTGAGAGTTTTACTCGTCGAGGATTCCAAGGTGTTGACGGAGAGATTGACCGAGGCTATTCGCCAAATCGACGATGTCGAGTTGATTGGCACTGCGGATACTGAGGCGGCCGCCCTGGCGGCGGTCAAGCGTGAGTCGATCGATGTCATCATCCTGGACCTGCATTTGAAACAGGGAACCGGTTTTGGTGTGATGCGAGCGCTCGCGACAACGCAGATGAAACCCCGCATCATCGTGCTCACCAACTACGATCTCCCCGAATACAAGAACGCGGCGATTGCTCTGGGTGCCACGCACTTCCTGGATAAGGCGCGCGACTATGGCCGTTTACCCGAAGTGCTGCATGAAATCAGCGAGGCACATCAGTCCAAGCACTGATGGCCGCTGTTCGAGTAACGAAGAATTCATTCAGGAGCAGGATCATGCGAATAATCGAGTCTGTGACCAAGGGAACCGCGGCATGCGCGGTCATGCTGGTGGTGGTGGCGGGGTGTGCGAGCTCGCCCATACCCAACGAAAAGATTGCGGTGGCCAAATCGTCCGTGCAACGTGCCGAGCAGGCAGGCGCCACCGAATACGCGCCGGTTGAGATGTCTACCGCTCGCGAGAAGCTGGCACGGGCTGAAAAAGCCGCCGCTGATCATGATGCGCTGCCGGCAACGCAGCTCGCTGAGCAGGCCAATATCGACGCACAAGTCGCGGAAGCGACCGCGCAGAAACAGAAGTCGCGCAAGGCTGCGATGGAACTTGACGCGAGCCTGCAATCTTTGCGTCAAGAATCGATGCGCAATACGCAACCGAGTCCCTGAGGAATAGTACAATGAACCATAAAATTATTTTGAGTCTCGGCCTTGCGATGGCGTTTGGCGGCTGCGCCACGACGCCGCAACCAAATGCGGCCCTGGAAGCGGCGCGTACGTCAGTGCGCTCAGCCGAAGCCGATCCGAATGTGTCCAAGTATGCAGCGATGGATTTGCAAGCTGCCAAGAAGGCTTTGGAGGTTGCCGAGAGCGCGTACGCGCACCATCAGGATAAGGAGATTGCACAGCCTGCCTATCTCGCCACGCAGAATGCCCGGCTGGCGCAGGCCCATGCGGCTGCGAAGGCTGATGATGCGCGGGTTGCGCAGGGTCAGTCGGAGCGCGACCAGATCATGCTGGCCGCACGCACGCGCGATGCAGATAATGCCCGGACGTCCGCGCAAAGTGCGCGTGCCGAGGCGAGCGTTGCGTTGGCGCAGCGCGATCAAGCCACACAGGACGCACAGCGTGCGCAGGCGGAGGCACAGCGTGCGCAGATGGAAGCGCA
>CAZZZU010000076.1:0-3822 GCA_964658805.1 uncultured Steroidobacteraceae bacterium
CGCGCCGGCGCGCACGGCTATCTGCTCAAGGACGTGACCGAACAGGAACTGCTCGACACCATCCGTGCCGTGCGCCGGGGCGAATCGCGCCTCACACCGCAGATTGCACGCAAGGTGATGGATCAGTTCCGGCGGATGGCGACTTCTCTGGAAAGCGCCCGGAATTCGGGCGTCGCGGTGACCAGGCGCGATGCGAACATCGAGAGCCTGAATGAGAAGGAAGAAAAGATTCTGGCGCTCATCACGGAAGGCTTGAGCAACCGGCAGATCGCCGTCGCAACATTTCTGGCGGAAGGCACGGTGAAGAATTACGTCAGCCGTATCATGGAAAAGTTGCATGCCAACACACGCACCGAGATTGCGGTGATTTCGGCACGCAATGCCTCGTCAGATCCGAATCGCATAAAGAAATGACGCATAAGTAGTTCCGGGCGTCTGCGATTTTCTCGCATGCTCCGCGCCGGCCATCAGCAGCGGGCGGTAGCGACAACAATGAATGTAGTACATGGGATGCGGGGTACCGGAGGGGTTGGCGCAGCTCTGGTTTTGTCACTGTACGGCGTGTGCAACATCAGCAAAGCTGCCGAAGAACCGCCGTCCCATAAGCCGACACTCGAAGAACTCGAGCAGCGCATCCGGATTCTCGAGGAGAAACTCGCGGCACAGCAGCAGGGCAGCGCCGTGCAGCCGTCCAGCCAGGCTGCGCAGCCGCCTCAGACGCCTGCCTCACCCGCCGCTGAGCAGCGTCCGGTCGTGGTCCAGGGTGCGCAATCGACGACGGAATCGGGGCCGCAAATCTTTGCGGGACCCGGCGGCTTTTCATTTCAATCCGCCGACGGCGCTAACCAAATTCGCTTTCATGGCGAGTTCGATTTCGATGGCCGCTTTTTCAACGATGCCTCGACGCCCGATAGCTCGCGCAGCACCTGGCTGTTGCGCCGTGCCCGACCGATCGTCGAAGGCACGTTTCTGAATATTTTCGATTTCCGCTTCAATCCCGACTTTGCGGGCGGCAAGACGGTCATTCAGGACGCGTTCCTGGCGGCTCGCCTGAATCCGCTGTTCATCGTCACCGCGGGTAAGTTCAAGGAGCCGTTCGGTCTCGAACGGTTGCAGCTGTCGCCGAACAACCGGTTCATCGAACTGGGGTTACCCAGCGATCTGGTGCCGAATCGTGATTTGGGCGTGCAGGTGTCGGGTACTTACGCATTCGCAACGGGTTCGGTCACCTATCAGGTCGGTTGGTTCAACGGTACGAACGATGGGGTGAGCACCGATGCCAACGTCACGCCTGATGTCGACAACAACGACGACAAGGACTGGGTGGCGCGACTGTTTGCCACACCTTTCAGCACGAGTGGCATCGACGCGCTGCGCGGTATCGGCGCGGGCGTCGCCGTAAGCTATGTAAATCAGGTCGGCAGCCCGACCAATACCTTGCTGCCAAGCTACCGGACCGAAAGCCAGCGCAATTTTTTCTCTTACGAAGGCACGCGCGCTGCGACAGCTACGGTGCCCGCCGCCGCCGCCGCGTATGCCGACGGCGAACGCCTGCGCATCTCGCCGCAGGCCTATTATTATTTTCGCAGTCTGGGATTGCTCGCCGAGTACGTCTCCGAGCGGCAGGATGTGGCGCGGGCCGTGGGCGGCGGTGCCGGTGCATTCGTGCGTCAGGCCCAGGTGCACCCCAGCAGCTGGCAGGCTTACGCGACTTACCTGCTCACGGGTGAGGACGCGACCTTCGGCACCGTGGTGCCCAAACAGTCCTTTGCAGTTGGCAGGCCGGGTTGGGGTGCGGTCGAGTTGGCTGCGCGAATCAGCGAATTGAATCTGAACCGCGCAGCGTTCAGCAATCCGAATGCCGGCAGCGTCGACGCCTGGTTTGCGGACCCTTCCGAGAATCCGAACAAGGCGCTGGCGTGGACGGCGGGCATCAACTGGTACCTGACGCAGAACGTCGCCTGGTATGTCGATTTTACCCACACGCGCTTCGACGGCGGCGCGCCGCTCGCAGGGGACAGACTGTACGAAAGCGCGTTCTTCACGCGGGTGCAGATGGCGTTCTGAGCGTGTGGGCAACATCATCGAAGCTCTCGCGCCGCATCAGCCCGCAAGTGTTGTTTAAATAATACAATAGGGAGATTCTTGCAACGGCATGTGATATATATACGCGCGTTTTGCTGGGTGGGTCTTTAATTAGAACCCACGACGATTCGTCACATCGGTGTAACAATTCGTCGATTAAATCCAACATCCGAAAAACGCGGGGGTTTTTTCATGTTTAAGTTGAGTGTTTCGCAAGCTGTGCTGAGTGCATTAGGCGCCTGCGCGGTGGTTTCCATGGCGCCTGTCATCGTGCATGCGGACGATAGCCAGGATATTCAGTCACTCAAGGACCAAGTCCGGCAGCTGCAACAGCGCATCGACAGCATGGGTCCGCGTTCCGGTGGTTCGAGCACCACGGGCACGATCGCCCCTGCGCAGGAGTCAAATCGGGCCACGCAATCGCCCGACACTGAGAAGCGCGACAGCCCCGCCCTGACTTATGGCGGCGTGACGCTGTACGGTACGGTCGATCTCGGCGTGGCGTATCTGACACACGGCGCGCCTTTGAGCGCGACCTATGGACCGGGTCTCCCGTTCCTGATACAAAATTTCAGCAATCGCTCGATTGTTTCGCTCGTCCCCAATGGCCTCAGCCAGTCGAAGGTTGGCCTCACCGGCGTCGAACCGCTGCATGTGCTTGACTTGAACGCGGTGTTCCGCATCGAAACCGGCTTCCAACCCAACTCCGGCCGTTTGACGGACGGCCCGGGATCGCTGGTGTACGACAACGGCAAGGCTGCCAGCCTCAAGACCACCGCGGGCGATTCCAATCGCGCTGGGCAGGCGTTCAACGGTCCCTTGTATGTCGGCATCAGTTCTGCGACCTTCGGCACCCTGACTTTCGGCCGTCAAAATGGCGTGCTGGCTGATCTGTACACCAAATACGATCCCATGCAACAGTCGCAATCGCTGTCGCCCATCGGTTATTCCGGCACGGGTGGCGGTCTGGGCGATACCGAAGACAAGATCATGGACAACCAGGTGAAGTACGCCCTCAACTATGGGCCTGCGCGTCTCGAAGTCATGCATGTGTTTGGTACGAACGGCAACCTGCCGCAGAATGCGAACGAAATATCGCTGGGTGCGGATTACGCGGGCGCCTCCATCGATGCGTTCTGGGGCAAGGTCAAGGGCGCCGTAGCGGCCTCAAGCTTGACCGCGGCGCAGATCGCAGGCACGCCAACGGTAGCCGGCGTTTCGCCAAATTCCCTGGCGGCCACCATTTCGGACAACACTGCGTACTCGGTCGAAGGTTCGTACACTTGGAAGCCGATCAAGTTCTACGCGGGTTGGGAACGCATCAAGTACGCCAACGCTTCGAGTCCCATTACGGCGGGCACGCAGACGATCGGCGGATATGTACTCAGTATCGTCAACAACACTGCATATACCACGAACAAGATCTTCCAGATTTCCTGGTTCGGTGCCCGCTATCAGGTGATGCCGAAGTTCGAAGTGGCTGCAGCGGCTTATATGTACAACCAGAAGAACTACAACCCCGTCAAATGCAACAACCTGAGCTCCGGCACCTGCGCGGGCGAGGAGTACATGGTATCTGGTGTGGCCGACTACCATTGGACCAAGCGATTCGACACCTATTTTGGTGTCGAATGGTCGCAGGTCGAAGGCGGTCTCGGGGCCGGCTATCTCTACCGCAGCGAAATCGCGCCGGAACTCGGTCTGCGCTTCAACTTCTGATTGTTCTTCCGACTCGTG
>CAZZZU010000076.1:3832-19594 GCA_964658805.1 uncultured Steroidobacteraceae bacterium
GTGCGGTGCGTGGCCTCTGCGGTCACGCACCGCATCTCGGTTTTTAAATGCTTTAGGTTGAGACACCCGCCGGGACTGCGGGTACGATCGCCTGCATGAATAATTCCAAGATGGGCAAAGGCGGCTGGCGTTGGGTCTATCTCCTCTTCGTCGTGGAATTTGCGGTGGCGCTTTGGCCACCCTTCTACAACAAGGTGGAGCCGACGCTCGTCGGCATGCCTTTTTTTTACTGGTTTCAGCTCGCCTGGGTGATCGTGAGCGCAGTGTTCACGGCCATCGTTTATTTCGCGACCCAAGACTGAACCCAACATGACCGAGATCAACTGGACCGCATTGATCGTTTTCACGGCGTTGTTTCTCTTCATCACGTGGATGGGCTTCGCGGCAGCGCGCTGGCGCAAAGGCGACCTCGACCAGTTGCACGAGTGGGGTTTGGGCGGGCGTCGCTTCGGTACCCTGATCACTTGGTTTCTGGTCGGCGGCGATGTCTATACCGCTTACACGTTCATCGCGATCCCGGCACTGGCATATGGTCAGGGTGCGGTCGCGTTTTTCGCGGTGCCGTATACCGTGATCATCTATCCGATATTGTTTTTGGCATTCCGGCGTCTCTGGCACGTCTGTCACAAGCATGGCTACATCACGGCCGGCGATTTCGTCCGCGGCCGCTTCGGCAACCGCTGGCTGGCGCTGGCCGTCACCATTACGGGCATCCTCGCCACCATGCCCTACATCGCGTTGCAGTTGGTCGGCATCCAGGTGGTGATCGGCGCGCTCGGCATTTCCGGTACGGGAATCGGCGCCGAGTTGCCACTGCTGATCGCCTTCGTCGTGCTTGCGGCTTTCACGTATTCGAGCGGCATTCGCGCGCCCGCCACGATCGCGATCGTCAAGGACATCCTCATATACGTGACCGCACTGGCGGCCATCATCGTCATTCCGATTCAACTCGGCGGCTTCGCCAGGATATTTGCGGCCATACCGGATGCCAAGCTGCTCTTGGCCGTGCCCGGACCCCAGACGACCGGGAGTTACAGCGGCTACGCGACACTCGCGCTGGGCTCCGCGCTGGCGCTGTTCCTGTATCCACATTCGCTGACCGGGATCCTGAGCGCGAGCAGCGGGCAGGCCATCAAACGCAATGCCGCCATGCTGCCGGGCTATACGCTCATGTTGGGGTTGCTTGCCCTGTTCGGTTTTTTCGTGATCGCCGCAGGTGTCGACAAGCTGCCCCAATATGCGGCAGGGTTCAAGCAATTCGGCAACAACTTTGCGGTGCCGGCGCTGCTGCTGCACAGCTTTCCGTCGTGGTTCGTGGGCGTTGCGTTCGCGGCCATCGGTATCGGTGCGCTGGTGCCGGCCGCCATCATGTCCATCGCCGCGGCCAACCTCTACACGCGCAACATCCATCGCGAATTCATCAACCGCAACCCGACCGATAAACAGGAATCGCAGATGGCGAAACTGGTTTCCCTGCTGGTCAAATTCGGTGCGCTGATCTTCATCTTGTTCGTGCCGACGAAATATGCCGTGCAGTTGCAGCTGCTGGGCGGCATCTGGATCATACAAACCCTGCCCGCAGTAATGATCGGGCTGTACACGCGTTGGTTCAATCCTTGGGCGCTGCTGACAGGCTGGGCGGCAGGAATCGTCCTCGGCACAGAGATGGCCTACTCAACCAATTTGTCCACCACCTATCCGTTGCATGTCGGCGGGTTCACCTTGCCAGGCTACACCGCCGTGTATACGTTGCTGTTGAATCTGCTGCTGTCGGCCGTCGCCACGCCGTTATTCAATCGTGCCGGCGGAGCCCGCACCGATGCGACCCGCGCTGCGGATTACGTTTCATGAGCCTTATTACACAATGACTTATCCGTGTCATGAAAACGTCATAAAGCATGCCGAGAATGGCATCTCTAAAACCGGCGGGCGCATACTTATGAAAGCATTCCAGCGATTGGGCATTCTTCTGGCAACGGCGAGTCTGAGTCTTGCGGCCGTGGCCGCCGACATCTCCGGCGCAGGCGCCACTTTTCCCTATCCCATTTATGCCAAATGGGCTGACGCCTATAAGAAACAGACCGGAGTCGGCCTCAATTATCAGTCCATCGGTTCGGGCGGCGGCATCAAGCAGATCAAGGCAAAAACTGTGACATTCGGCGCCTCGGACATGCCGCTGAAGCCGGACGAATTGAAAGCGGCAGGGCTGCTGCAATTTCCGATGATCATCGGCGGGGTCGTCCCCGTGGTGAACATCAAAGGGATCGATCCCGGCACCCTGCATCTGGACGGCGCCACCATTGCCGCCATCTATCTCGGCGACATCGCCAAGTGGAACGATCCGAAAATCAAGGCGCTCAATCCAAAGCTCACCCTCCCGGCGACGGCGATCGCACCGGTGTATCGCTCCGATGGCTCGGGTACCAATTTCCTGTTTTCCGATTATCTGTCGAAGAGCAGCGAGAAGTTCAAGTCGACCATCGGCGCGAACACCTCGGTGCAATGGCCGAGCGGCATCGGCGCCAAGGGCAACGAGGGCGTCGCCAACATGACCACGCAGACCGACGGCGCCATCGGCTACGTCGAGTACGCCTACGCCAAACAGAACAAGATGAATTACACGTCGTTGACCAACAAGTCGGGGGCAACGGTGACGCCGAGCGCGGAGTCGTTCCAAGCCGCGGCTGCCACGGCGGATTGGGCGGGTGCAGACAGTTATTTTCTGATTCTCACGGATCAGGCCGGACAGCAGAGCTGGCCTATCACCGGCGCGAGCTTCATTCTCGTCTACAAACAGCCGAGCGACGCGGCAGCCGTCAATGAGGCGCTGAAGTTCTTCTCGTGGGCGTACAAGGATGGCGGTACCATGGCGGCCGCTCTCGACTACGTGCCGCTGCCAGCCGCTTTGGTCACGCAGGTCAAGAAGACCTGGACGAGCCAGATCACGGCAGCCGGCAAGCCGGTGTGGAGCGGTACCTGATCAAAGTCTCGTCGAACGCAATAGACGGCTAAAATGCGGCCGGCGCCGGTCCACAAATCCGGCGTCGGCCGATTTCGTCTCAAGTCCAAGAGAAGTTCAACATCGTGGCCATTATCGACCCGGGACACGCTGCCAGGCAGTGGATGATCGAAAGGGCATTTCGAGCGGCGACATTGACGGCCGCGGTGCTGGTATTGCTGATTCTGGGCGGTGTTGCGATCTCGCTGGGGTACGGGGCGTGGCCGGCGCTTGCGCACTTTGGATTGGGTTTCGTGACGCGCGAAATTTGGAACCCGGTCACCGAACAATTCGGCGCGCTCGCGCCCATCTACGGCACCGTGGTCACCTCCGTGATCGCCATGTTGCTGGCCGTGCCCACAGGTTTTGGCATTGCGCTGTTTCTCACCGAGATGTGTCCGCCGGTCCTAAAGCGTCCCATCGGTGTCGCCGTGGAACTGCTGGCGGCCGTGCCGAGCATCATTTTCGGCATCTGGGGTCTGTTCGTGCTCGCACCGGTGCTGCAGCGGAGCGTGCAACCGTGGCTCATCGACCATCTGGGCGCGCTGCCGGGCGTGGGCTCGCTCTTCAAGGGGCCACCCTTCGGCATCGGCATCCTCACCGCGGGCGTCGTGCTCGCCATCATGGTGCTGCCCTTCATCGCGGCTACCTTGCGCGATGTCTTTGACACCGTCCCGCCCATGCTGAAGGAGTCGGGCTACGGTCTGGGCGCGACCAAATGGGAGGTCATCTGGCACGTGGTGGTGCCGCATTCGCGGGTCGGCATCGTCGGCGCGGTGATGCTGGGCCTCGGCCGTGCGCTCGGTGAAACCATGGCGGTCACCTTCGTGATCGGCAACGCGCATCGCATCAGCTCTTCCATCTTGGCGCCGGGCACCACGATTTCCTCGGCCATCGCCAATGAGTTCACCGAAGCGGTGGGCGACCTTTATACGTCGGCGCTGATCGCGCTCGGTCTGCTGCTCTTCCTCATCACCTTTACCGTGATCGCGGCTGCGCAGCTCATGCTGCGGCGCCTCGAGCGGCGTGTTGGGACGGCCACATGAATCGCCGCGCCTTCCGCAAATTCAAGAACGCCTTGTTCCTGATGTTGTCCGTGGCGGCGACGCTCCTGGGTTTGGCGTGTCTCGGCGCCCTGCTGTGGACACTCATATCGCACGGGATAGCGGGCATGTCCTGGCATCTGTTCACGGAAATGACGCCGCCGCCGGGAAGCGAGGGCGGCTTGCTGAACGCCATCTATGGCAGCGCAGCGATGACGTTGCTGGGCATACTCATCGGTGCACCCATCGGTATTCTGGCCGGCACGTATCTCGCGCAGTACGGCGCCAAGTCGTACCTGAGCGCCGTCATCCGCTTCATCAACGACGTGCTGTTGAGTGCGCCCTCCATCATCATCGGACTGTTCGTGTACACCATCGTCGTCGTGCGCATGGGGCACTTTTCCGCCATCGCTGGCGCCTTGTCGCTCGCCATCCTGGCCATTCCGGTGACATTGCGAACCACCGAGGACATGCTGAACCTCGTCCCCAAGGGCATGCAGGACTCATCGGCGGCCTTGGGCGCCTATCCGTGGCGCACCACGTTGAGCGTCCTGTATCCCGCGGCGCGCAGCGGCATCGTCACCGGCCTGTTGCTCGCCATCGCGCGCATCAGCGGCGAGACCGCGCCGCTTCTGTTCACCGCGCTCAACAATCAGTTCTGGTCCGACAAATTGAATGCGCCCATGGCAAATCTGCCGGTGGTCATCTTTCAATTCGCGTTGAGTCCTTACAAGGATTGGCAGAACCTCGCCTGGGCGGGCGCGCTGCTGATCACGATGACCATTCTGTTGCTGAGCATCTCGGCGCGGGTGCTGCTGGCGCTCTTGCAAACAGATCGGGGCTCGCGCGGATGATGTCCACGAAGCCGCCGCGGCATTTGAAGATGCGTGTGCCGCTGCCGGTGTCGCCGCCGCCTCCGCAGGATGCCGGGCCGCCGAAGATCGAAATCCGCGGTCTCAACTTTTATTACGGCGACGTGAAATCCCTGCACGACATCAACATGACGCTGGCGGATCAGTCGATCACTGCGTTCATCGGGCCGTCAGGTTGCGGCAAGTCGACGCTGCTGCGGGTGTTAAACCGCATGTACGCACTCTACGCCGGGCAGCGCGCCGAAGGCGAAGTCTTGATCGGCGGGCGGGACATACTCGGCGCGAACGTCGACGTGGCGGAATTGCGCTACCGTGTCGGCATGGTTTTTCAGAAGCCCACCCCCTTTCCGATGTCCATTCACGACAACGTCGCTTTCGGTATGCGCCTCGCCGGCGGTGTAAGTACGGCGGACGTCAAGGAGCGCGTCGAGGGAGCGCTGCGCGACGCCGCCCTTTGGGACGAGGTCAAGGACAAGCTCCACGCGGACGGACGCTCGCTGTCGGGCGGCCAGCAACAACGACTGTGTATCGCGCGTGCCGTGGCCGTGCATCCCGAGGTGCTGTTGCTGGACGAACCCACGGCCGCGCTCGATCCCATTTCCACGTTGCGCGTCGAGGAGACGCTGCAGGTTCTTCGCGAGAAGTACTGCATCGTGATCGTGACGCACAACCTGCAGCAGGCGGCGCGGGTCTCGAACGTGACCGGCTTCATGTTCATGGGCGCGCTCGTGGAAATGGGACCTTCCGGCGAAATCTTCACCAAGCCGAAGGAGCGCCGCACGGACGATTACATCACCGGGCGTTTTGGTTGATGAACGATGTTTCGGGGCGGGAGACGGGTCGCGCGGTGAAGGACAAGGTTCGATCGCTGACCCGCGACCGGGTGGCAAGTCCGGTCATGAGTGCACGCGACGTGAACGTCCGATATGGCGACAAGCATGCGGTGCGAGACGTCAGTCTCGACATCGGCGGCAACCAGGTGCTCGCCATGATCGGGCCTTCGGGTTGCGGCAAGTCGACCTTCCTGCGCTGCCTGAATCGCATGAACGACACCATTGCCGGCGCGCGGGTGACCGGCGTCATCACGCTCGATGGCCACGACATTTACGACAGGAAACAGGACGTGGCGCAGTTGCGCGCGCGCGTCGGCATCGTGTTCCAGAAGCCCACGCCGTTTCCGCAATCGATCTATGACAACGTCGCCTATGGTCCGCGTATTCACGGCCTGATGAAGACCCGTGGTGACATGGATGAACTCGTGCACACGAGTTTGCAGCGCGCGGGTCTTTGGGAGGAGGTCAAGGACCGCCTCGCCACCCCGGGAACGAGCCTGTCAGGCGGCCAGCAGCAGCGCCTCTGCATTGCCCGGACCATCGCCGTCAACCCGGAGGTGATCCTGATGGATGAACCGACTTCAGCGCTCGATCCTATCGCGAGCGCGCGCATCGAAGACCTGATCGACGAGTTGCGCGCCAACTACGCGATTGCGATCGTGACCCATAACATGCAGCAGGCGGCCCGGGTGTCGCAGCGCACGGCCTATTTCCACATGGGCGACCTGGTCGAGGTTGGGCCGACGGACCTGATCTTCACCAATCCGCAGCAGCGTCTGACCGAAGACTACATCACCGGCCGCTTCGGCTGATCCGGTCCGCGGCGCCCATGACCGGCGCTGCCTCCCGTCAAGTAGTGACTAAAGTCACTTCCATTGCCTGTTGGTACGGCAGCAATATGCGCCGAGGAAAAGCCTGCCGTGAGGTCGCTTCGACGGTGATCGGACATACATCTCCAACGGGCGAGGCACGGCAGCGTGAGTCGTGCAGTGTCTGATGACAGCAGGCCGATCCGCGTCGTCATCGCGGAAGATCAAGCGCTCGTGCGGCGGGGAGCCGCTCTTCTCATTTCGCTCGAACCCGATATGGAAGTCGTCGGCCAGGCGTGCAACGGTGTAGAAGCGGTGCAACTGGCGCTGACGTTGCGGCCCGACGTCATTCTCATGGATCTTCACATGCCTTTGAAAGGCGGCGTTACGGCGACGCGTGAAATAACGCAAACGTTGCCGGCAACGCAAATACTGGTGTTGACGACGCTGAATGATGACGAAACAGTATTTGAAGCGGTGCGCGCGGGTGCTCAAGCCTACCTGCTCAAAGATGCGGATGAAAGCGAGTTGCTGGAGACGATTCGTGCGCTGCGGCGAGGGGAGTCGCGCCTGACGCCGCAGATAGCGCGCAAGGTCATGGACCAGTTTCGCCGCCTCGCGGTGGTCACGCAGTCTGAACCGTTCAAGCAGCATGCCGCGACCCATGATCGCGATATTGGCAATGCGGCGACCGGCAATGGGGAGATATCCGAAGCATTAACTGAAAAGGAGGAGGGCGTGCTGCGGCTGATCGCCGAGGGGATGAGTAACCGCCAAATTGGAGAAATGCTTTTTCTTGCCGAGGGCACGGTCAAGAATTACGTCAGCCGCATCATGGAAAAATTACACGCAAACACGCGGACCGCACTTGCAATGATTTCGCGCGGCCAGATACCGGGCAAAAAATAGGCTGCGATTCTCATGCGCAGGTCGTGTTTTTCCATGAAATCTCGAAAGTGACTTTAGTCACTTTCCACAGTGCCCAAAGTCACAGCGCGATGATGACTTTCGGCCCATGACCCCGGGCAGGCGCGCAGTTAAAGTTCAGTCGAAGATCATGAGGAGATTGCATGTCCGTCGTCGAAACCGCGCTTAAGAGACCCTATACGGTCGTCGCCGTTCTCATTCTGGTGACGCTGATGGGAATCGGCGCTGCGCTGCGCATGCCGATCGACATCTTTCCGGAAATCGACATCCCAGTGGCCGCCGTCGTTTGGACGTACAACGGCATGAGCGCGAAGGATATTCAGAATCGGATCCTGACGCTGCACCAGCGTCAATTGGCGTCCCTGGTGGACGACATATCGCGCATCGAGGCAGTGAGCTATCAGGGCGTAGGGGTGGAAAAGATTTATCTGCATGAAGGCGCAGATGTCACCCGCGCGGTTTCGCAACTCGCGAGCAGTGCATTGGTGGTTTTAAAATACATGCCTCCCAACATCACCCCACCGTTGGTGCTGCGCTACGGTGCGACCGACGTGCCGATCATTCAGCTCAGCCTGTCCAGCAATTCGTTGCCGGATACGAAATTGAACGACCTGGGTCAGAACATCATTCGGCCGGCACTTGCCGTGGTGCACGGTGCGGAAGTGCCGTACCCGTATGGCGGCAAGCCCCGCGTGATCATGGCCGACCTCGATCTGGCCGCTTTGCAGGCGCGCGGTTTGTCGGCCTCGGACGTGAGCAGCGCGCTACAGCATCAGAACGTCATTTTGCCGGCCGGCGACGTCAAGATAGGGGACAAAGACTACACGCTGGCGATGAACAACTCGCCGGATGTCCTCGAAACCATCAATTCCTTCCCGATCAAACAGGTGGACGGACGGACCGTGTTTATGCGCGACGTTGCGCACGTCCATGACGGCTTTCAGGTACAGACGAATTCTGTCTCGGTCAACGGCACTCCGGGTGCCTTGATGACCATCCGCAAGACGGGTGGGGTGTCTACGCTGGCGGTCATCGATGGCGTTCGCGCGGCGCTGGGCGACATCCAGAAAGTGCTGCCGAAGGATGTCAACGTCAAAGCGCTCTTCGACCAATCCGTGTTCGTCCGGGCGGCACTGCACAGCGTCCTGCTGAGCGCCGGCATGGCAGCGGGACTGACCGCACTGGTCATCATCATGTTCCTCGGCAACGTCCGCCTTTCGGTGATCATTCTGGCGGCGATTCCGCTATCCATCATCACGGCCGTCCTGTTCATCAAGCTGACCGGCCAGACGCTCAATACGATGACGCTCGGCGGTTTTGCGCTGGCCATCGGCATTCTGGTGGACAACGGCACCGTGGTCATCGAAAACATCGAGCGGCACGTGGCGATGCGCGAACCGCTTTACCAGGCGATCGTCGACGGCGCGAGTGAAGTGGCCATTCCGACTTTCCTGTCGACCCTGTGCATTTGCATCGTATTCGTCCCGGTCTTTCTGCTCGAGGGGACGGCCAAGTACCTGTTCTCGCCGCTCTCGTTGTCCGTCATCGGGTCGCTGCTGGCAAGCCTGGCGCTGTCATTCACGATGGTGCCGGTGCTGTTCAGCTACCTGATGCGCGGCGCGGTACATGGATTTGCGGACGAGGACGCGCACGCGCAGACGGGCGGCAAAAAGCCCCGCAAGAATGTGTTGGTGAGATTTCAAGCAGGGTTCGAGCGCGGTTTCGAGCGATTCCGGGAGAGCTATCGCAACATCCTTGCCTGGGCCTTGTCGCAGGCCCGCCTCACAGTGATCGCATTCATCGTGCTGATCGTCGTATCCGCGGCACTTTTCCCGTTCCTGGGTCGCGACTTTTTTCCGCAGGTCGATGCGGGCCAGATGCGTCTTCACGTGCGTGCACCGGCGGGCACCCGGCTCGAGCGGACGCAGCAGTATTTCGCGCAGGTTGAGACGGAGATCAGGAAGCTGGTTGGCAATGACCAGATTGACGTGATGCTGGATAACATCGGTTTGCCCTACAGCGGCATCAACATTGCGCTCAGTGATTCAGCCACCGTCGGGCCGATGGACGGCGAAATCCTGATCTCCCTGAACGAAAAACATACGCCGACGGCGAAAATCATCGCGATGTTGCGGCGCGAGTTGCCGGCGCATTTCGCCGAACTGCAATTCTTTTTTCAACCGGCGGATATCGTCGATCAGGTGCTGAACTTTGGACAGCCCGCGCCGATCGACGTGCGCATTTCCGGCCCGGACCAAGATGCGGCGTTTTCCCTGGCTTCCGACATATCGCGTTCCCTGACACGGGTGCCGGGCGTCGTCGATGCACACGTCTTTCAGGTTCCCAATGCACCGGCCCTCACCGTGGATATGGACCGCGCGCTGGCCACGCAGACCGGCGTGACGCAGCAGGAGGCCGCCAACAACGTGCTCGTGGCGACCAATTCCAGTGCGCAGACGGCCCCGAATTTCTGGATCGATCCTCGTAACAGTGTGAGCTATCCGCTGGTCGTGCAGGTGCCGACCTACCGGATCGGCTCCTCACAGGATTTGCAGACCATGCCCGTCACGTCAGCGGGTGCGACGAATTCGGGCCAGCTATTGCTCAACCTGGCGTCTTTCGGCCGCGAGGCGCTGCCACTCGTGATGTCGCAACTGAACATCCGGCCGGTATTCGACGTCCATGCCGACGTCCAGGGGCGCGATCTTTATTCGGCAGCGCAGGACATCGATAAGGTGCTGAAAGAACATCGTCCCGATGCGTCGAAGGCATTGACGGTTACCCTGAGTGGACAGGTTGAAACGATGCGTGAGAGCTATACCGGGCTCTTCACGGGCATCGCACTTGCCATCGTGCTCGTGTATCTGTTCCTGGTCATGAACTTTCAGAGTTGGATCGATCCGCTCATCGTGTTGATGGCTGTGCCGTTCGCGCTCGGTGGCGTTCTGTGGATGCTGTTTCTCTCGCAGACGCCCATGAGCGTGCCGGCGCTGATGGGTACGCTCATGTGCATTGGTCTGACTACCGCGAACAGCATCCTCGTGGTGAGCTTCGCGAACCAACGAATGGCGGCCGGGGAGAATCCGCTGACCGCGGCGATCACCGCCGGTTACACGCGCCTCAGGCCGGTATTGATGACGGCGGGTGCCATGATATTGGGCATGGTGCCCATGGCCCTCGGCATCGGCGAAGGCGGCGAGCAGAATGCGCCGCTGGGTCGCGCCGTCATCGGCGGACTGCTGTTCGCGACTCTGGCTACCCTCATTTTCGTACCAACCATGTATCGACTCTTGCGCCGCCAACCGGATTTTGTAAAGCAACCGCACGTTGAAGGTAGAACCAATGCAATCGCATGATCCCCACAGCCCCAAATCCCCCGAACCTACGGAGAACGGCCAGTCACGGGGCGAGTATCCGGATCAGGTGTCGAGGGCCGAACACGATTCAGTATCGTCAAGCTTCAACTCGGACACCGGCCGCCGTACGAAGCGCGGTGTTCTCATCACCATCGCCGTGCTGGGCGTGTTCTTCGTTCTCATCACCGTGATTCGGATGATGCATGCGCATGACGTGGCGAATGCCAGCGAAACCACCTATTCAACGCCTCCGCCTGTCGACGTGGTGACCGCCAAACCCGTGAATGTCGGGCAGGACCTCGTGCTTCCCGGCGAAACGTCAGCATGGTACGAAACCACGATCTACGCGCGTGTGAACGGTTACGTGGCGAAGTGGATGGTGGACATCGGCGATCACGTTACCAAGGGCCAGGTGCTGGCAACGATCGAGACACCGGAAGTGGACGCCGAATTACAGGCGGCCAAGGCACAACTGAAAACGTCTGAAGCGCAAGTCAACGCCCGACAGGCGGAAGCCGAGTTCAGCAAGTCCACGAATGAACGATGGCGGGATTCGCCCAAAGGCGTGGTCTCTGAACAGGAACGCGAGTCGAAAAAGGCGGATTACCAAAGTTCGGAAGCGAGGCTGTACTCGGCCAAGGCTCAGGTGGCCTTGGATCGCTCGAAGGTCGATCAATACAGCGCTTTGAGTGAGTTCAAATTGGTCAAGGCGCCCTTCGATGGCACCATTACGGAACGCAAGATCGACATCGGTAATCTCGTGACCGCCGGAAGCGGGTCGACGACGACGCCGATGTACCGCATGGCGCAAACGGATCCGCTGCGCGTTTTCGTCGATGTCCCGCAGAGCGCTGCCGGCGAACTGATGAACGCAGGGGTGCCGGCGGAGATCCGTGCCTCCGGCGCAGTGGGCGATGCCTTTAGCGGCAAGATCGTCAGGTCGGCCGAGTCGCTCAATGCTCAGGCGCGCACGATGCGTGTCGAAGTGGATATGCCGAACGCGCAACATGCCCTGGTGCCGGGCATGTACGTCAACGTGGCATTCCACCTGCCGCCCCGTGGACTCGTGGAAGTGCCCGCGGCGGCGCTCATCTTCCGTTCGTCCGGTACGCAAGTGGCTCAGGTCGATCAGAACGGCAAGGTGGCGTTTCATGACGTCGTGATCGCGCGCGACAACGGTAGCATGGTCGAACTCACCTCGGGCGTGCAACCGGGCGACCGCCTGATACTGAACATCAGCAGTCAAATCGGCGCCGGCCAAGTCGTCGCCGTCAACGCCCCCGACGCGTCCAAGCAACCCCTTGACGCCAAGCGTTGATGAGGAGCAGAAAGTGAAATCGCCTCGACTTTGCACAGCGGTCGTCTGCCTCGGACTCGGCGCATGTGCGGCGGGACCCTCCTATCACGTCCCGAAGCCCGATGAGCCGGCGTCTTATGCGGCAGAGTTGCCGCCGACGGCCTCTGGCTCCGCCGCGCCCATCGACATTTCGACGTGGTGGCAATCGCTGCAGGACAATGAATTGAATTCACTGGTCGACCGCGCCGTCAAATCCAACCTCGACATCCAAACCGCGCTGGACAGGTTGCAGGAGGCGAGAACCTATGAAACGGTGGTATTGGGCTATGCATTGCCGCAAATCGATGCGAGCGGCGCCGCCGCGCGGGGAACCGGCAGCGATCTGACCAAGGGCCGCGCCGATCAGTTTCTCAGGTCCGCCGACAACGGCACCGGACTGCAGCACATCAACACCTTGGTCGGCTTCGATGCGGTGTGGGAGCTCGATATTTTCGGCAAATTCCGGCGCGAGTTCCAGGCGGTGCGCGCGGACACCGAAGCGGCACGGGCGGCCCGCTATGATGTGCTGACCACGGTCATCGGGGATGTCGTCCGCGCGTACATAGACTTGCGCGGTTTTCAGGTGCGCGCTGGAATCTTGCACCACGCGAGTGATGTGCTGCGCGAGTCGCTGCGCATCGTCAACATTCGCTATGAGCGGGGCATCACCAATGAACTCGACGTGGCGTTGGCGAGGCGGGAACTGGCGACGCTCGAGGGTGAGATCGCGCCCGTGGAGGCGGAAGTGAAAGCGGCGCAATACACCCTGGCGGTGCTCGTCGGTGAGTATCCGGAAGCCATGGCACAGGAGTTGGCGAAGCCCGATCTGGTGCCGTCGATGCCGCCGCCCACGGCGCCCGGCGCGCCGCTCGACCTGCTCAAGCGGCGACCCGATATTCAGCAAGCCGAGCGGGAGCTGGCCGCTGCCACCGCGAGAATCGGTGTGGCGACAGCGAGTCTATTTCCTGACGTCACCATTAGCGGGTCGCTTGGCAGTCAGGGGCAAAACTGGGGCAACGCCGTGAACGTCGGCAAACACGTCTACTCGTTTGGCGCCGGTGCAATATGGCCATTGCTCGATTTTGGCGCCCTCGACGCCCAGGTGGACATCGCCGATATCAGGACGCAAATTAGTCTCACGAAATACCGCGAAACAATTCTAAACGCGGTTCAACAAGTCGATACCTCGCTGGATGCCTATCAGGCGCAGCGGGATCGCATGGAACAGCTCACGACGGCCATGACGGCAGGGCAGCGCGCGGTGGATCTGTCAACCGAGCGCTACAACCGGGGGCTGACCGATTTCCTCAACGTCGTCGATGCGGAGCGCCAGCTGTACACGTTGCAGGAACAGTTCGCCGAGGCGCAAGTCAGTGAGGGCGAGCAATTCGTGAAACTCTACAAAAGTCTCGGTGGGGGATGGCAGAACTATTCAGAGGTGCCCGCGATTCGCCGGCCTCAACCGGCCGTCGTAGCGGCATTCAGGAGAATATTGAGCAACTGACTTATGAAAACGTCCAGGCGCAATTTTCTATTGTTGGGTGCCGCCGCAGCGTCACATGGCTGCGTGAGCCGCGGTGCGCCGATCGCCCGTGGCCCTGCGCCACTCATTACCGTGCGCGCTCCGGAAGTCAACCAGTCCTGGCGATACGCACAATATGAACACTTCACCGGTAAGCGGGTCGATACATCCATAGATCGGGTGACAGCCGTCGGCCGTGCCATTGCAGTGGCCAGCCGTTCCGAGACACAGGAGAATGATCCGATCAAATATCCGTCATGGGGTGCGGCTTGGCGTGAAAAATATCTGGACGGGGTAGTGTCGTCTTCTTCTTTCCCCGGCCCGAACGAATTACAGCAGCCCTGGGGCACCGTCCTGCTGGACCCGCACTGGACTCAACTGCAGGCATATGAAAATCCCATTCCGCTGTGGCCCGCCGAACTCAGACCTGGCTGGTCAACGACCGTTTTCACCTACTACAAGGTTCCTGACATCGACGACAGGATGCCGTGGCAATTGACGATGCAAGCCCAAGGCTGGGAATCGATCACCGTGCCGGCCGGAACGTTCAGGACGCTACACTTCTACAACGTGATCGACTTCCGTTACAGCAACGCATCCGAACGCGAAGCAGCACAACGATTCGAACATGTATGGCTGGCGCCCGAGCTTGGCCGTTGGGTACGCCGCGAAAGTCGCGGGATTTTCCGCGAGAGTGTGGGTTATGAAGTCAAAGAGAGCAGCTATCGCTGGGAGTTGCTGGAGTGGACGTGATCTTCGGGCGGCGTCATGCGATGTTCCGGAGCAGATCATTGAGTGAAGTTTTCGCCCGCGTCTGCGCGTCCACCCGTTTCACGATCACGGCACAGGCCAGCGAATACTTGCCGTCCGCCGACGGCAGGCTGCCCGGCACCACTACCGCGCCGGCCGGCACACGGCCGTAGGTGACGAGATCGCGTTCGCGATCGTAGATGCGGGTGCTCTGGCCGATGAACACCCCCATGGAAACGACCGCACCGCGTTCCACGATCACGCCCTCGACGATTTCCGAACGTGCGCCGATGAAGCAGTCGTCTTCGATGATGGTAGGAGCGGCCTGCAGCGGTTCGAGCACCCCGCCGATGCCGACGCCGCCGGAGAGATGGACGTTTTTGCCGATCTGCGCACAAGAGCCGACGGTCGCCCAGGTGTCCACCATGGTGCCGCTATCGACATAGGCGCCGATATTGACGTAACTCGGCATCAGCACGACGTTCGGCGCCACGTAAGCACCAAGACGCACGGTAGCCGGCGGCACGACACGCACGCCGGAAGCGGCAAACTGTTTTTCCTGCCAGCCGGCAAATTTGGTCGGCACCTTGTCGTAGAAATTGAGCTCGCCGGCGCCGATGGTCTTGTTCTCAGCAATGCGGAAGGACAACAGGACCGCCTTCTTGAGCCACTCGTTCACCACCCAGCCTGACTCGGTACGCTCGGCCACGCGCGCGCGACCGCTGTCGAGCAATTTGAGCGCCTCGAGCACGGCATCGCGCATTTCACGCGGCACGGTGGCCGGCGTGAGGGTGGCTCGTTGCGTGAATGCTTCGTCGATCGTGTTGCGTAGCGCAGTGGTGGAGGATTTTGGCACAGGGTTCAACTCGCAACAGGGGCCGACAGTTTGCCAGCGCCGTGCGGGAAATGCGATTGCGCGCAGGCGCTAGCCGGCGACGCTATACGCGCGCGGTGTCGCGTCGATCAAGGGCGCGCACCAGCGCCTCATGTAGGCGACTGCACGCCTCTTCGGCTAGGGGTCTCCCTGCACCGCTGGTCACGTAGAACACGTCTTCGGCGCGCTCACCGACGGTCATGATCTGGGCGCCGTTGATGGCGACCTGCTCGGCTTTGAAGACTCTGCCCACCTCGGACAGAAGGCCGGGTCGATCTGCGGCAACCAATTCGAGAATGGTGCGGTCGTTACGGTTGTCGACGCTGAAGTTCACCTGCGTGGGCGTCGTGAACATGCGCACCTGGCGCGTCGCCCGGCGCGTCACGCCCGCGCTTTCGCGGGGGCGCTCGATGAAGCGGCGCCCTATCCCGGCGCGAAACCG
>CAZZZU010000077.1:0-19519 GCA_964658805.1 uncultured Steroidobacteraceae bacterium
CGTGTCGCCGCGGTGGCGGCGACGCGCCGATACCGCCCGAGGCCGCCACGGCCATCCGCGCCGCGTCGCAGGTGCTCAATATCGCCTGGATCGCCGATGCGCTGAGCGGGCCGGCGAGGGTCATCTGCCCGCGCAGCGCCGCGTGTCCGCGCGAACCCAGGGCTTGCGCGAACACGCACGCGGCAGCAGCGACCCGGTAGGGTGGGGCGTTAGCCCTTGAGCTTGGCGGCTGCCGCCGCGATGAGCTTGCCCTGGTGCTGAGCGCCGGCCAGTTCGTTAGCACTGGGCTGGCGTTGCCCCTGGCCGCCCGCGATGGTCGTCGCGCCGTACGGACTGCCACCCGTGATCTCGTCCAAGGTCATCTGACCCTGGAAGCTGTACGGCAGACCCACGACCACCATGCCGAAGTGCAGCAGGTTGGTAATGATGGAGAACAACGTCGTTTCCTGGCCACCGTGCTGTGTGGCGGTAGAGGTGAAGGCGCCGCCGACCTTGCCATTGAGCGAGCCCTTCATCCACAAGCCGCCGCCCTGATCGAGAAACGCCGCCATTTGCGCAGGCATTCGGCCGAATCGGGTCGGCGCGCCGACGATCACGGCATCATAGTCCGCCAGGTCATTGATGGCCGCAATCGGCGCCTGTTGCTCGAGCTTGAAATGCGACGTTTTGGCCACTTCGAGCGGCGTGGTTTCAGGCACACGCTTGATGTCGACTTGCGCGCCGGTCGAGCGCGCACCCTCTGCCACAGCCTGCGCCATGGCTTCGATATGACCATAGGATGAATAGTAAAGAACCAGTACTTTCGCCATGACAACTCCTGCAAACGCGATCACGAGTGATCTTGAGACCATCAGCGTAAGCCACTGCTTATTGAATGACTAGACGGTGGAATATCACTACACTCGTCCATAAATGATAGTAATGAGATGCTCGATCTAAATCAGGTGCGGATCTTCGTGCAGGTGGTTCGGGCGCGTAGTTTCGCGGAAGCATCGCGACGGCTGCAGGTGCCGGCAAACACCTTGAGCCGGCAAGTCCGTCAGCTGGAAGTCGCGCTCGACAGCCGCTTGATGCAGCGCTCGACGCGCAAGCTCACGCTCACCACCGCCGGCGCAGCATTCTTTGAGCGCTGCGCACACGCGGTCGATGACGTGCTCGCCGCCGGCGACGCAACCGTAGGCGACAGTCGGGCGCCGTCCGGCACGGTACGCGTGGCGGCGCCGGCCGACTTTCTGGACTTGTTCAAGATTGAATGGGTGGCGGAGTTTCTGCAGCGCCATCCGCGCGTTAAACTGGACTTCGTGCTGAGTGATGCGCGGGTGGACTTGATCGCCGAGGCGATCGACGTGACGTTTCGGGGTCGCTTCACCGCCGACGCGATGCCGGCCTACCGACGACTGTCGGTACAATCGTTTCGTCTGGTTGCGAGTCCAGTCTATCTGCAGCAATTCGGAATGCCCGCAAACCTTGCGGACTTATCGAGTCACCGCTGCGTAACCGGTTCGAGCCGCGAGAGGTCGGTATCCTGGACGCTGACCGGGCCCGACGGTACGCACTCGGTGGAGGTGAGCGGTGGCTTCGCAGCCAACAGCTCGCGTGTGCAGCTCAAAGCTTGTCTGGCCGGTTTTGGCATCGGGTTGTTGCCCAGCATGATCATCGCGGTGGAATTGCAAGCGCAGCGCCTGCAGCTGGTCATGCCGCAGTACCGCCGTGAGGGCGGGGATTTTTGCGTGATCGTGCCGAGCCGGCGGCAAATTCCGGCTGCGGTGGCCCTGTTCGTCGACTTCGCGACCGAGCGATTCGAGTCGCTTGCAATGGATATTTAGGAGACGTTTGTGGTGCAAGGCAAGTGGAACGTGATCATCAAGACGCCCATGGGCGACCGGTCCGGTGTACTCGAATTGCAGAGCGACGGTCGCAAGCTGACAGGCTTCATGACGGATGGTGAACAAAGAAGCGAGATCGAAGATGGCAGCGTAGACGGTCAACGCTTGAAGTGGTCCGCCAAGATTAGCAAGCCCGCCCGCATGAACTTCAAATTTACGGCGACCTGCGAGGGCGACCGGATCACCGGAACGGCGCGACACTTCCTCGGTAGCGCGAGCTTCGTCGCGACGCGGGTCGCAACCTAGAGAGATACTCACGGCCTGACTCGTACTTAGTGCGAACGGTAATGTCTCGTACGCTCAGCCTGGTCCCGCTTGGGCCAGATTTGCCGAGCCGGCAACGTGAAAGGCAGCGCCGGTAAGTGAGCTGACGTAACCGAGGAGCGCTCGAGGATTGGTAAGATCGCCCCAGCCCTCTTCACCGGAGGACGCCGACGAAACACGCATCGTTACATTTATCAGCGGCGAGCCAATGGGATTCTCGCCTGCACCCCATCCCGTTGCGTCGTCGTCGCCGCCGCCGTCTCCAGCGGCGCTAACCTCGACACCCAGCTGCCTGCGCCACCCCTCCACGTCATCGCCGAGTCCACCTTCGTCATCGCCGCCGGGGTCATCCCCGCTCCGAATTCCACCGAAGATATCTGTCAGCGTATTGCTGTGTTGACGTCCGATGCGGCCTGCGGGACTGGGCGGTGCAGCGTCGAGATCGTCGTCGCCTGCATCGCTCGAAGTTGCACCACTGCCGCCGCCGACGTCGGGTGCATCAGGCTGACCCGGTTGGTCGGGGTCATTGGGATCGGGGTTGCCCGCTGTTGGGTCGCCGCCCGACGCGCCACTGCCATCGGAGCCACCGCCTGACGAATCGCCGCTGGGAGCGGGCGTGCTACCGGTGACTCCGCCGTTTACAGGGAACGTATCATCGCTCTTGACGTTGCCATCCTTGTCGACGACGGTGACATGTTCCGTACCGTCGCCGTTACTGTCAACGGACCGCGTGATGAGCGTAACGCTGCCGTCGCTGTGCTCGATCGATTCGCTATACGAGGAGTTGCCGGCGACGTCGGTGCCGCCGTACACGGTGTCATGGTCACCCGTGGTGCGGTCGTTGCCGATTCGCGAGAACTGGGAGGATCCATCGGCGTGGCTCGTTCCGTTAATGGTGTAGTCGGTCTCGGTACCTTTATACGTTTCGGTGCCCATATCCACCCAACTCGAGTCACCCGCGCCTTTGCCCGGCACGGTTATCTTTATCCAATATCGACCCAAGCCCCCTGCGTTACTCGAGCCCACTTCGACGGAGTGCCCGTCGCCTTCGTTTCTGGTGTATGTTTTATTGACGCCTTCGCCGCTCACGACTACCTGCCCTACACCATCCGGGTCAGCCGTGGCAATCGAGCCGCTCGATTCGGGACCATCCCACGAAACCGAAGACGAATCGCCGCCGAATTGAATCGTGCCCACGACCTCGCCCGCCGGGTCCGAGTAAACGCCTGTCAATCCGCCTTGTTCATCGGGGCCCCATGTGGAGGACCACAGCGCCTTTCCATCCGGCGTTTGCGTGTCACCCTGATAGCGCCTTGGTCCGGCGACCGTGTATCTCGTGACCCGGTCCGGCCTGGCATCGACTTGCTCCCAGGTCCCGCGGACGCGCGATGAAGCCCGCCAGACCTCGGTGCGCGTCAGTCCCGGCCGTTGGACCGACCAATCCCATACCAAATCATGTCCGCGAACTGCGCTCAACGTCGACTTGTTGATGGCGACGCCGCCGCGCACGGCCCGGCGCTTGATGACGCTTTCCTCGAAGCTCCTTTTTGAGACGCCCACGACGCGCATCGCGTGCTTACCGTCATGTTGCACGAGAGCTCCGGCGCCGGACGACTCATCGTATGATGAAATCGCGTAGGCGCCGTTCTTCCAAAGGATAAATCGCACGTTTTGCTCGGCCATCCTTGTCCTCGCTGTTTTCGTTATGCGCGACGCAAAGCGAACAATATTAGGCTTAGCTGGCTTCCTGCAACTCGCCCGTCGCACTCTGCACGTAATTCTGCTGGCCCATCTTGTCGATCAGGCCAAGCTGTTCCTCGATGAAGTCGATGTGCTCCTCTTCGCTCTTCTGGATTTCCACCAGCAGCTCGCGGGTCACATAGTCCTTCACCGCCTCGCAATGGGCGATGGCGGCCGTGTACATCGGATGCGCTTCCATCTCGCGCCGCAGATCACATTGCAATAATTCCCGGATGTCTTCGCCGATGAACAATTTGCCGAGGTCCTGGAGATTCGGCAGTCCATCGAGAAACAGGATGCGCTTGACCAACCGGTCCGCATGTTTCATTTCATCGATGGATTCGTCGTACTCGATCTTGCCCAGGCGCCTCATGCCCCAATGCTCGAGCATGCGCGCGTGCAAAAAGTACTGGTTGATCGCCGTTAGCTCGTTTTTCAGAGCCAGATTCAGAAATTCCAAGACTTTGGTTTCGCCCTGCACGCTCGCCCCTTCGCGGTAATCGGCCGATTCGGCGACATTATGCCCGAGTCAGGGAAGGCGGGGAGGGACCGTTGGTCAGACGGCGAATTCGATCGTAGGGGGGATCAGGACCGGTTGGAAAGAAGACTCACTATGCGTCGCGAGGCAACGCTTCAAGGTCTGGCGCGCCTCAGGTACACACTTACCGCAGCACGTGCCGACTGCCAGATCGCGGGCGAGATCACGCACGCAGGTCGCACCGCCCTTGACGGCATTCTTGATGTGACGATCCGATACGGCTTTACACACGCAAATGATCATAGGGACATTTGAACGCTAATGCGAATGATTGTCAATACCGAAATAGTCATCGCGTGGCTACGGCCATCTTGAATATGTTGAATCGTCCCATATTGTCTTGAGCCGGCCACGTGCGGCCGGGTAAGAGCATGGGATGCTCGGAGCGTTGCGATGACAAAGAAACGATTAGGGATGGTGGCGATCAGCGCCGCAGTGTTGAGCTTTCTGACCGCCTGCGGATCGCGCGGCGCGCCGCCGGGCCCGCCGCCGCCGCCCCAGGTCAGCGTTGCACCGGTGATCGAGAAAACCGTCAAGGATTGGGACGAGTTTACCGGCCGTATGCAGGCGCCTGAGACCGTCGAGATCCGGCCACGCGTTTCCGGCTACATCGACAAGGTGGCTTTCACCGAAGGCAGCCAGGTCAAGCATGGCGACCTGTTGTTCATCATCGATCCGCGCCCCTATCAGGCCGAATACGACCGCGCCAATGCCGACGTGAAGCGTTACAAAACGGCCTTGGACCTCGGTCGCATCGAACTCGAACGCGTTCATCACCTCAAGGACAGCGGCGCCGTTTCGCAGGAGGAGTTGGACGAGCGCAAGAGTTCCGTCGCGCAGTCCGAGGCCAATGTCGGTGGTGCCCGGGCCGCCCTGGAAACTGCGAGTCTCAACGTCAGCTTCACCCGGGTCACCAGTCCCATCGACGGTCGCGTCAGCCGCGCCGAAGTGACCCGCGGCAACCTCGTCACGGGCGGCATCAACGGCGGCACGTTGTTGACCACGGTGGTGTCTCTCGATCCAATCTATCTGTACTTCGATGCCGATGAGCAAAGCTTCCTGCGGTATTCACAAATGGCACGCGGCGGCGAGCATGCGGGCGCGCGCGACGCGAAACCGGTGCAGGTCGGGCTTGCCAACGAGGAAGGATTTCCGCACACCGGCAAGCTCGACTTCGTCGACAACCAGCTGAATCCGCAGACCGGCACCATTCGCGCCCGCGCCGTCCTGCAGAACAAGGAGGGTCGCTTCACACCCGGTCTGTTTGCGCGCGTGCAACTGCTCGCGAGCGGCGATTATTCCGCCATTCTCATCGATGATCGCGCCGTGAACACGGACCAGAGCCAGAAGTACGTGCTCCTGCTCGGCGCTCAGAACAAGATCGAATATCGCAAGGTGAAGCTGGGTCGCATCATCGACGGCCTGCGCATCGTGCGGGAAGGGTTGAAGGCGGGCGACGTGATCGTCGTCAACGGCGCGCAGCGCGTCCACCCTGGCATGACAGTGGCGCCGCAGACGGTCGCCATGGGCGCCGATGGCGCCGCGACTGCAGCGCAGTAGGGCGGGCGATGAATCTCTCTTCGTTTTTCATCGAGCGACCGATATTCGCGTCGGTGCTCGCAATTCTCATCCTCGTCGCGGGTCTGCTCGCGATGCCGACGCTGCCGATCAGCGAGTATCCCGAGATCGTGCCGCCCACCGTGGTGGTGAGCGGCCAGTATCCGGGCGCGTCCCCCAAGACCATCGCCGAAACGGTGATCACGCCGCTCGAGCAGCAGATCAACGGCGTCGAAAATGCCATTTACACCAACTCGACGGCGACCCCCGACGGTTCGTTTTCCATCACGGTGACGTTCAAATTGGGCACCAATCTGGATATCGCTCAGGTACAGACCCAGAACCGCGTGTCGCAAGCGGAGCCGCGCTTGCCGGACGTCGTACGGCAGGTTGGACTGGTCACCCAGAAGCGTTCGCCGGATCTGACCATGGTGGTATTCCTGCGCTCGAAGGACGGACGCTACGACAGCTTGTACCTGCGCAATTATGCGGTCATCCAGATCAAGGACGTGCTGGCACGGCTGCCGGGTGCGGGTGACGTGCAAATCTTCGGCTCGGGCGATTACGCCATGCGGCTGTGGCTCGACCCGGGCAAGATCGCTGCACGCAACATGGACGTCGAAGAAGTCCTTGCAGCCGTACGCGAACAGAACGTGCAGGTTGCGGCCGGCCAGATCGGCGGTCAGCCGGCGTTGCCGGGCACGCAGTTCCAGTACATCGTCAACGCTCAGGGTCGTCTGCAAACGGACCAGGAATTTGAAAACATCGTCGTCAAGAGCGGGGCGAACGGCGAAACGACCTACTTGCGCGACGTCGCGCGTTTGGAATTGGGCCCGGACAACTATGCGTTGCGCAGCATGCTGGACGGCGCGCCGGCCGTTGCCATTCCGGTGTTTCAGCTGCCCGGTGCCAATGCGCTGCAACTCTCCGATGCCGTGCGGGCCAGCATGAAAGACATCGCGAAAAGCTTTCCGGAAGGCGTGAGTTACGAAATCGACTACGACCCCACGGTGTTCGTGCGCAAATCCATCGAGGCGGTGGTGCACACCCTGTTTGAGGCGGTGCTGCTGGTCGTGCTGGTCGTCGTGATCTTTCTGCAAAGCTGGCGCGCCAGCGTCATCCCGCTGGTGGCCGTGCCGGTCGCGATCGTCGGCACGCTGGCGGCGCTGCTGCTCGCCGGATTCTCGATCAACTCGCTGACGCTGTTCGGATTGGTGCTCGCCACCGGGATCGTCGTCGACGACGCCATCGTGGTGGTCGAGAACATCGAGCGCAAGATCGAGGAAGGCCTGAACCCCACCGCGGCGGCGCACGCGGCCATGGGTGAAGTCACCCGGCCCATCATCTCGATCGCGCTGGTGCTGTGTGCGGTGTTCGTGCCGGTTGCTTTCGTCAGCGGACTCACCGGGCAGTTCTACCGGCAATTCGGCGTCACCATCGCCGCAAGCACGCTAATCTCGACATTTAACTCGCTGACGCTGTCCCCGGCCCTTGCGGCGCTGTTGCTGAAGCCGCGCAGCGCGGCGCCGGATTTCTTTCAGCGCGGCATCAACAAGGTGCTGGGCGGTTTCTTTCGTCTCTTCAACCGCACCTTCGAGGCGGCTTCGGAACGCTACGGCAATGGCATACGCCGCATCACGGCTGTGCGCGCCGTGGTGCTGATCATCTTCGTGGGGCTGCTGGCGGCGACCTATTTCATGTTCCATGTCGTCCCAGGCGGGTTCATTCCGGCGCAGGACAAGCAGTACCTGGTCGGCATCGTGCAGTTGCCCGATGCGGCCTCACTGGATCGAACCGAAAAAGTCGTCCGACAGATGTCCGACCTCGCGCTCAAGACACCCGGGGTCGAGCACGTGATCGGCTTCACCGGTTTATCCGTGCAAGGTTTCGTGAATCTGACCAACGCCGCGGTGCTGTTCTTTCCGCTGAGAGCCTTCGAGGACCGCACCACGGCGGCGCTGTCCGCCGGCGCCATCGCAGGTGAACTCAACAAGCGCTTCAGCACCATTCAGGATGCGGTCATCTTTGCGGTGCCGCCGCCGCCGGTGCAAGGCTTGGGCAACACGGGCGGGTTCAAGCTGTTCTTGCAGGATCGCGGCGCGCATGGCTACGATGAACTCTCCCGCGTCACGCAAGAAGTTCTCGATAAGGCGCGGCAGACGCGCGAACTCAATCCGTATGCCACCTACACCACGTTCCAGAACAGCGTGCCGCAGCTGTACGCCGATGTGGATCGCGTCAAGGTCAAGCAGCAGGCCGTGCCGCTGTCGAGCGTGTTCGACACCTTGCAGACGTATCTGGGTTCCACGTACATCAACGACTTCAACCGTTTCGGCCGCACCTACCGGGTATACGCCCAGGCCGAGGCGCAATTCCGCAACCAGCCTGAAGATATCGCGAATCTGAAGATGCGCAACCGCAACGGCGATGAGGTGCCGATGGGTGCGGTGGCCGACATCCGCTTCGAGTCCGGGCCCGACCGCGTATCGCACTACAACGTGTATCTGTCGTCGGACGTGAACAGCGAAGGCGCGCCGGGTATTTCTTCCGATCAGGCGACCACCGCGATGGAGAAGGTGCTGAAGGAAACCCTGCCGAACGGTTTCGGCTATGAGTGGACCGATCTGACCTTCCAGCAAAAGTCGGCAGGTAATACGGCATTGCTGGTGTTTCCGATTTGCGTGCTGCTCGTGTTCCTCATTCTTGCGGCACAGTACGAGAGCTGGGCGCTGCCGCTGGCCGTCATCCTGATCGTGCCGATGTGCCTGCTGTCGGCGATGCTCGGCGTCTTCTTCAAAGGCTCGGACAATAACGTGCTCACGCAGATTGGCTTCATCGTGTTGGTGGGACTGGCTTGCAAGAACGCCATCCTCATCATCGAGTTCGCGCGCGAACGCGTCGAGCACGGTTTATCGCCGGTCGCGGCGGCGGTCGAGGCCTGCCGCCTGCGCTTGCGTCCCATCCTGATGACGAGCTTTGCTTTCATCATGGGCGTCATCCCGCTGGTGATCGCGAGCGGCGCCGGCAGCGAAATGCGCCAGGCCATCGGCATCGCCGTGTTCGCGGGCATGCTCGGTGTGACGCTGTTTGGGTTGTTCCTGACGCCAGTATTCTTCGTGACCATCGAGACCTGGTTCACCCCGAAGGACGCGCCGCCGCACATCGATTACCCGGTGGTCGAGGAGGGTTCCCCGCATGCGTAGCTGGCATCGCGCCGGCGTGCTCGGATTCACGGCATGGTTGTCGGGTTGCGCGGTTGGACCCGATTACCACCAGCCCGCGTCCCCCACCGCCGACCAATTCGTGAACGCGGCCGAACCTGGTGTGGCTGCGGGTGAGCCGATCGAGCGGTACTGGACCTTGTTCGAGGATCCCACCCTGAACGATCTGGTGGCAGACGCGCTGGCGCACAACCAGAATCTGGCGGCGGCGGTCGCCAATCTGCGCTCCGCGCGTGCGATCAAACGGTTGGCCGGGTTCGATTTGTTTCCGACGGTCACGACCGGTGCGAGTTACACCACGAATCTCGATTCGGCGCAGCAGTTGCCGGGCGTCGACCGGCGTGACCGGGAGTTCGATGCGGCGGAAGTCGGCTTCAACGGACTCTGGGAACTCGATCTCTTCGGCCAGGTGCGTCGCAATGTCGAGGCTGCCCGTGCGGATTATGGCCAGTCGATCGCGTCGTTGCGCGACGCCCGCGTGAGCGTGCTCGCCGAAGTGGCGCGTAACTATTTCGTGCTGCGCGGCTTGCAGGACCAGTTGTCCTTGACGGCGAAGAACGCCGAGAGTCAGGCGAACACGCTCAGGCTGACGCGCGTGCGGCTCGAGGCCGGCCGCGGCAATGAACTCGACACGTCGCGCGCGGAAGCACAGTGGCAAAACACGCTCGCTTCCCTGCCGACCTTGCAGGCGTCGATCGCCACGACCATCTATCGCCTAAGCGTGTTGACCGGGCGGCAACCCGACGCGCTCTCGACACGCCTGACCACCCAAGCGCCGCCGCCGCCGTTGCCCGCGCTGACCTCCATCGGCACCCCGGAGCACATGTTGCGGCATCGGCCGGACGTGCGCGTGGCCGAACGCCGGCTTGCGGCCGCGACGGCACGCATCGGGGTCGCCAAGGCCGACTATTTCCCAAAAGTCACGCTCACCGGCACGCTCGGATACGAGGCGGCCAACTTTGGTCAATTCGGCAGCGGCGACGCCCGTTTTTTCACCTTCGGACCGAGCATCACCTGGGCGGCGTTCGATCTCGGCAGGGTGCAGGCGCGAGTTGCCTCGCAGACCGCGCAGACCGAGGCCGCCGTTGCAGCCTATGAAAACGCGGTGCTGAATGCGCTCGAAGATACTGAAGGGGCGCTCATCGGTTACGGCCGGATACAGATCCGGCAGCAATCGCTGAACATCGCCGCGACCGCCAGCGACCGCGCCGCTGAACTGGCGCGCAAGCGTTTCGAGGGAGGTCTGATCGATTTTCTCGAAGTGCTCGATGCGGAGCGCACGGCTTTGAGCGCGGAATTGCTGGTTGCACAGGGCCGCACCGATACGGCGACCGCGCTGATTGCGGTCTACAAGGCATTGGGTGCGGGATGGGACCTGGCTGATAATATGGTTCGATGAAAATTTACTCCTGGAACGTCAACGGTATCCGCGCCGTACACAAGAAGGGTAGTTTCATGGCCTTTCTGGACGCACACAAACCCGACATCTTGTGTCTGCAGGAAACCAAGGCGGAGCGGTCGCAGATTGAAATCGATCTGCCGCACTACAAGGAGTACTGGAATTCGGCGCTGAAAAAAGGCTACTCGGGTACGGCCATATTTTCGCTGCGCGAGCCCTTGGCCGTGATCAACGGTTTTCCGGAGGAATTTGCACAGCGGTATCGTTTCGCCGACGAGTTACAGCGCAATAGTGCCGATGAAGGACGGGTCATCACCGCGGAATTTCCGCAGTACTATGTTGTAACGGTTTACACGCCGAACGCCAAGGATGACTTGAGTCGGCTGCCCTTGCGACATGCACACTGGGATCCTGCGTTTCTCGCATATCTCAAACGATTGGAGCGTTTCAAGCCGGTCATCTTTTGCGGCGACCTGAACGTGGCGCATACTGAGTTGGATCTCGCCAATTCAAAAGCCAATCGTGGTAAAAAAGGTTTTACCGACGAAGAGCGCGCGGGATTTCAGGCGTTCGTCGACGCAGGTTTTATCGACACGTTCCGAATGTTCACGAAAGAGACCGGGCATTATTCGTGGTGGAGCAATTTTACGAATGCGCGCGCCCGCAATGTTGGCTGGAGGATCGACTATGTCTTGGTTTCACAACAGCTTCGAGATTCGGTGCGGCATGCGGAGATCCACCCGGCCGTCACGGGCAGTGATCATTGTCCGGTCAGCGTGACGCTCGACGCGTGAGTGCCGCACACTGGCGTGGCCGGCCGCTCAAAGCCGTGCTGTTCGATCTGGACGGTACCCTGGCGGACACCGCGGCGGATATCACCGCGTCTCTCAATTTCACGATTCGCAGCGAGGGCTGGGACCCGTTTCCAGTGGCGGATGTGAGCCGCATGATAGGGCGCGGCTCGCCCATGTTGATCGAGCGCGCCGCACAGGCCCGCGGCGTCGGCATTGATGCGGCGACCCAGGCGCGCTTGCTGGCGACGTTCCTCGATCATTACGCCACCCAGGAAGAACGCCACGAAGACACTGCCCAGGCCTACGAGGGCGCTGCCGACACGTTGCGCAAGGTGCATTCCGCCGGCGTTGCCATTGCCGTGGTCACGAACAAGCAGCGTGATCTGGCAGTGGCGCTGCTGGAGCGCCTAGAACTCGCGCCATGGATCGATCTAGTCATCGGCGGCGATACGTGTGAACGCCGCAAGCCGGATCCGCAGCCCTTACTGCACGCGTGCTATGTCTTGCACAGCGACGTCGGGCACGCGCTGATGGTGGGCGACTCGATCAACGACGTGACGGCGGCGCACGCCGCCCAGATCCCCATCGTGTGCGTGACTTACGGCTACAACGAGGGGCGCGATCCGAAGACCCTGGATTGCGAGGCGCTGTTGGACTCGCTGACGGAATTGCCGGCTTTGCTATTGCGGCCGGCGCCGTAGTCAGAGCAGAGTCGAGTTAGGGACTGCGCCGCCGTAGCAGTCCAAGCGCCAGCAGCGCGGATGCCGCCATCAGAAACAGGCTGACCGCATTCAGGATCGGCGTCGCGCCTTCGCGCATCCGCGCGTACATCGTGACGGTCAGCGGTGCATCGGATCCAACCAGCATCAAGGTGGTGTTGAAATCCGCGAACGACATCAGGAACGAGATGGCGGCGGAGCCGAGCAAGGCGGGCCGCAGATACGGTAATAAAATGGTCCGAAATACCGCCGCCTTCGAGGCGCCAAGATTGAGCGCGGCTTCTTCCAGCGTCGTATCGAAGCGCCGCAAGCGCGCGCTGATGGTGAGCGTGGCGATGGTGGCGATGTAAGAGAACTGCCCGGCGGCCACCAGCGGCAGACCGGGGCGCAGGAAATCCACTTCCCAACCAAACGCATCATCGGCGAATTCCGCGAGACGGCTGGCGAAGGCAAGAATGGAAATACCCAGGATCACGCCCGGGATGACCAACGGCGCCAGCATCAACACTGCCAGGCCGTTCTTACCCGGGAAGCGGGCCCGCTCCAGCAGGAAGGCGTTGGTGGTGCCGATCAACGCCGCGCAGACGGTCACGCAGGCGGCAACGATGCAACTGGTCCACAGGCTGCCGAGCAACTCGGCGTCCGCGAACAAGCCGGTGCGCCCTTTCGCGCTGTTGCCCAGAAACCAATCGAAGGTCAGTCCACGCCAGGGCGGTGCCGGATAAGGCGCGTCGTTGAAGGCGAATATGGCCACCACGATGAGCGGCAGAAACAGGAACAGCAAAAAAGCCAGCACGTACACCGGCGTGGCGATCCGCAACCATAACGGGCGAGGGAGTGAGGGGATCATGTGCGTTGCATGACCTCGCCGAAGCGCTGACCCGTGAGCCTGAGGCCGATGATGACGAGCGCGGTCGACAGCGCCAGGAGCAGAAAACCGAAGGCCGCACCCTGTTCCCAATTGAAACGTGTGATGAACTGCGTGTAGATCGTTTCGGTGAACCACTGCGAGTTCTTGCCGCCAAGGAGTGTGGGGGTGAGGTAATTGCCGAGGGTGAGCATGAACACGACGATGCAGCCGGCCGTCATGCCGGGCGCGGCGTGCGGTATGACGATGGTTCGCAGCACGGTCGCGCCGCCGGCGCCGAGATCGTAAGCCGCCTCGATGAGCGAGTTATCAAGACTCTCGAGGCTCGAGATGAGTGGCACGACCATGAACAGGAGCGACGTGTACACGAGGCCCACCATGATGGTGGCATCGTGATACAACAGTTCAACCGGTTGCGCTGTCAGCCCCAGTTTCACCAGCAGGCCAGGCAGCACTCCCGACTCGCGCAAGAGAATCATCCACCCCAGGGTGCGCACGGTCTCGCTCACCCAGAACGGAATCAAACACAGGATGAAGAGCAGCGATGCCGTGCGTGTGCGCGCGACTTTTGCGATCACCCAGGCGATCGGGAAAGCGAGCAGCAAGGTCGCGGCGGTGGCGAGGATGGACATGACCGCAGTACGTAAAAAAACATGCCAGTACAATGGTTCGACGAAGAAAGTCCGGTACTGGGCAAGGCTCGGCACGAAATGACGCGGGCCGACACGCTCGCGCAGTGACAGAATTGCGAGGTCGATGTGCGGAATGACGACCAGCGCGCCGAGCCAAAGAAGCGCGGGGGCGAGCAGCAATCCGGTGACCAGGCGGGCGGGCCAACGCGATGCGCGCGCGCGTTCAGACATTCGCTTGCGCCATCTCCGGCCGCGCCGCGAAGCAGGCGGCACGGTCCGGCTCGAAACTGAAACTCACTTTCTCATGCGGCTTCAAATCCGCAAACTCTCCCGTCTGCGGTAATGCGACCCGAAACGGCCGCCGGGTACTCAGCTCCTCGATCAGCACTGCCGAGTTGGCGCCGTCGAAGAGTACGCTTTGCACCACGCCGCCGTGATGCCGCTGTCCGGCGTCGACCGGCGCTGCTGCGTCGCTGCGCCACAATCTGGCCGTTTCCGGACGCACGAATACTTCGACCGGATCGTCCACCGCGACGCTCTGCGGGGCGGCGGTGCGCACGGTCCAGCCATCCGGCGTGGTGACGTCCAGCAGCTCCCCGTAATGGGCTGTCACCTTGCCGACGATACGGTTGGCCGCGCCGACGAAGCCGGCCACGAAGGGCGTCA
Source organism: uncultured Steroidobacteraceae bacterium (assembly GCA_964658805.1). GTDB lineage: Bacteria > Pseudomonadota > Gammaproteobacteria > Steroidobacterales > Steroidobacteraceae > Bog-1198. The sequence goes on from CAZZZU010000077.1 coordinate 14,285, forward strand.
TTGGGCGATAGTAGAGGTCCTGCGGTGTGCCGACCTGCTCGAATTTTCCACGGTTCATGACCGCGACGTGATCGGAAAGCACCAATGCCTCGGATTGATCGTGCGTGATGTAAACAAAGGTCGTGCCGAACTCGGCCTGCAATTGCTTGAGTTCGACCTTCATGTGTTCGCGTAGCTTGAGATCGAGCGCGCCGAGCGGTTCGTCGAGCAGCAGCAGGGTCGGCTCCAATACGAGACTGCGGGCGATCGCGACCCGCTGACGTTGTCCACCGGATAACTGATCGACGCGTTTGCCGGCGGCACCGTGCAAACCCACCCGCTCGAGCATGGCTTCGCTGCGGCGCTTGCGCTCGGTGGCGGTCACGCCACGTCGCGCCAGACCGTACGCCACGTTATCCGCGACGTTCATCATGGGAAACAGCGCGAGTTGTTGGAACACCATGTTGACCGGGCGGCGATTCGGACCGACGCCGTGCATGCTCTTGCCGCCGATGACGATATCGCCGGCATCGGGTTCGATGAAGCCGGCAATCATGCGCAGCAGCGTGGTCTTGCCACAGCCGGAAGGGCCGAGTATCGAAAAGAAACTGCCATGAGCCACTTTGAAAGACAGGTGATCGACCGCCGCGTGCGCACCGAACTGTTTTACGACTGACTCGACGCTCAGATCGGGCGTGCTCAATTGGCGGCCTTCACGCGGTCGAGCACGCGACCCTCCAGCTCTTCGAGTCCGGGTGGAATCGCGGGGTACCAACGGATGCGCTGAAAGACCTCGTCCGGATACGTGGCGGCAAATTGCGCCTTGAGCTTCGGATCGATCAAGGCATCCGTGCCGGCCGCTGCAGAAAAACTGCCGATGGACTTGACGATACGAACGGCATTCTCGGGCCGCATGGTGAAATTGATCCAGGCGTAAGCGGCGGCATCGTTGCGACCCCGCGCGGGCAGGGCGAACGTGTCCAACCAGCCCAATGCGCCGGCGCGCGGCGCGACGAACAGAATGTCGGCGTTTTCTCGGTTAAGGGTCCAGCCGCCCGTGTCCCACATCATGGCGGCCACCACCTCGCCGGCGCGTATGCCATTCAGCAACTGGTCCTTGTTGTCATAAAAGAATTTGAAGACCGGTTTGCACTCGATCAGTTTGGCGCCGACCTGATCCATCAAGGCAGCGTAAGCCTTGGCATCTCCATACAACGCGAACGGGTCCTTCCCCAGTGCGAAGGCGAAGGCCATCAGGGTGGGACGCTTCAAGCGGATTGCCGTCTTGCCCTTCAGATCGGCGCGACACAGGTCGAGGGTATCGGCGATCTGCGCGCGCTTGCTGTTGAAGACCAGACCATCCGTGCCCCACACGTACGGCAGGCCATACAGCTTGCCGTCCAGGGTGGTATTCTTGCGTGTGATATCGAGAAATTTCGGCTGGAACTGCTCGAGTTTCACCTTGCTGGTATCGATGGATTTATAGATGCCGAATTCGCTTTGCGCCGCCGTGATGCGATCCTGCGAAGGCTGCGCCAGATCAAAGCCTGCGCCGCCTGTGGCGCGCAGTTTGGAAATGATTTCCTCGTTGTTCGACAATGTGATTTCGACGTCGATGCCGGTTTCCTTCTTGAAGGCGGCGACGAGGTCGGCGGGGACGTAGTCGGCCCAGGTGATGATGCGCAGCTTCTCGGCATGACAAACGGGTCCACTCAACAGAGCGCATAACGCGAAGAGGGCGGGAAGAAGTTTCATGGACACGACATCCTCACGGTACGACGATGGTGAAAAGGTAGACGACGAAGACCACCAGCAGGATAACGCCATGCAAGACGATAGTGCGGCCGGTACGCAGCGCGAGCGCAGCGACGAACAAGGACAGCACCAGTAGCACGGTGGATTTGGCGTCGATGCCGAGGGTCAGGCGGCTGTGCATCGCGAGCGACAGTGCGCCCACGGCTGGAATGGTCAGGCCGATGCTGGCCAGCGCGGAGCCGAGGGCGAGGTTCAAACTGGTCTGCAGGCGATTCGCCCGCGCGGCGCGCACGGCTGCCAGCGCCTCGGGGCACAAAACGATGGCCGCGATGATCACGCCCACGAGAGCCTCGGGCGCGCCGGCGTTATGCACGGCGGACTCGAGACTCGGCGCGAGTTTCTTGGCGAGTAACACCACGCCGACAAGACAGAGTAACAAAAGGGCACCGCTGACGAGCGTTGCGCTGTTGCTCGGCTTCGCGGCTACGCTGTGCGACGGCGTGATTTCCTCTTCCAAAAAATACTGCCGGTGGCCGACGGTCTGCGTGAACACGAACGCGGAATAGATCACGAGCGAGACGCACGATACGAGCAGCAGCTGGCTGCTGGAGTAGTACGGCCCGGGCTCCGAGGTCGTGTAGTTCGGAAAGATCAAGGTCATTGCGACGATGGTACCCAACGTCACCAAAGCAGCGTTGGTGCCTTCCAGACTGAAGCTTTGCTCACGATGCGCGACACCGCCCACCAGCAGACAGACGCCCAGAATGCCATTCAGGATGATCATGACTGCTGCGAAAACCGTGTCACGGGCGAGGGCCGCGGCCTGGTCGCCGCCGGTCAGCATCAGAGAGGCGATGAGCGCGACCTCGATCAGGGTCACGGCGAGCGCCAGCACCAACGTACCGTACGGCTCGCCGATGCGATGCGCGACCGCTTCGGCATGGTGTACGGCCGCAAACACGCTCAATGCCAGTGCCACCGCTACCAGCGCGGTGAGCAACGCGCCCCAGTCCAGATTCAGGAGCAACGCTCCGAGTACGGCGGCGGCGAAGATCGGGGCTGCGATGGTCCACGCCGGAACCCTGGCAAATCCGGTTGCAGTCTGCGCGGTCATGCGCTGTAGTGTAGAGGAAGCCATTGAGGACCACGCATGTCGAAGAGTGAAACCCCGGATTGGCGCCACGCAGGTGTCCGCGTCATCAAGCACGATCGACTCGACCACAATACGCCGCAGACGCCTGGCATGGCGCGTGCGGCGGCCATCAACAGCGCACGCGTCGGTTCGCAGAAACTGTGGGCTGGCACCGTCACCATACAACCGAACGCCAAAACGGGCGCGCATCATCATGGCGCGCTCGAAAGCGTCATCTACGTGGTGCGAGGTGCCGCGCGCATGCGCTGGGGCGATCATCTGGAATTCGTGGCGGACGCGGAGGCGGGCGATTTCGTGTTCGTGCCGCCGTATGTGCCGCACCAGGAAATCAATGCCCTGAGCGACGCACCGTTGGAATGCGTCTTGGTTCGCAGCGACAACGAAGCGGTGGTGGTGAACCTGCACATCGACGCCGCCGAACGCGTCGAGGAGGTTTACTGGGTCGACCCCATCCATCGGCTGCCGCGTTAGAACTGTTCCAGCGTCTCGTGCACCAGGCGGATTCGTTGCTCCGCCTTGTCGAGAACCCATCCCGAGATCATCTCGAGCAGCGCGCCGGCATGCACCGTGATGTAGAGATGACCAATGCTGAGCAGTAGCCCTGCCAGGAATGCCTCATCGGGTTGAAAAGTCTAATGCGGCTGCGCGTTCCTCATCCTGCCCATGCTTCAGAACGAATAGCCCACCGCGAAAACCAATGCCTGCGGACCGAAGCTGATGTTCGTCGAGCGCTCGACGCCGGCGGTGTCGGCGGTCAAGTGGGTCTTCACCTGGCTGATGGAATAGGAGGCGGTGAGATTCCAGTTCGGTGCGATGCGGTAGCTCATCCCCATGGTGGCTGCCGGACCCACCGACGAGGTCAGCGACAGGCGCGATGGGCCGCCGAGCGCGGCATCGCCCTGCGGCGTCGAGCGGCGCTCATAGAAAGCGGTGTAATTCACGCCGACGCCCAGGTAGGGGTGCCAATTCCAGGTGTCGTCCAGGAAGACGTAATTGATCAGCAAGGTCGGGGACAACCAGCGCGCAGTCGAGACGACCTGGCCGTCATAGGGCACGGACCCTAGCGTCGCGGGGCCGCGCCCTTCGGTCTTGGTCTTGGGCGGAACGCCCATGGCGAGCTCTACTTCGAAGTGCCACGCCAGTTGCCGTATATAGGCAAAGTACAAGGTTTCGGTGTTGTTCACCGCGAGATTCACGCCGGGCGGCACGTAGGGTCCGGACACGTCGTCGGCTTTCTCGCGAAAGAACACCGTCTCGGAGCCGATGCGGAATTCGTTGCCGGGCGAGGTATCGGCCATGCAGGGGACACTTGCGGCCAAGGTCGCAAGCAGCGCTGAACCGGCGAGCAGGATGATTCTTTTCATTGTTGCATCCTAAAACTGGCTGAAGAATGAACGCGCGGCAAGCGTACAGAACGGTGCCACTGCAGAGTGGTATTCCTGTACGAGTTGCGCCTCGGCCTGCAGCGGCGTGAGGCCACCGCCTGCCGCGGTCTGCAGGTATGCGAATTCCTGCGCCTGGCTGGCTTGAAAAGCTGTCTGGATGCCGGCAAATGGACCCGTGGGCGTGCCGCTCACGTCGAGCACGGTCGCCGCCGCCGCTGCATAACCCCAGGATGAGACCATGGTGAGCGTGTTGACGTTGAAGAACACCGTGGGATCCTGATCGCCGCCACAGAGCAGGGTGGGTTCGGCAGGTGTGAAGCCGCCATTGCGCAGGTCATTTTTGTTGAAGGCCAGACGCAGCGGCTGCACCGGCGGCGTCGCCGCGAGCGGCGTATTGGCGACCGGCGTCGGCACCGCGCCGTCTGGATTGGCGGCTGCGTCCAACACATAGGCAACCCGGTAAGAATTGTTGATCAGATACGAAGCACCGAAGCCCAAGTCAAACAACGGTGTGAACGGGTTGGCCGGATTGCTCGGCACCGCCAGCGCCGCGGTCAGCTCAGCCGACAGCGCGGGGTTGCCGGGAATGGTGACGACAGGCGTATCCACGTTGAACAGCGCCGTTTGCGGCAGCAGCCCGGTGGCGACGATGGTCGCCAGCGGCGTCGTGCTCGGCAGCAGGGTCTCGATCCCATTCACATACATCGGCGAATACAAATCCGACGGGGTCGAGTAGATGTTGCCGTACGCTTTCTGATAGCTCGTGCCCAGCAGCGGTGAAAACACGGTCGAGCCCAGATCGACGTTGCCATAAAAGATCGCATCGCCAAACGCTTCCAGCGCGTACGGACCCGACATGGGCGCGGCCGCGGTGGGGGGCGTGCCGCGCGTTTGCAGCTCGCGTTGTGTTGCCATGGCCACGTGTCCGCCTTCCGAGTAGCCGGTGACGAACAGCGCACCGCT
>CAZZZU010000078.1:0-2284 GCA_964658805.1 uncultured Steroidobacteraceae bacterium
GAAGTACGCGGCGCTCGGCGCTTTGATGATATCGAGATGTGCCAGGGTGCGCTTCACGCCGCGCGGCAACTTAGGCGCAACCGCACGCCGGCTCTCGCCGAGTTCACCGATGGTGATGGTGGTACGCACGCCGGCGGCTGCGTCATAGGTCCAGTACGTGCACCCGGTCTTCGCGTCCAGGGCATAGATACGACCCGCGGCATTGCCGACGAAGATACGACCGTCGACCATGGTGGGCTGGCCGAAATCGCCGCCGGCCGTGCCGCCCTGGTAACCGTACGACCACTTCAATGCGAGCTTCGCGACATCGCTGGCGCGCAAGCCAGGTTCGGACTGGTAGCGCGTGTTGTCCAATCCATGTCCCCAGCCGTTCCATTGCGCCGAGCTCAATGCGACCGGCTCGGCGCGCGTGGCACATAGATTTTTTTCAGGCGTGAGCGCCACGGCTGCATCGGCCAGCGCCAAAGCCGGCGTTGAGACGACTTGGATGGCCCCCACCGCCAACCAACGCCACGCAGCGTGCGTCGGCATGGCTCAGCGTTGCGCGATAGCGAGGTAGTCGCGTTCCTTCGAACCGGTGTACAGCTGCCGCGGCCGACCGATGCGCATGTTGGGATCGGAAACCATTTCCTGCCAGTGTGCGACCCAGCCGGCCGTGCGTGCAATGGCGAACATCACGGTGAACATCGAACGCGGGATACCGAGCGCGCTGTAGATGATGCCGGAGTAGAAATCGACGTTCGGATACAGCTTGCGCGACACGAAGTATTCATCCTTGAGCGCGATCTCTTCGAGCTTCAAAGCCAGATCGAAAATCGGGTTATCGTTTCGCCCAAGCTTCTGCAGCACCTTGTAGCACATGTCGCGAATGATCTGGGCGCGCGGATCGAAGTTCTTATAGACCCGATGACCGAAGCCCATCAGGCGGACGTTGGCGTTCTTGTCCTTCACCTTGACAAGGAATTTATCGATGTTGGCCGAGGAGCCGATGCCGTCGAGCATGTCGAGCACCGCCTCGTTCGCGCCGCCATGCGCCGGACCCCACAGCGCTGAGACGCCCGACGAGATGGCCGCGTAAGGATTACAGCCGGTGCTGCCCGCGAGGCGCACCGTCGAGGTGCTGGCATTTTGTTCGTGATCGGCATGCAGGATCAACAGCAGATCCAAGGCTTGCGCCATGACCGGATCGATCTGATACGCCTCGCTCGGCACGCCGAAAAACATGTTGAGCATGTTGGCGCAGTAGCCGAGATCGTTGCGTGGATAGATGAACGGTTGACCCAGCGTGTGCTTGTAAGCGCCGGCGGCAATGGTCGGCAGCTTCGCGACGATTCGATAGGCGAAAATTTCGCGGTCCCGCGGATTTTCGATGTGAGTTTCGGTGTGGTAGAACGCCGCCATCGAGGCCACCACCGCGGAGACCATCGCCATCGGATGCGCATCGTGGTGAAAGCCGTGGAAAAAACGCAGCAGCTGCTCGTTGATCATCGTATGCCGGCGGATCGAGTCCTCGAACTTGGCGAATTCGTCGGCGTTCGGCAACTCGCCGTTGATCAGGAGCGCCGCCACTTCGAGAAAATTTGACTTGGCGGCAAGCTGATCCACCGGATAGCCGCGATACAGGAGCACACCCTTGTCGCCGTCGATATAGGTGATCTTGCTTTCGGTGCTGGCGGTTGCCATGAAGCCGGGATCGAAAGTAAAGACGTCCTGGTCTTTGATGAGATTCGATATGTTGATGACGTCAGGGCCGATGCTGCCCGACATTGCATCCATCTGACTGGTCTTGCCCGTGGCAAGATTTTTCAATTCGAATTTCGTGGTCATGCACTCGTCCGCGGTGATTGCTGCTGTTTTATGAACCACGCAGCCTTGCACGGCCTCAGGCGGGAATCAAGGCGCGCAGCCGGACGAATGGCGGCGTGCACTGCGGACTGCGAAGTAAACGAAGGAATGCGCGACGACGGCCGCCGCGCAGATGCGAAGGGCGACCCGCTCAGGCTTTGGCGGCGAGGCTCGCGTACTTCTTGCGGAATTTATCGACACGGCCACCGGTGTCGACGACCTTTTGCTTGCCCGTATAAAACGGATGACAGCTGGAGCACACTTCAACCTGCAGGTCCTGACCAATGGTCGAGCGTGTCTCGAACTTGTTGCCGCAGGTGCAAGTGACGTTGATGGGCTGATATTCGGGATGGATTCCGGACTTCATGATTAAACCTCTGATGACGGCAGAATCGATGCTCGTGATTGAGTCACCGCCACGCCTGTTCCCCAAGATGCC
>CAZZZU010000078.1:2294-19447 GCA_964658805.1 uncultured Steroidobacteraceae bacterium
CTGAACGACATTTCAATGCCAAGACCACGAGGGGCGCGAATAATAAGCGCCGACGGCTTCGGTTACAAGGGCGGCGCGGCCGCCGTGGCGCGTTGCACCACTGTAAGTGTCTGTCTTACTTGGGATGCGGCGCTTGTCCCCAGAATCTGTGGATAACTCTGTGGATGAGCATCAGGCACGCGACGCGCGTGCGACGAATATTGCGAATTTGTTAAGTTGGTCAAAAAATAGACACATATGTATTTACAGTAGATTCATATGGTTACATGGGCCATCTGACGTAATAAACTTGCAATGTGTCGTAGGTCTCACTTTATTGTAGTTGTTACGGCTCGTGTGCATAAGCTCATGCCAGAAATCCGCCCTGCAGATCGTTCAGGAAGCGCCTGCCGAGAGCCGACGGTTGCCAACCCCCCTGACTTTTATCCAGCAGCCCCCGCTTGACGGCCTGTGCCACACCTGTCGCCATTGATGCCGGATCCAGGCCGGTCATGGCCGCGTAATGTTCGACGCTAAAGCCCTCGTTCAGCCGCAGGGCGTTCAGCATGTATTCGAACGGCAGATCGGCCGGCGCCACTGTCGAGCGCTCGCCGCAACGGCCTTTCCACACCTGCGACTGGTACTCGCGCGGCTGTTTGGCTTTGACCGTGCGCACGATACGCGCCGGTGCCGCCAGTGTCACCTTGCCATGTGCTCCGGCACCAATGCCCACATAGTCGCCAAAGGACCAGTAATTCAGGTTATGGCGACAGCGGGCACCGCGACGTGCGTACGCGGATACTTCATATTGCTCGTATCCCGCACGCGCCAGCAAAGCCTGACCCGCTTCCTGCATGCTCCATGTGACATCGTCATCCGGCAATGCAGGCGGCCGCGCGTGGAACACCGTGCCGGGTTCGAGCGTGAGCTGATAATAGGAAATGTGGGCAGGCGCGAGCGCAATGGCGGTCTCGACGTCGGCGCGGGCGGCGTCGAGCGACTGCTCCGGCAGGCCATACATGAGATCCAGGTTGAAGTTATCGAGCTGCGCGGCGCGCAGCTCGGCCACCGCCCGCGCCGTATCCTCGGCCGAATGAATGCGTCCCAGCAGACGCAATGCCTGCGGCGAAAAACTCTGCGCACCCAGGGAGATGCGATTGATGCCGGCCTGTGCATAGCCTGAAAACCTGCCGCGCTCGATGGTGCCCGGATTGGCCTCGAGCGTGATCTCCGCGTCCGCCGCGAACACGACCCGGCTGCGCAGCGCCTCGAGCAACCGCGCAATGTCGCGCGGTGCGAACAGACTCGGCGTGCCGCCGCCAAAAAACACGGTCTCGATCGGCCGGCCTGCGATGAACGGCGCTTCCAGTTCAAAATCGGCGATCAACGTATCGATGTAGTGCGGATCCGGCGTCGCCGCATTGAGCTGATGCGAGTTGAAATCGCAATACGGGCATTTGCGCACGCACCATGGCACGTGTACGTACAGCGCCAGCGGCACCGTCACGCTTGGCCCCGGAATCGTTCGGTCAGGCATCGGTGCAAGGCATGCATGGCCTGGCCGCGATGCGAGCGGCCGTTCTTGGTCGCAAGGTCGAGTTCCGCTGCGGTACAGGCGAGGTCAGGCAGGTAGAAGTACGGGTCATAGCCGAAACCATTGCGGCCGCGCGGGGTGTCGAGGAGCAGCCCCTCCCACACCCCGTCGGCCTCGAGCGGCGCGGCATCGTCTGCTGCACTGACGAACACGAGTGCGCAGCGATAGCGCGCGGTGCGCGCGGCTGCGGGTACGTGCGCGAGCATCTGCATGAGTTTGGCATTGTTGGCTGCATCGTCCGCAGCGGCCCCGGCATATCGCGCCGAGTAGATGCCGGGCGCGCCATCGAGCGCATCGACTTCCAGACCTGAGTCATCCGCGATGGCACCGGCCGCACCGATCGCGGCGGCGTGACGCGCCTTGGCGAGCGCGTTTTGTGCAAAGGTCGCGCCGGTTTCTTCGGGTGAGGCGATGCCGAGTTCACCCAGACTGATCAGCTCGAACGGCAAATCCGCGAGCAGCGCACGGAACTCGCGCAACTTCCCCGCATTGCTGGTCGCAACGATCAGCCGTTCAGCCGTGGCGGGCACTCTGCTGCGCGGCATGCAGCCGCGCGATGCCGACGGCGGCCAGATCCAGAAGTTTGTCGAGCTCATCGCGACGGAACGCGTGGCCCTCGGCGGTGCCCTGCACCTCGACGAACGCGCCGCCGCTGTTCATGACCACGTTCATGTCGGTCTCGGCATTTGAGTCCTCGGCATAGTCGAGGTCCAATACCGGCAGCCCGCGATAAATGCCGACCGACACCGCTGCCACCTGACCATGCAAGGGATTGGCGTTGATCGAGCGCCGCTTTAGCAGCAGATCGACCGCATCGGCGAGTGCCACGAAGCCGCCGGTGATGGCAGCGGTTCGCGTCCCGCCGTCCGCCTGCAGTACGTCGCAATCGAGCGTGATGGTGCGCTCGCCGAGCGCCTTGAGGTCGACGACGGCACGCAGCGCGCGGCCGATCAGGCGTTGTATCTCTTGAGTTCGCCCGGTCTGTTTGCCGCGCGCCGCCTCGCGCCCGGAGCGCGTGTGCGTGGCGCGGGGCAACATGCCGTACTCGGCGGTGACCCAGCCCTGCGACTGGCCACGCAGGAATGACGGTACGGAATCCTCGATGCTGGCCGTACAGAGCACGCGTGTTGCGCCGAAACTCACGAGCACCGAGCCTTCTGCATGCTTGGTAAAGCCGCGCTCAAAGCGGATCTCGCGCAATTCGTCGGCGGCGCGCCCGCTCGGACGGACGCTCACGCGGCCGTCCATCGGAGCGCCGCGGCGCTGGTATTGTCGCTGTAGGGCGCGGATGCCTGCACGGCATGGGCGCCCAAGTCATTCAACACGTCGCGCAGCGGCTTCGCCTGCGACTGCGCAAAACGCACGAAGTCCTGATCCTGCAGATTTGCCCACAGGCCGTCGGTACACAGGAGCAATACGTCGCCGCTCTTGAGCCGATGGCGCGACGAAATGGTCATTTCCGGAATTGAGGCGTCGCCGCCCAGACAGCATTCGACATAATTGCGCATCGGGTGGCCCTGCACCTCTGCCTCCGTGATCAGGCCCTCGCGGAGCAATACCTCGACATGACTGTGATCGCGCGTGCGTTCGAGGATCTCGGCTTGCCGGAGCTGATACACACGGCTGTCGCCGACGTGGACCCAATAGGCCGAGGCCTCCTGTACCAACGCCACCGCGCAGGTAGCGCGCGGCCGCGATTCGACGCTCAAGCCGACCCCGAGCTTGACGACTTCATCATGCGCCCGGCCTACCGCAAGGTGCAGAAAGCCGAGGGGATCGAAAATCGGGTGCGCCGTCTGCCAGAACGCCTCCAGGAGCGACGCCAGGGCGGTTTCTGCCGCGCGCGCACCTTCGGCGTGTCCCCCCATGCCATCGATCACCACGAGCAGAACGGCTTCCTCGGCGGCCGCCACGGCGACCCGATCCTGATTTTCTTCGCGATGGCCGATGAGGCTCACGTCCGCGATTTCGATCTGCAATGAGCACTCCTCGACCTGATAAGCTGCAACATCCTCCCGGATTATCGCTCAGTTTCAACGACGGCCCCTATGATTCGTAGCATGACCGGCTTCGCGCGACGTGAACGGCAATTCCCGTGGGGAACGCTGGCGTGGGAATTGAAGACCGTCAATCATCGCTTCCTGGAAGTGGGTTGCCGCTTACCCGAAGAGTTTCGCGCCGTTGAGGCGGACTTTCGACAAACCATCGCTGCGGCCGTGCGTCGCGGCAAGGTGGACTGCACGCTGCACTTTCGGCCCGCCGTTGCCGGTGCATCCATGGATGTCGACGCGCCGTTCCTGGCCACACTCGCGGCCCGCGCGCAGCAGCTGGCCGCGCAAGCGGGCGCAGCCGCGCGTATCGATGTGCTCGAGCTGCTGCGCTGGCCGGGCGTACTGCGTGACACCGCGCGCGACATGGTCCCGATCCTGGCCGCCGCGCAGGCGCTGCTGGGCGAAGCGCTCGGTGAACTCAGTCGCTCTCGCGACAGTGAGGGTGCCAGGCTGCGCGATGCCCTGGAGCAACGTTGCGCAGGGCTGCTCGAATTCGCCGCGCGTGTCAGCGACCGGTTGCCCGAGGTAAGGAGCCGCATCCATAGCAAGCTGCTCGATCGGATCGCACAGCTCACTCAGGACGTTGACCACGACCGCCTCGAACAGGAACTTGCGATCATGGCGCAACGCCTCGACGTGGATGAGGAAATTGACCGTCTGCGTGGCCACGTCGTGGAGGTGCGCAAGACCTTCGAGGTCGCCGAGGCGGCCGGCCGCAGGCTCGACTTCCTCATGCAAGAGTTAAATCGCGAAGCGAACACCTTGTCCTCGAAGTCACAGGACCTTGAGACCACGCGCGCCGCGGTCGACATGAAAGTATTGATCGAGCAGATGCGGGAGCAGGTTCAGAACATCGAGTAGGGCGATGCTCGTGTCATCAGATCACTGCAGCCAGTGGCGCACCGGGTGACTGAGAAAATCCGCGACCGAAATGCCGTCGCCTCCCACCAGCAGGCTGCGCCCTACCTTGAACGCAGCCGCGAACGCCGTTGTTCCTGGGTGAGACTGCAAAGCCCGCCCACTTTTCACCTCAATCGCCGTCAAACGGGAACCCGCCTTCACTACGAAGTCGACTTCCTGGCCGCGATCCCGCCAATAAAAGAGTTCGCACTCGTCCGCGCTAGCCGCGTTTGCCAGATGCGCACCGACCGCGGATTCGATCAGCCTGCCGTTGAATTCCCGATCTGCCTTCACTTCCTGCGGACTCATGCCGGCGGTCACCGTCAGCAACGCCGTATTGAGCACCTGGAGCTTCGGGCTTGAACCCCTGCTGCGCGCCACATCGCCCGCATACTTGTTCAGCCCGCATACCATGCCTGCTCCCGCAAGCAGATCGAGATAATGCGCCAACGTCGTTGTGTTGCCGGCATCCTGCAACTGGCCTAGCATTTTGGTGTATGAAAGAATCTGTCCGGAATAACGGCAGGCTAGCTCGAACAGGCGGCGTAACAGTGCGGGCTTGTCGACGCGAGTCAGGAGCAGTACATCGCGTGAAATGGAAGTCTCGATGAGACTATCGGCTATGTAGCGGGCCCATCGGACGGGATCATGCGCCAGCGGTGCTGCACCGGGATAGCCGCCGAAGTACAGATACTCGTCAAACGTAAAGCCGAAGGCTTCGGTCATCTCGGCGTACGACCAATGCGGGAGGCGCAGGGTTTCGAAGCGGCCCGCCAAGTTCTCCGTCAATCCTTGCGCAATCAACAACGGGGCAGACCCGAGCAAGACCACCTTGAGCGACTGCTTGCTGCGCGTGTCCTCATCCCACAGTCGCTTCACGGTTTCCGACCATGCTGGAATCTTCTGAATCTCATCCAGCACGAGTACTGCACCCGCTTTGCCAGGGGCCTCGAGACGCGCAGCCTCCCATTGCTGACCGATCCAATCGGTACTGCGAAGCGTCGGCTCATCGGCGCTGACATACCGTACGACGCCGTCGAGTTGATCGGTGACCTGCTTGACCAGCGTAGATTTTCCGACCTGACGAGGCCCTGCGACGACCTGCAGGAACCGACGCGGCTCAGACAGCCGTCCCGCCAATATGGCGCCCTGCGGACGCTGGAAGTCTGTTGTCTTTTTACTCAGCATATTGAGTAATTTTACTCAACGACGTGAGCAAAGCAATTGAGGCCTGAAAACCTTCATTCGGCGCGGTGAAGCCATGACCGCTGCAGTGGGACGAGGCTCACGCTGCAGATCGTACGACTGAATTAAAGTCGGCTACCCTCTCAAACTGGATATCACTCGTGCACGCACAAGCAGCCGTCAAAATCCCTCCTTTCGAGCTCGACCTCCTTGAGTTAGAGGAACAAAACAATTCCGGGCACGGCAATCGGGCCTGGATCAGCGCGCGGGCGACGGAACTGCGCGCCGTCGCGGAATCTGCTGCAAACCCCGTCTTGCGAGCCGACTACCTGCGACGCTTGGGCTTGATCCAAGGCAGCTCGCGCTAGCCGACCGAATCCGGCGTGATGCCAGCGGCAGTGATGTGTAACACCGTGCCGCCGCACAGAGCGGTCGCAGCCCGCGCGACATAGGTTCGGTGACAGAACCTTGCATCCGCTTCGTAGCAGAGCAACGCGCTTGTACGCGCGTCACCCAAGCTCGCGAGATGGGCGACGGCAGCCAATTGGTTGCTCAGGTGTTGCATGAACGCAGCCGTGTAGCTAACCCAGTTTCGATCCTTCCGATATTGGTCCCGGATGTGCTTTGGACAACCGAGGGCACGAACATGCTGATACTCAATTCCGGCAGCCCGGAGTGCGGCAGCCAGAGCATTCTTGGAAAATCCGCGCCGCCGGGACAGGGGAAGGTCACGCACATCCACGACGGTCTCGACCCGCGCGCTCTGCAGGCGTTCGAGAAAGACCTCTAGAGTTGCACCCTCATAGCCGACCGTATAAATAGCCATTTCAAGAGTATGCCTGCCCATGCCACGGCCACCCCGGGGTTCAGGCCTTGGTTCTGGTCGACCCACCAACCGCGAATCTGAACCCATCCTCGCGCACGCGTGCCCATGCCGCATCTTGGTAGACTTGGCCCCCCGCGAAATGGGCCGATTTGGAGAGCTATGAGTTGGTTCGAGAAACCGAGTGACGGGGCAGCCCGCCCATGACGACCCTGGAGCAGGGCCGCTTGTTCGTGGTCGCCGCACCATCGGGCGCCGGCAAGACGAGTCTGGTGAAGGCGCTGATGGAGCGTGAACCGCACGTCCAGTTCTCCGTGTCCTATACCACCCGGGCGCCCCGCAACAACGAGATTCCGGGACGCGACTATCACTTCGTGAGTGCCGAGCAATTCGAACAGATGATCGCCAACGGCGAATTTCTCGAGCACGCGAAGGTGTTCGACAATGCCTATGGCACCGGCGTGCATGCGGTGCGGGAGGCACTCACGTTTGGTGAGCAACTCTTGCTGGAAATCGACTGGCAGGGCGCACGACAGGTGCGTGAGAAGCTGCCGGAAGCCCGCAGCATCTTCATTTTGCCACCGTCGCGCCGGGCGCTCGAAGAACGCCTGCGGGCGCGCAGTACCGATTCGGACCCCGTGATTCAGCGGCGTCTTCGGGACGCCGCTGCGGACATCGCGCATTGGCGGGAATTCGATTACGTCGTGATCAATGACCGCTTCGAACAGGCCATACTCGACCTGCAGTCCATCGTAGCCGAGCGCGGCGAGCACCTGCGGTCGGAGCGGCCGGAAGTGGCGCGCTTCGCCGCCACGCTCGAGGCGGCGTGACCGTCTGACCCCTGGTCTGCTATCATCGCAGATCCCTTAAACGGAACCCATTACATGGCGCGAATCACGGTCGAAGACTGCCTGCAGAACGAACCCAACCTGTTCAACCTGGTGTTGCTCGCGGCGAAACGCGCGCGGCGTCTGGCGAACGGCGCCGAAGCCACCGTCGAGTGGGAGAACGACAAGCCCACCGTAGTCGCACTGCGTGAAATCGCGGCCGGTAACGTGACCCTCGACATGCTGGAAGAGCCGGAAGAACCCGTACAGCAGACGTCCAACGAGATGGAGATTCCGGCGGATTTTCGTGCGCCGCAGCTCGGTTTAGGGGACTGATAGACCGCTACGTCAAGCGCACCGATGGACTACGCGTCTTCCATTCTTGGTTTTCTACCCGGGGGAAGGCGCTCCACCGGCATCAGCCAGCTGTTGGACAAGCTGGAGACCTACCTCCCGCCCGCCCAGATCGAGCGGGTGCGCGAAGCCTACGACTTCGGCGCTGAGCGCCACCAGGGCCAGAAGCGCGTTTCCGGTGAGCCCTATATTACGCATCCCGTTGCGGTGGCCGACATCCTGGCCGACCTGCGACTGGACGGCGATACCCTGGTGGCCGCGCTACTGCATGATGTCATCGAGGACACGCCGACGGCCAAGGCCGAGATCGCATCGTTATTCGGGCAGGTCGTGGCCGAACTGGTCGATGGCGTCAGCAAGCTCGACCAGATCCAGTTCAAGAACCGCGAGGAAGCGCAGGCCGAAAGCTTCCGCAAAATGTTGCTCGCAATGGTCCGCGACATCCGGGTCATCATGGTCAAGCTGGCCGATCGCATGCACAACATGCGCACTCTGGGGGTCATGCCGCCGGTGAAGCGGCGGCGCATCGCGCGCGAGACGCTCGACATCTACTCGCCCATCGCCGAGCGCCTCGGCCTCTACACGGTCAAGCTCGAACTCGAAGACCTGGGTTTTCGCGCGCTCTACCCATATCGCTACAAGGTGCTGGAGCGCGAGCTGAAACGGGCCCGCGGCAATCAGAAGGAATTCGTCGGCAAGATCTCCGAAACCCTCAAGGGTGCGCTCAAGAAGGCGAGCTTGAGCGGCGCCATCGAAGGCCGTGAGAAACATCTCTACAGCATCTACCGCAAGATGCGGGCGAAAAAGATTTCGCTCAACGACATGGTGGACGTCTACGGCTTTCGCATCATCGTCGACAACGCCGACGTCTGCTATCGCACGCTCGGGCTGGTGCATAGCGTTTACAAACCGATGCCCGGCCGCTTCAAGGACTACATCGCCATCCCGCGATCCAACGGTTATCAGTCCTTGCACACCACTCTTTTTGGTCCAAACGGCATTCCCATCGAGGTGCAGATTCGCAGCGAGCGCATGCATGCCGTCGCCGAGTCGGGCATCGCGGCGCATTGGAAATACAAATCCGGCGGCGTTTCGTTCGGCGGCGTGGAGCACGACCGCGCGCGTGAATGGCTCGCGAGCCTCGTGCAGATACAGGAAGGCGGCAGCTCTGAGGAGTTCCTGGAGAGCGTCAAACTCGATCTCTTCCCGGACAAGGTTTATCTCTTCACGCCCAAAGGCAAAATCCTGCGCCTGCCGAGCGGTGCCACGCCCGTCGACTTTGCCTACGCCATTCACACGGATGTCGGCAACCGCTGCGTGGCCGCGAAGGTCGACCGACGCCTCGTGCCACTGCGGACTCCGCTACGCAACGGGCAAACGGTGGAAATCATCACGGCCAAAGGCGCAACGCCGAATCCATCCTGGTCGGCTTTCCTGGTGACTGCCAAGGCTCGCGCCGCGATCCGGCAGTATCTGAAGAATCTGAAAAAAGGCGAGGCAGCCGAGCTCGGCCGACGTCTGCTCGGACTCGCGCTGGAAGAATTCTCGCTCAGCCTGAGGAAGATCCCGGATGCCGACATCAACGCGGTCGTGAAGGAACTCAACCTCAGGGACGCCGAGGAGCTGTACGAAAAAATAGGGCTGGGCGAACGTCTTGCGCCGCTTGTCGCACGGCGCCTGCAGCCCTTCACCGAGCCCGGCGATCAGGGCCACGCGCATGCCGGGCCGCTGATGATCGCCGGCACCGAGGGACTGTTGGTGACCTACGCCCGCTGTTGTTTCCCCATTCCGAACGATCCGATCATGGCGTATTTGAGCGCAGGTCGAGGCGTGATGATTCACCGGCAGAACTGCGGTAACCTCGCCGAGTATCGCAAGCAGCCGGAGAAGTGGCTGTCGGTCGCGTGGGAGAGTACGCACGATCGCTCGTTCACCTCTGAAATACAACTCGACATCAACAACCGCGTCGGCGTGCTCGCGGCGATCGCCTCCGCCATCGCCGATACCGAAACGAACATAGGCCAGATGACCTTGGAAGAACGGGACGTGGACAATTCATCGATCAAATTCCAGGTGCAGGTGCGTGACCGAAAGCACCTGGCAAGTGTGATCCGAACCATTCGTCGCATGCCGGACGTACAGCGTGTTTACCGGAGCCTGGCATGAGCAAAGAGATTATTTCCACGCCGAATGCGCCCGCGGCCATCGGCACCTATTCACAAGCCGTGCGCCACGGAAGCCTGCTGTTCGTGTCCGGGCAGATCCCGCTCGATCCTGCCACCAAGGAACTGGTCAAAGGCGGCATCGAGGCGGAAATCCACCAGGCGTTCAAAAACCTGCAGGCCATCGTGGTGGCGGGCGGCGGCAGCTTCGATCAAGTGCTCAAGGCCAACATCTATCTCATCGATCTGTCGCACTTCGCGACTGTGAACAAGATCATGGCCGAATACTTCAAGGAGCCGTACCCGGCACGCGCTGCCGTGGGGGTGGCGTCACTGCCGCGCGGCGCGCAGGTCGAAGTGGAGTGCATCGTCGGGCTGTGACGGCAGCGACGCCGATCACCGCCCTGCGCGGCGTCGGTGCCGCGCTGGCCGCACGGCTGAGCGTCCTGGGCGTCGAGACGACCCAAGATCTGCTGTTCCTGCTGCCGCTGCGGTATGAGGATCGCACGCGCGTGGTGCCGCTCGGCGAACTCCTCCCCGGCCAGCGCGCCTCGGTAGAGGGCGAGGTGATGCTGACCGAGGTGGCGTTTCGCGGCCGGCGCCAGATGCTGTGTCGCATCGCCGACGGCTCGGGCTTTCTGACGCTGCGATTTTTCTATTTTTCCTTGCAACAGCAGCAGGGTCTGGCCCGCGGCATCCGCATCCGCTGTTTCGGCGAGGCACGTCGCGGACCGCAAGGACTCGAGATCGTGCATCCGGAATACCGGCGCATCGACGGCAAGAGCACGAACGGTGAGGCTGAAGAGCATCTCACTCCGATCTATCCTTGCACCGAGGGCGTGACGCAAGGGCGGCTGCGCATGCTGGTCAACGCCGCGCTCGAAGGCATGCAGGAGGCCGAACTCGAGGACTTCCTCCCGGCAGGTGTGCTCGCCGATGCCAATCTGCCCAGCCTGCGCGAGGCGCTACGTTATGTGCACAAGCCGCCGCCCGATGCACCGGTGGAAGCGCTCCTGTCGTATCGCCATCCCGCGCAGCGCCGCCTTGCGTTCGAGGAACTGCTTGCACACCAGCTGTCGCTGAAACTCTTGCGTCAGCGCATTCAGGGGGATCCGGGCTGGCGTCTGAATGGCGCGGGTGCCATCAAGAGCCGGCTGCTGGCCGGCCTTGCTTTCGATCTGACGCAGGCGCAGCGCCGTGTGCTTACCGAGATCGAAGGCGACCTCGAGAAGGCCCAACCCATGTTGCGCCTGATACAGGGCGACGTCGGCTGCGGCAAGACACTCGTTGCGGCCCTGGCGGCGTGCAAGGCGGTCGAGATGCAACGTCAGGTTGCGCTGATGGCACCGACCGAATTACTCGCGGACCAGCATGCACAGAATTTTCGTCGCTGGTTCGAGCCGCTGGGCTTCACGGTGGCGCTGCTCACCGGCCGGCAGACCGGCAAGGCACGCGCCACGCTGCTCGACAACATTCGCGACGGGCACGCGCACATCGTGGTCGGCACGCATGCGCTTTTTCAAGAGACGGTGGAATTCGCCACGTTGACCCTGGTGGTGGTCGACGAACAGCATCGCTTCGGCGTGCACCAGCGTTTGAGTCTGCGCGAGAAGGGCGCGGTGGGCGGGCATCGCCCGCACCAGCTGATCATGACGGCGACACCCATTCCACGCACGCTTGCCATGACGGCGTACGCCGACCTGGACGTGTCCGTCATCGATGAACTGCCGCCGGGGCGCACGCCGGTCAGGACGGTGGTGCTGGCGGAACAGCGCCGCGACGAAGTGGTGCAGCGTATCCGCAGTGCGTGCCTCGAGGGACGGCAAGCCTATTGGGTGTGTCCGCTGATCGACGAGTCCGCAGAGATGCCGTTTCAGGCGGCCGAGGAAACCGCGGCGAGCCTGACCGCCGCGTTAGCCGATCTGCGCGTCGGGTTGGTCCATGGCCGCATGCCGGCGGCGGCCAAGGAGGATGCCATGCGGCGATTCAAGAATGGTCAGCTGCAACTGCTGGTCGCCACCACCGTGATCGAAGTCGGTGTCGACGTGCCCAATGCCACGCTGATGGTGATCGAAAACGCGGAACGCCTGGGTCTCGCACAGCTGCATCAGCTGCGCGGCCGCGTCGGCCGCGGCACGCACGAGAGTTCCTGCCTGCTCCTGTACCGCTCGCCCTTGTCGCGGCATGCACGCGAGCGCCTCGGCGTCATGCGCGATACCAATGACGGCTTCGTGGTGGCGCGCCGTGACCTCGAGTTGCGCGGACCCGGAGAACTGCTCGGCACGCGCCAGACAGGACTTGCACAGATGCGCGTCGCGGATCTGTCGCGCGATGCTGACCTGCTGCCGCGGGTGCAGGTCGCGGCCGAAAGCATGCTGCGCGACTGGCCTGCCAATGTGACGCCACTGGTGCAACGCTGGGTTGGTCATGCAGAGCAATACGGTCGTGTGGGATAACGTAGACTCAAGCGGATGATTCGCAGCAACGCGCAGGCAGTCGATTCCGTCCAATGGCTGCCGGCCGAACGGCTGGGCCAGCTGTCCATGGAACCGCAACTTCGTCCCTGGCTGATCGGCCAGGGTTTGTTGACGCTGCGTCTGAAGGCGACCTATGGCGCGCGGTATGCACTGCGGGCAGTGGACCTGTGGACCGGCGTGCTGCGCGCCGCGCACAAGACGGTGCTGCGCAGCGCGGACAATGCCGCGTTGTTCGTCGACGTCGAACTGTGTTGCGACGACAAGGTGTGGGTGTTCGGCCAGACGGTGGTGCCGGATTCGACGCTCGCCCTGCATCCGTGGCTCGCGGAACTCGGCGAGTCGGCGCTCGGCGAAACCTTGAGCGAACTGTCCGGCGTCGAACGCAGCGCCTATGAATACGCGTGGCTGCCCGCGACCGACCCCGTGACGCTGCGCGCCTTGCGTAATGCCGCGGTCAAGCCGGCCGGACTCTGGGCGCGGCGCTCGCGCATCACCCTGCGCAACGCGCCACTGCTGGTGCAAGAGCTGTTCTTGCCGGCCATGGGCCGCACCTAAGCAACGCATGGCGCTGCCGCGTTCGGGCGTCGAGTTGCTGCAGCGGGGCGGCGAGCGCTGGCGCTGGCTGTCCTATCGGATCCGCTTTCATCCGTTCACCACGACGCAGCTGCCGCGCATCCTCGGCGTCGCACACGATTACATCCGACTCATGCGGCTGGACCGGCCCATCGGCATCTGGCTATTGCTCTGGCCGACACTTTGGGCGCTGTGGATCAGCGCGCACGGCAAGCCGAAGCGCGATGTCTTCATCGTGTTCGTCGCGGGCACGGTCCTGATGCGGTCGGCGGGCTGTGCCGTCAACGACTATGCCGACCGCCGCTTCGATCCGCACGTCGAGCGCACCAAAGACCGGCCGCTGGCAGCGGGCCGCATCTCCCCACTCGAAGCGTTGCTGCTGTTTGCGGTGCTGTCATTGGCAGCCCTGGTCTTCGCCCTGCAGCTGAATCGATTCACCCTGTTGTTCGCGGTGGCCGGGGCCTTTCTGGCGGTGAGCTATCCGTTCGTGAAGCGGTTCCTGTCCGTGCCGCAGATGTACCTGGGGGTCGCCTTCAGCGCCGGCATCCCGATGGCATTCGCCGCGCAGCTCGAGTCGGTACCGCGCATCGCGTGGCTGATGCTGCTGGCCAATGTCCTGTGGGTGACCGTCTACGATACGATCTATGCCATGGTGGACCGTGAAGACGATCTGAAAATCGGCGTGCGTTCCACCGCCATCCTGTTTGGCGATTCGGACCGGCACATCATCGCGGTGTTGATGGTGATGACGCTGCTGTGCTTTTACCTCGTCGGTCGCATTTTGCACATGGGCAACTGGTACGCTGCGGGCCTGGGCGCGGGCGCCTGCTTTTTCCTGTATCAGCTCTGGCTGATCCGCAGACGCGAACGTGAGGCATGCTTTCGAGCTTTCCTCAACAACAATTATGTCGGCATGGCGATTTTCATCGGGATCGCCTTGCAGTATCAGTTTCTTTAACCCGCTGGCCGGAGACATCATGCCGCTGCGAAATGACTGGACGTTGGCCGAGGTACAGGCGCTGTTCGAGCTGCCTTTCCTTGAACTGGTGGCGCGCGCGCATGCGATTCACGTGAGTCATCACGTCCCCAACACCGTGCAGGTCAGCACGCTGCTCAGCATCAAGACCGGCGCGTGTCCGGAGGACTGCGCCTATTGCCCGCAGAGCGTGCGCTTCGATACCGGCCTGCCGACCGAGGAATTGATGGAAGTGGAAGCGGTTGCCGCCGGTGCCCGCGCCGCGAAAGCCGCCGGCGCGACCCGCTTTTGCATGGGGGCGGCGTACCGCTCACCCAAGCCGCGCGACCTGCGCAAGGTCATCGCCATGATTCAGGCCGTCAAGGAACTGGGCCTGGAAAGTTGCGCGACCTTAGGCATGCTCGACGCCGACCAGGCGCTCGAACTCAAGCACGCCGGCCTCGATTACTACAACCACAACCTGGACACCTCGGAACGCTACTACCGGGAAATCATCACCACCCGGACCTATCAGGACCGCCTCGACACGTTGCAGGCGGTGCGCGACGCAGGGCTCAACGTCTGTTGCGGCGGGATCGTCGGGATGGGCGAAACCCTGGCAGATCGCATCGAGCTGCTGCACACGCTCGCGACCCTCCCGGAACATCCGCAGAGCGTGCCCATCAATCAATTGGTACGCGTGCCTGGCACGCCGCTGGCCGAAGCGGCGCCGCCCGACCCGTTCGACTTCGTCCGGATCATCGCGCTCGCGCGCATCCTCATGCCGGCGGCGCACGTGCGCCTGGCGGCCGGCCGGCGCGCCATGAGCGACGAGATGCAGGCCTGGTGTTTCATGGCCGGTGCGAATTCGATTTTCTTCGGCGACAAATTGCTGACCACCGGCAATCCCGATACGCGCGACGACGAGCGTCTGTTCGAGCGACTTGGCATCAAGCCGGAAACGGCCAACCCTGCTGCCGGTGTCGTTTAGCCCGGACGGTTTCGGTCTCGACACGCGCCGGGCGCGACGCGCTTTCGATCGCGCTGCCGAGGGCTATGATGCAGTTGCCGTTTTGCAAACCCGTGTGCGGGACGAGCTCCTGCAGCGACTCGACCTGATCCAGTTGTCACCGGGCGTGGTGCTCGATGCCGGCGCCGGCACCGGGCACGCCAGCCGTGCTTTGCAAAAGCGCTACCCCAAAGCACTGGTGCTGGCGGTGGATCACTCCATCGGCATGCTGCGGGTCGCAGGGCGCCAGCGCCGCTGGTTGCGCCGCTTCGGCCGCGTCTGTGCGGATCTGACAGAATTACCGCTCGCGACTGCCTCGGTCGACCTTATCGTCAGTAATCTGGTGATTCAGTGGTGCGATCCTGAGCTTATCTTCGCCGAATTTGCACGTATCCTGGCGCCAAACGGCCTGCTTGCCCTGAGCACCTTCGGGCCGGATACACTACGCGAGCTAAGGGCGGCCTGGGCCGCGGTCGACGCCCTGCCGCATGTGCATACTTTCATCGACATGCACGATCTCGGCGATGCCCTGGCGCGCAACGGCTTCGCCGCCCCGGTGCTGGACGTGGATACGTTCACCCTGCAATACCCCGACCCCAGCGCCGTGATGGCGGACCTGAGAGCACTCGGCGCCACCAACGCCGCGGTGGATCGCCGCCGCACACTACTCGGACGCGGGCGACTGGCGGCGATGCAAACGATGTATGAAGGAGCGCGGCGCGACGGCCATATTCCAGCGACCTATGAGGTGGTGTTTGCGCACGCGTGGCGGCCCGCAGCGCCGACGCCGCGACCCGATTCGCAGGTGTCGCTCGCAGAGATGCGCCGTAAACTTAAAGATTACAACGGCGGATAACGCGTTATCCTAACGACTCATGGAACAGCGGATTGATCTCACGCCGAATTGTTCGCTGCAACCGGCAGCCGCGCGCTTGTTTTTCGGGATTACATGTCTGTTTTCGCTGAGTTTTGCGCTGATTTTCGTGCTCCATGGCTTCTGGCCGGTGCTGCCGTTCTGGGCACTGGAAATGGCGGCGCTCGGACTCGCACTGCGTGCCAGCCTGAAGCGGCGTCATTACACTCAGACGGTGCTGATCAGCGACTCGCAGATCAAGCTCGTCACCCGCTCGCGGCACGGTGAAGCCAGACGGGAGTTCCTGCGGCATTGGGCGAAGGTAAGACTTCGCAGTCCGCTCAGGCGGTCCGGCACCAGCCGCCTCACCATCGAGAGCCATGGCCGCTCCTGCGAGGTCGGCAGCTTTCTCACGGAAGAAGATCGCCGTCGCCTGGCAGAGCGTTTGGGTAGTTTAGTCGGCGGGATGAACGAGTCTCCGCCGCTTGAAGTAGCGAAATAGGGGATTTGTTCAGAACATGATTACCAGTGGCGATGATCACAGCACGACAGGCGGGCACACGGGCCTGCGCTACTCGAGTGCGCTTTTATTGATGTGCTGGGCAGGCGTGACTGCCGCCGCCGGCAGCGCCTCGCCGAACACGTCGAACGGCTACAACCTGATGCCCGGGGTGACCGAAGTCAGCCGGAATATGTATGCCCTCCACATGGAAGTTTTCTGGATCTGCGTCGGGATTGCGGTGGTCGTCTTTGGCGCGATGATCTATGCCTTGCTCGCCTTCCGCCATTCCAAGGGCGCGGTGCCTGACACCTCGATGGTGCACAGCACGAAGGTGGAGATCATCTGGACCATCATTCCGGTGCTGATCCTGGTGGTGATGGCCGTGCCGGCCGCCGACCTCATTCTGCAGCAGGAAGACTCGCGCGGCGCGCAGTTGTCCATCAAGGTTACGGGCTACCAGTGGAAGTGGGAGTACCAGTACTTGGATGCCGCAGAAGGGGTCGACATCTACTCGACGCTGGCGCACGACTCGAATTACGCGCGGCAGCTCAATTCCGGCATCGACCCGAAGTCCGTGCCGAATTATCTGCTCGACGTCGACAACCAGGTGGTCATCCCGAGCGGCACCAAGGTGCGTCTCTTGCTCACCTCGCAGGACGTGATCCACGCCTGGTGGGTGCCCGACTTCGGCGCCAAGCGATCTGCGATTCCGGGCTTCGTCAACGAACTCTGGTTCAAGGTCGACGCAGGCAAGGAAGGCATCTACCGTGGACAATGCGCGGCATTGTGCGGGCGCGACCATGCGTTCATGCCCATCGTCGTCGATGTGCGCACGCCGGACGAATTCAAGAAATGGGTCGACGAACGGAAGAGTGCCGCGAAACAGGCGGCGCTGACGCCGGGCGTGGC
>CAZZZU010000079.1:0-5221 GCA_964658805.1 uncultured Steroidobacteraceae bacterium
CGGGTAGCGCCGCACCGGGTGCGACATTGGTCATGGCGGCGGACAGTCCCATCGACATGACCGCCGCACAGTCGGACTGCGTCGCGCGCATCGTGCAATCGCTCGGCAGCTTTGCACCGCATCTGCTGTACGGAGTAACCGGCAGCGGCAAGACCGAGGTATACCTGCGTGTCATTGCTGCCGTGGTCGCAGCCGGCGGCCAGGCGTTGGTGCTGGTGCCCGAAATTGCACTCACGCCGCAATTGGTGGAACGCTTTCAGCAGCGCTTCACAGCCGGCGTGGCTGCAGTGCACTCTGGACTCACCGATACGGAACGGCGCAGCGCCTGGCGCGATGCCTATGCCGGAACCGCGCGCATCATCATCGGCACGCGCTCGGCGGTGTTTACCTCGATGCCCGAACTCAAACTCATCGTCGTTGACGAAGAACATGACGCCTCCTACAAGCAACACGAGGGCTTCCGTTACTCGGCGCGCGATCTGGCCGTTATGCGCGCCCGTGAAGCGGGCGTGCCGGTGATTCTGGGCTCAGCGACGCCGTCGCTCGAAACCCTCGAGAATGCAGCGGCCGGTCGCTATGCGAAGCATCTGCTGCCGCAGCGCCCGGGCGCGGCGCAACAGCCGCGCATGACGCTCATCGACCTGCGCCGGCATGCCATCGAGCAAGGCCTGTCAGGCCCGGCGCTGCAGGCGATCGGCGCACACCTGAACGCCGGGGGACAGGTCATCGTCTTTCTGAATCGGCGTGGCTACGCCCCGACGTTGTTCTGCAGCGCCTGCGGCTGGGTGGCACCTTGCGCACATTGCGATGCCCGCATGACGCTCCACCGCGGCGCGGCGGAATTGCGCTGTCACCATTGCGGCGCACATGCGCCCGTGCCCCTGATCTGCGGTGAATGCGGCCAGCCGTTGAGCCCCGTCGGTCAGGGCACCGAGCGCGTCGAGGAAACCCTGCGGCGATTTTTCCCCACGGTCGACATCGCGCGGCTCGACCGCGACACGGCGGGCGCCCGTGGGGCCATGCAGGGCGTGCTCGCGCGGGTCCACAGCGGCTCGGCGCGCATTCTGGTCGGCACGCAGATGCTGACCAAGGGACATCATTTCCCCGAAGTCAGTCTGGTGGTGGTGCTGGATGCCGACCAGGGGCTGTTTGCCACCGACTACCGCGCCACCGAACGTCTCGCCCAGACCATCACCCAGGTAGCCGGGCGGGCGGGACGCGAAGCCCGGTCCGGCGAGGTATTGATCCAGACGTTGTTCCCAGAGCACCCGCTGCTCACGCGGCTGATCACCGCCGGCTACGACGCCTTTGCGGCCAGTGCGCTCGAGGAACGCCGCGCCGCTGAATGGCCGCCCTTCTCGCGGCTCGCCCTGCTGCGCGCCGAGGCGAAGGACCGCGCCGGACTCAACACGTTTCTACGCGCCGCCGTCACCGCCGGCGTGCCGTTCGGGCAGGACGTCAAGATGCTGGGCCCGGCGGCAGCGCTGCTGGCGCGACGTGCCGACCACTTCCGCGCCCACGTGCTGCTCGAAGCCCCTACCCGTGCACCGCTGCAACGCTTCTTGCATCGCTGGCTGCCGCGGGTCGACGCGTTGCGCGGGCCGACGGGCCTGCGCTGGTCACTGGACGTCGACCCGATCGAAGTAGATTGAAAAGCGGGTAAACTGCCGACCCTTTCCCTGCCGGGCCCGAATTTGTGAAGACTGCGATCGCGAAGCTGCTGGACACTGCACTGCAAGCCGTGCCCGAAGACCTCGTTCCGGCGACCGCGCGCGGCGTCGGCATCGAGGTCGAAGCGACGCGCGACGCGGGCCACGGTGACTTCGCCAGCAATCTCGCCATGCGCCTCGCCAAGGCCGCGCGCACCAATCCGCGCAAGGTAGCGGAGGCCTTGGTGCGCGCCCTGCCCTCGAGCGAGTTTGTCGACAAGGTGGAAATCGCCGGTGCCGGTTTTATCAATTTCTTTTTGCGTGAGGGTGCCTACCAGCAGGTGATCGGGCAGGTGCTAAAGGCTGGCGAGCAGTACGGCCGATCGGATGCGGGCCAGGGCCGGCGCGTGCAGGTCGAGTTCGTCTCCGCGAACCCCACGGGTCCTTTGCACGTCGGCCACGGCCGGCATGCGGCGTACGGCGCGACGCTCGCCAATCTGCTCTCCGCCTGCGGCTATGCGGTCGAACGCGAGTACTACATCAATGACGCCGGGCGGCAGATGGAAATCCTGGCGGTCAGCACCTGGCTGCGCTATCTCGAGGTCTGCGGCGAACGTTTTGCGTTCCCCGCCAATGGCTATCGCGGCGAGTACATCATCGACATCGCCAGGCGACTGCATGCCGAGGATGGTGCGCGCCTTCAGGTCACCGCAGCGAAACTGTTTGCGGACCTTCCGCCGGACGAACCGCAGGGTGGTGACAAGGACGAATACATCGATGCCCTGATCGTACGCGCGCGCACGCTCATCGGCGCCGCGGCCTACCGTCGCGTGCTCGATCTCGCGCTCGACGACATCCTGCGCGACATCCGCGAAGACCTGGCTGAGTTTGGCGTGACCTTTGATCGCTGGTTCTCCGAGCGCTCGCTCGCCGAGGACGGTTCCATCGACAAGGCACTTGCCACGCTCGAAGCGCGCGGCCACGCCTACCGCAAAGACGGCGCCCTCTGGTTCAAGAGCACCGAGTATGGCGACGAGAAAGATCGTGTGATGGTGCGCGACAACGGCGTGAAGACATATTTTTCTTCCGACATCGCTTACGTGTTCAACAAGCTCGCGCGCGGCTTGCAGCACATTTTGTATGTCTGGGGTGCCGATCATCACGGCTACATCACGCGTCTGCGTGCCGGCCTGATCGCGCTCGGCGGTCCGCCCGAGTGTTTCGAGGTGCGGCTGGTCCAGTTCGTCAGTTTGTACCGCGGCGGCGAGAAGGCCCAGATGTCGACGCGTTCCGGAGAATTCGTCACCTTGCGCGACCTGCGCCGCGAGGTCGGCAACGACGCCGCGCGTCTTTTTTACGTGATGCGTTCCAACGACCAGCATCTGGACTTTGATCTGGAATTGGCCAAGGCACGCTCCAATGACAATCCCGTGTACTACATTCAATACGCACACGCGCGCGTGGCGAGCGTGCTGCGGCAACTCAAGGAACGCGGTCTTGCCCATGACGCGGCCGCCGGGCTCGAGAACGTGGCCACGCTGACGCAGCCGCAGGAGCTGCAGCTGCTGAAGCGCCTGAGCGCGTATCCGGAACTCGTCATGACCTGCACCGTGGCACGCGCGCCGCACATGCTGGTGCACTACCTCCGTGATCTCGCCAACGACTTCCACACCAACTACAGCGCGCATCAGATCATCGTTGCCGAACAAGGCCTGCGCGATGCACGCTTGAGTCTCGCATTGGCCGCTCAGACCGTGGTCCGCAACGGTCTGCAACTGCTCGGCGTGTCCGCACCCGACACGATGTAAGGCCGCGCGATTCCGCATGGCGCGCGATTACAAACCAGTCAAGCCAAAGCGGCGGCCCATCGGTCGCGCGCGCAGCGGATTCCCCGGCTGGCTGGGACTCGTTTGCGGGCTGGCGCTCGGCTTGGGCGTTGCCGGCATCGTCTACCTGAAAGATCATAAACTCGATGCGCAGGGCGCCTATGCGCAGGGCACCGGCCAGACCAAATCCGTCAGGCGGCGGCCGCGTAATACCGAGACGCCGGAAGCGTCCGATAGCGCCGGCGACGAGCCGGAAAAGAAATACGATTTTTATGATCAGCTGCCCAAATTCGAAGTGATCGTGCCGGAGCGGGACAAGGACGTTCACGCCGACATCAAGTACGCACCCGAAACACGCCGCGGCACCTACGTGTTGCAAGCCGGCTCATACCGCAATGCGCAGGATGCCGACCGCGCGCGCGCCAAGCTCGCACTCCAGGGCGTCGAATCCAAGGTTCAGAAAATCTCGGTCGACGACAGGGACACCTGGTACCGGATCCGCATCGGCCCCATCAGCAAGCTCGACGATTTGAACCGCATGCGCCAGACGCTTCGCAAAGCGGACGTCGACGTGATGGTGGTACGCGTCGGCGACTGAAACTCTGTACTACAAAGCGTCCGCACCGCTTCGCAAAAATGCTTATCCCGACGATCAGGCGCAGTGGTAACGTCGCGTCTCCATGCACCACCGTAACCGCGTCATCGGAGGAATCGCCGTGCTTGGGCTGAGCGCTTGCGCCGCGGATCGCGCGACCTTGCCCGACGCGCAAATGCCCGCGGCCTTTACGCACGGCGCCGAGACTGGCCCGCCGCCCGCCGCAACGATCGCTGCGCCGGATTTCCTCGACTTCGGCAGCGAGGCGCTGCGCAACCTATTGGCACGTGCCGAGCAGGGCAGCACCGACATCGGCATCGCCGCCGCGCGCATCAAGCAGGCAGACGCCCGGGCCCGGCAGGCGGGCGCAGCGATCCTGCCGAGTGTCGACTTCAACCCCAATGGCGTCGGCTACGCCGGCGGTGCACACGGTCACAGCGCACATGAGTTCGACTGGAATGCGGTGTTCTCCGCCAGTTATGAACTCGATTTGTGGGGCAAGCTGCGCGCCGAGCGCGACTCGGCCACCGCCGCCGCGCACGCCACACGCGCCGATCTCATCGCCGCTCGCGTCACCGCCCGAGCCGGCGTCGCCAATCTCTATTTCCAGACGCAGTCGGTGCGCGAGCGGCTGGCACTGGCACGCGAGAATCTGGAGAGTACCGAGAATGTGCTCGCCTTCCTCGAGGCCCGCAATCGTGTCGGGTTGGTCACACCCGCCGAGCTCGCGTCGCAGCGCGCGCTGGTTGCCGTCGCGCGGCTCGCCATTCCCGAACTCGAACAGCAGGGCGTCGAAGTCCTCGCGGCGCTCGCCGTCCTGGTCGGCGTCAACCCTGAAGGCTTCGACGTCACGGTGGAGCCGTTGGCTGAACTGCACGAACCCACGTTCTCGGCTGGACTGCCTGCGGAACTGCTCGTCCGCAGGCCCGACCTTGTGGCTGCCGAAGACGCGTTGCGTTCGGCACATGCCGACCTCGTGGCAGCGCGCGCCGCCTTTTTTCCCGATATCAGTCTGTCCGCCACCGGCGGTATTGCCAATCCCGCGGTCAATGCCGCCATCAACGTCCTGTCAGGCACCGGTTACTCATTCACGTTGGGCGCCGACATCGTGCAAAGCATTTTCGATGGCGGCCGGCGCCGTGCCGTTGCCG
>CAZZZU010000079.1:5231-19284 GCA_964658805.1 uncultured Steroidobacteraceae bacterium
GCGCGGCGACCACCCAGACGACCATCGAGTACCCCGCGGCCGCGGCGGCCAAGGAAGAAGAATTGTTGCTCACCTATCGCGCCGCCATTCGCGCCGCGCTCGCCGACGTTGAAACCACCCAGCGTGTCGACCAGGATGCCAACGTCGCTCAAAGTACGCGCGCCTTTGACAGCTGGAACGCGCGCTTCCATGCGGGCGCGGTGCCCTACGTCTCGGTGCTGGAAGCACAGCGCACGCTGATCGCCGCCCGGGATCAGCTCGCGCAGTACCGGCTCGCGCGGCTGCAGGCACTGGTGAACCTCGACAAAGCCTTGGGCGGCGCCTGGAGCGCCACGCCCGAGGCGCTGGCTGCCGCGAGATGAAAGCGGCGCAGCGATTCAAAGTCATCACCGTGCTCACGCTTTCAAGTTGCGTGCTGAGCGCCTGTGACCGAGGCAGCGGCAGCGGCGAGAAACCGGCTGCCGCAACAGCCCAGCCAGCGGAAGGCCAGGCTCTCGCGGCGAAACCCGCCGCGTCGGACCGCGACGACGCGCTCAAGCTCGATCCCACCGCCATGGATAAGCTGGGCATCGTGGTGACGCCGGTCGCTGCCGCCCAATTCCATCCCGAGGCCACCGGCTATGGTCTCGTCATCGGACGCGACGCTGTGATCCAGGCGCTCTCCGAGATCGAAGTCGCGCGCGTGCGCGCCACACAGAGTCATGCCGCGCTCGGACGCAGCCGCAAGCTCGAGGGCACACCCGGCGCGGACAGCGGCGCTGAACACGAGTCGGCGATTCGTCAGGACGCTGAGGACCGCTCGGCGGTGTTCCTCGCCCAAGCCAGGATGAGTTCGCTGCTGGGCGAGCGCGCCGCGCGCGCGCTCGGCACCGAACGCGGACTGGTCGACGGATTGTCAGCCGGCCGCCTCAAACTGGTTCGCGCCACACTGCCCTTGGGCGCCGTGCGAGGCGACACTTTGCCCGCCCTGCGCCTGCAGCGCATGGATGCCGGCGCAGGCGACAGCGGCTGGCGCGCGCAACACGTCTGGCCGGGGCCGGTCGAGTCCGGCATGCCCGGCCGCACGTTCCTGGTACTGATCGATGCGCCTGCGGTCGCCGAGGGCGAACGCCTCATGGCATACGCCGCCACCGGTCAGGACGAACCGCTCGAGGGCGTGCTGGTGCCGGCCGCAGCGCTGGTCCTGGCGTCCGATGATGCCTGGGTCTACGTCGAGCACGACGCCGGTGCGTTCACGCGCGAGCGTCTCGACACGTCGCGGCCGCTACCCTCGGGCTATTTCGTCATGGGCAAGTTCGCACCCGGCATGCGGGTGATCACCGCCGGCGCGAGCCTGCTGCTCTCCAAGGAACTCGACGTCAGTCCTGAGGACAAGGATTGAACAGCGCGAGCCGGCGAGCCTGATGCGCGCGCTCATCTCACTCTGCGCACGGCACTACGGCGCGGTCTGCGCCATCACCTTGATTCTTTGCATCGTCGGCGTGTACGCCGCTCGCCGCGCTCCCGTCGATGTGTTTCCGGAATTCGTGCCTTCGCAGGTCGAGATTCAGACCGAGTGCCCCGGCTTCGCGCCACAGCAGGTCGAGCAGCTCGTGACGCGCCGGCTCGAAACCGCCCTGAGCGGGGCCGTCGGTATCGCCACCGTGCGTTCCGACTCCATTCCCGGGCTCTCCGCGATCACCGTCAACTTTGATGACACCGTGGACGTGCACGTCGCGCGTCAGGGTATCGCCGAACGGCTTGCCGAAATCGCTTCGACTCTGCCTACCGGCGTCGGCGTACCCAAGCTCTCGCCCCTGGTGTCCTCCACCATGGATCTCCTCAAGATCGGCCTGCTCTCCGACGCCGTCGACGCCTACTCCCTCCGCGACACGGCGGAGTGGATCATCCGGCCTCGGCTGCTCGCGGTCCCCGGAGTCGCCCACGTCATCGTCTTCGGCGGCGACGTGCGCCAGGTCCAGATCAAGCCGGATCCGGCCAGGCTTTTGAGTTACGGCATTACGCTGAACGAACTCGCGGACGCTGCGCGTGCCGCGCTCGCCCTCAAAGGCACCGGCTTCATCGACACCGGCGCGCAACGCATCCTGCTCGAGAGCCCTACCCCTGAGCCCGACCTCGAGCGCCTGCGCCGCGCTGTCGTTGCCGACCACGGCGGGGTGCCGGTACGCATCGGTGATATCGCCGCGGTTGAGCTGGGTGCCGCGCTCAAATCCGGTGACGCACTCATCATGGGCAAGCCCGGCGTCATGGTTGCGCTCGCCAGCCAATATGGCGCCAACACGCTGAATGTCACCCGCGCGATCGAAGCCGCGCTTGCCGACCTGACACCCGCACTCAAAGCCCAGGGCATAACGCTCTATCCGGCACTGCACCGCCCGGCCAATTTCATCGAGCAGTCGCTCGGCGACTTGCAGCATGCATTGCTGCTCGCCGCCGCCTTGATCCTCGTGGTGCTTTATCTGTTTCTACGCAATGTACGCGCAGCCTTCATTGCGTTCACAGCCATCCCGCTCTCGCTGCTCGCCGCCATCCTGGTGCTCGACGCCATGGGCGAAACGCTCAACACCATGACGCTGGGCGGCCTTGCCGTGGGTCTCGGCGTGCTGGTCGACGACGCCATCATCGACATCGAGAATATTTTGCGGCGACTGCGTCTCAATGCGGCCGCCGCTACGCCGCAGCCGCGCCTGCGCGTGATTCGCGATGCCTCACTCGAGGTACGCAAACCTGTGGTCTTTGCCACCGTGGTTGCCATCATTGCCTTTGTACCGCAGCTCTTCACGCCGAGCGTGCAAGGGCATTTCCTCCGGCCCCTGGCGCTCGCCTTCATCTTCGCGGTAACTGCTTCGCTGCTCATCGCCATGACCATCACAGTCTCGCTATGTGCGCTGTTGTTGAGCGACGGTGTTGCGGAACGACATGCCGCCTGGCTCGACTTCATGCGCCGCGGCCAGGTGCGCGTCGTGAAGTTCTGCGTCGGCCATCTCACCGTTGTTGCCGCGCTGCTGGCTCTCGGTGCGGTCGCCGCCGGCGCCGCCGTGCCATTCCTGGGCGGCGTCTTCATGCCGGATTTTCGTGAAGGTCACTACGTGCTGCAGGTGGGCACCGACGTTCCCGGCACCTCGCGCGCGGAGATGCTGCGCCTCGGCGAGCGCATCAGCGCCGATGTGATGAAGTTGCCGTACGTCCTCAGCATCGAACAGCAAGTCGGTCGCGCCGAACTGGGCGAAGACACCTGGGGCTTGCACCAAAGCGAATTCCACGTCGAGCTCAGGAAAGACGTGGCCGTCGATGAACAGCAGGCGCAGAGCGATCTGCGCGCCATCCTCAAGGCGTACGGCGGCATCGATTCCGAAGTGGTCACGTTCCTGGGCGATCGCATCAGCGAAAGTCTGACCGGCGCCCCCGCCCAGGTATCCGTGAAACTGTTCGGCGACGACCTCGACGGCCTCGACCACGTCGGCACGCAGATCGCACATGATCTGCAGCAAATGCCCGGCGTGGTGGACCTGCAGTTCAAGCAGGCGAGCGCTACGCCCACCGTGTCGTTGCAGATCGATGCCGACAAACTTGCAGCGCTCGGCCTTACCTCGCAAGCAGTGCTCGACACCATTGCAACCGCCTATGCCGGGGTCACCGTCGGGCAAAGCTACTCTGGCGTGCGTACCGTCGACACCGTCATTATTTTTCCTGACGACCTGCGGCGCCGCCCCGAAGATCTGCAAAACCTCATGATCGCCGGACCCAATGGCCCCGTGCCGCTCAAGCAGGTGTGCAGGGTGCGTTTCGCCAAGGATCGCTACAACGTCACCCACGAAGCCGGGCAACGTTTCGTCAGCGTCAATTTCAACGTCAGTGGACGCACTCTTGCTGCGGTCGTCGCCGATGCTCAGGCGCAGGTCGGCCGGATTGCCCTACCCAAGGGCTTCTATGTTGAGTTCACCGGCGCTGCGCAAGCCGCCGAAACCACCCAGCAGCAGCTGCTCTTATATGGATTCCTCGCCGTTGCCGCCATCCTCGTCGTGTTGATGATCGCCTTTCGCTGGCGCGCCAACGGCTGGCTGGTGCTGATCAATCTGCCCTTCAGCCTCATCGGCAGCATCATTGCCATCTATGCAAGCGGGGTCGGCATCACCTTGGGTTCCGCGGTTGGGCTCGTCACCGTATTCGGCATCAGCGCCCGCAACGCCATTTTGCAGCTCGCGCACTACGAGCACCTGGTCGATCACGAGCAAGCCCCCTGGAATCTCGACACCGTCCTGCGCGGCGCCAACGAACGTCTGGTGCCTATCTTCATGACCGCGGCCGTCACCGCGCTCGCCCTCGCGCCACTTGCCTTCAACCTTCACCGTCCCGGCGAGGAGATTGAAGGCCCCATGGCCATCACTGTGCTCGGCGGTCTTGTGTCCTCCACCCTTTTAAATCTGCTCGTCCTGCCCGCGCTCGCACAGCGCTTCGCCAAACCCCCGGCCGCGGCACGCGCCTCCGAAGTAGCCTGGGATTGACCGCGCCTTGAAATTGCGCGCGATGCCGACACGACGTGCAGAGGGAAACCTACAACGCGCAAAGTTATAGAAGTTAGCGTTGCGACTTCGACCAACCATCAACTGAGACAGAAACTATGGGACTTCTCGACATTCTGAAACACTATTCTCAACCGGGTACCCAGCCCACGGGTGACGTATTCGGGCATTTCGACACGGTGAGTCAGCAAGCAACCACCGGTCAATTGGGCGGTGGCATAGCCGCGGCGCTGCGCTCGGATGCCACACCTGGCCTGGGGCAGGTTCTGGGGAATCTCTTTGCGCAGTCAAATCCCGAACAGAAGGCTGGCATGCTGAATGAACTGCTGAAAACATTCGGGCCCGCAGCCGCAGCAACCGCGGGCGGTGGCATCCTCGGTCGCATTTTGGGTAGCAGCAGCGGGAATCCGGCCACTGCCTCCATCACCCCCACACAGGCGGCGCAGGTTTCGCCCGCCGATCTGAGCACGCTGGCCACGCATGCCCAGCAGCATGATGACTCAGTCGTGGACCGTCTCGGATCCTTCTATGCCCAGCATCCGACGCTCGTGAAGACGCTCGGTGTCGCCGCCGTAGGCGTCGTCATGTCGCACATGAGTCAACGCACCGCGTAAGTGTTGCAATGATGTGACGGCGCCGTTTCACTGCGTCAATGTATTGTGGTGACATCCCACACAGCCGCTGACGGGCCCGTGGCCTTTCAGTGCAGCCTCCGGATGCCGGTGACACTCCAGGCAAAAGTCATGAAACCGCGCCTCCACGCCGACCTTCAGATCCGTGCGCCTGCTCTGATGACATAGCACACAATTCTCGAAGCCTTTGCCGTCGGCGAAGTTGTGGTGGCAGGTGAGACAGTTCACCTGCGTGTGCTTGGCGTGCGGAAAATCCAGCGGCAGCGTATGCGCGGTCAACGGTAACATGGGTTCACGCAGCGCGAGTCGGGTGCGATGCGCCGCGAATGACACGCAAGCTACCATTAGCACGCCAATGCACACCGCTACTACGCGCGAGTTGCGCCCGAATGCCAACTGCGGGCCACCCGTCGCAATGCCGGCGCCCGTGCGCACGCGTCGTCGCCGCAGGAGCATCGCCAGTGCTCCCACGGCGATCGCCTCGAAGAGCCAACGCTTCACGCCCCCGCCCACCTGCCGCGCGGTCACCACCACATGCAGCGTCGCGGCCGCCAGCACCACGCAGCCAATGATGACGTGCACGACTTGAAAGGCGCGGTGATTGGCAAAGCGGCGCCGCACGCGCGCGCTGCTGCCGAATACCATCAGGACCAGCAGCAGCAAGGCACCCACGCCAGCCCACTGGTAACGCGGTGCCGACCACTTCAGGTACTCGATCGCTTGCGGCTCGGCCAGCACTGATCCGATCACGTGCAGCAGCACGCCGCCGAGCGCCGCCCACCCCAGCCACTCGTGCCCGCGCAAGGTCAGGACCGTGGGCGGTTGCGCCTCGCGCGGACGGACCGGCCATGCGCACAACAGCAGGCAGACGCCCGCTGCCCCCAGACCCGACGCCTGCGCAACCTCCCACAGCCAGCCGCTCCATCCCATTACGCCGGCGGCCAACCCCGCGAGTGCGACAGCCGCGCACGTGACAGTCCAGAGTGCGTAACGCCGATCGAACCTGAAGCGTTTCATCAATGCACAGCATATGCGAAGCGCGCCAAGGACGCCGCGCAGGCCGCGGCATGCTTAGGTCAGGTCAGCAACCAGCGTGCGAACTCCTGCCACGGCGGCGTCTTGCCGATCGCTACGCGCAGCGGCGTCGCAGCCAGGAACGCCAGCCCGCCCCAGAGAAAAGCGGGGTGTACTCTGCGCCGGCGCACCAGGTCGAACAGCATGCAGCCCACGACCGCAACCATGGGTAGCGCAAATTTCCACAACGGCGGCAGCGGCAGCCGGCCGATGGCAGGCGCGATGATGCTCAACGTTGCGAGCAGCATGAGACGCTTGTGTGTCTCGGGACGCTTGCGCCAGGTAATCGCGAGGGCGACGAACACCATGAACTGAACCAGATCCAGCAGCTGCAGCGCCAGGAACACCAGGGGCGGGAAGCCGACCATCAGCGTGCCGGCCAGGAAGTGCGCGCGCGTACTGTTCACCGCCACGACCGTGCCCATCCAGATCATGACAATCGCAAGCCCAGACCCGGCCATGCCGAAATGACGATGCAGGTCACGGCGCCCCGCTCTGACCAGCGCGGACTGCAGCACGAACAAACCAATCCAGGCGCTGAATGCCAGACCGTGAAGATGCACCACCCAGGTGAGCGGCGGGAGATCTGACCAGGAGCGCAGAAAGTAGGTCGGCGCGAAGCCTTCGAACACCACCCCGGCGCACACCAGTGCCATCCCAAGATAAAAATATTTCTCGCGCGATCGCGCCCGCGCGACATTCGGCAAAGCCCCGTCAGATAACATGTATTCGTCTCCCATGAAGATCCCCGTTGGATCAGGCAGGGTGGAGATTGCGCATCGTCAGGGAGAAGATCTTTTGCGGGCCGCTGAAAACTTCTGATTTGTTCTGAACAGATGCAAAACACGGCGCTGCGCTACCGGTTTGGCGATTTCGTGCTCGATGTGGGTCAACAACGCCTGTCACGGACTGACGCGGGTGATCCCGTTCCGCTGACCGGCAAGACTTACGACGCCCTCAAATATTTGGTCGAGCGTGCTGGCGAGCCGCTGAGCAAGGACCAGCTGTTGCAGGCACTCTGGCCCGCCGTCATCGTTGAAGAGAACAGCCTGTCGCAGGTGATCTCCGGCCTGCGCCAGCTGCTCGGCGAATCGCCCGGCGAAAACCGCTACATCGCTACTTTGCCGCGCAAGGGCTACCGATTCGTCGCCCCGGTAACCGTGGTCACGGGGGGTGAGATTGCGACCGCTGTTGCCGCCCTACCGCCGGCCACGTCAGCAACCTTAGCCACCCAGACCGCGACGCCACCGGCCGGCATAGCCGCTCCTTCGAGGACGAGGTTCGTCCCGGCGCGGCTCGCCGCAGCCGCAATCGTCCTGATAGCGGTCATCGCCGGCGGAACCTATTGGCGTCTGTCGCAAGTGGACCCGATCCAGTCGCTCGCCATCCTGCCTTTCAAGCCCCTGGTGGCGGCCGAGCGCGACGAATCGCTGGAACTAGGCATGACCGACTCGCTCATTGGACAGATCGGTCAACGCTCCGGTCGGCAGATAGCCCCGCTTTCATCGGTACGGCGCCTGGGCGGCCCCGACCAGGATCCCATCGACGCCGGCAAACGCCTGCACGTGGATGCCGTACTCGATGGCTCACTGCAGCGCAGCGGTGACCGCCTGCGGGTAAACGCTCGCCTCCTGCGAATTCGCGATGGCAAGCAGCTTTGGTCGCAGACCTTCGATGAGACGTTCACCGGCATCTTCGATGTCCAGGACAAGATCGCGGCACGCATCGCTACGGCAATGTCGGTTCAGCCAGCCCCGCTAAACATCCGCTCGCTGCATGGTACCGAGGACGCAGAGGCTTACTCTTTATATGCGAGCGGCCGCTTCGCCTACTACAGGCTCACTGCATCCTCCCTGCAGCAATGCATAGACGCCTATCAACAGGCCATCGTGCGCGATCCGCGTTACGCGCTGGCCTATGCCGGCCTGGCCGACTGCTATTCGCTGCTCGGCGTGCTCGGCGCGCGCGACCCTCGGATCGTGTTTCCGCAGGCGCGCGCTGCCTTCGACAAGGCATTGCAAATCGACCCGCAGCTGGCCGCTGCGTACGTGGCGCGCGGCCAGTATCGGATGATCTACGATCGCGATCCGCGCAGCGCCCTCGACGACCTGAATCGCGCCACCGCACTCGACCCAGGCTACGCCCCCGCCTATTTCTATCGCGGCATCATTTACGGCGCTCGCGGCGAGTTTGAGCGGGCTCAAGCTGAATTCGATCACGCCCAAGGGTTGGAGCCCTACGTCCTGGCGCGTCCTGCCGCGGCAGCGCTGCAGCTGCTCTACGCTCGCCAATACGATGAAGGCATCAGGCGCTTGCGCCAGCTCCTCGAGCTCGATGATCGCTTTGACCTCGCCCGCGGTTTCCTCATCCGCATGTACCTTGCCAAGGGTGACGGCACGGCGGCGCTGGATACGTTGCGCGGCCATGAAGACATGCATGCCCAGGGCAGTTACGGTTTTCTGGCGGCGGCCCTAGCCATCCAAGGCCACGCCGCGGCAGCGCGTATCGAGGTTGAGCGCGTCGTTGCCCTGTCGCGGCAGCGCTTCATACCTGCCGCTGACCTGGTCCTGGCATACGCCGCGCTGGGCGACGCCGACGCGACGCTGCACTGGCTCGAGGCTGCCTACGAAGACCGCTCAGTGCTCATGGACGCCATGCAACGGGAACCGTTGCTCGACTTCCTGCACGCCGATCCGCGCTTCATCGCCTTGCTGCACCGCGCGGCGCAAGGCTCCTTTCAGTCCTCGCCCAACTGACGAAAATCGACGCCCAACGCGCGCAGCTTGCGATACAGATGCGTGCGCTCCATACCGACCCGCTTGGCCAGCTGACCCACCTTGCCGTTGCACAGCAGCAGTTGCTGCTGGAGGTAGGCCCGCTCGAACTGTTCGCGCGCTTCGCGCAAGGGCAACGCAAGCAGATCCTGCTTCACCAGCGGCTCGTCCACCGACATTTTCACGGCGAGCTCACGCTCGATTTCCTCGAGCGCAATATCTTCGCCCGCGCCCAGGATCAACACCCGCTGTACCAGACTCTTCAATTCCTTGATGTTGCCGGGCCACGGATAATTGCGCAGCCGGTTCTGCGCCGCCACGCTGAAGCGCCGCAGCGGCAGATGCTGATCGTCGACCAGCCGGTCCACGTAGTAACGCAACAGATCCGGAACGTCTTCCGCGTAATCGCGCAGCGGCGGCACTTTCAAGGTGATCACGTTCAAATGCGACAGCAGGTCACGGCGAAACGGCTCCGGCGACGAGCGATTTTCAAAGCCCTCCTGCGCCGAGCAGATCCAACGCACGTTCAGCGGCACGCGCTGCTGGCCGCCCACCCGCGTATAGCCCTGTTGATCGATGGCGCCGAGCAAGGCGCGCTGCGCCTCGCCGCTCAGATCTTCGAGACCGCCGATGTACAGCGAGCCGCCGCTGGCCTGATCGAATGCACCCGCTTCGACACGCCCATCGCGTTCGCTGCCGAACAGCACCGTCTCCGGATTCTGTCCGAGCCCGGCTGCCGCCACCGTGAAAAAAGGTTTCGCGGCGCGCGCGCTCAAGGAATGCAGGTATCGCCCGTAGGCCTCACGCCCGGAGCCGAGCTCACCGAGCAACAAAACCGGCGAGGCCGCCGAGGCCGCGTGTTGCACCTGTTCCCGCAGCGTCTGCGTCACCTTCGCCTTGCCCACTGGCACCGCAAGATTCGGTCCCTGCGAGCGCGTCGACAGACGCTTGCGGCGGCCGGCATCGAGCGCGCGCTCCACGGTTCGCAAGAGCTTGGTCAGCGACAGCGGCTTTTCGACGAAGTCGAAGGCGCCGAGGCGCGTGGCCTCGACTGCCGTCTCCACCGTGCCGTGCCCCGACATCATGACAACCGGGCAGTCGTAGCCATCCGTCACCGACCACTCGCGCAGCAGCGTGATGCCGTCGGTGTCCGGCATCCATATGTCGAGCAGCACCAGATCCGGGATCTGTGCCGCGCGCGATGACCGCGCCTGGCTGGCATCGGCGGCGATATCGACGTCGTAACCCTCCTCGGAGAGGATTTCCTTGAGCAAACCGCGAATGTCCGCTTCGTCGTCGACCACCAATATTCTGGACGCGCTCATACCCTCTCTCTCCTTAATTCGGTCTTGCGTGACTCCCGCACGATACCGGTACGGCCCGCGTCGCTCAGTGGCAGCAAGATCTTCACGCGGGCGCCCCCGGCGCGCCGATTCTCGGCCTCGATGCGTCCGCCGTGTTCTTCGACTATTTTCTTTACGATCGCCAAGCCGAGGCCCGTCCCCTTGGGTTTGCTGGTGACATAGGGATCGAATACCGTGCCGATCAGATCACGCTGGAAGCCCGGTCCATTGTCGGCCACCCTGATCACGGCGTGCCCCCCTATCTTCGGACCATCGTCTGCCACTTGAGTTTCGATTTCGATGCGTGCCGCCGGCCTGCCCTCCGTGGCCTCCAAAGAATTGGTCAACAAATTGTTCAGGATCTGACGCAGCCGCGAGCGATCAGCCGAGATCAGTGGAAGGTGGGGATTCAGGTCAAGAACGATTTCCGCGTTCCGCGCCTGGGCCCGATAAAGATCCACCACCTCGGTGATCAGCTGGTTCAGGTCGAAGCGCGAGAATTGCATGTCAGGCGCTCGTGCGTATTCGCTGAACGCGTTCACCATTTGTTTCATCGCATCGACCTGCGCCACGATGGTGTGGGTGGCACGCTCCAGGATCTGTGCATCCTCGGCATTCATGCTGGCCAGGAATTTGCGCCGCATGCGCTCTGCCGACAGCTGGATGGGCGTCAACGGATTCTTGATCTCGTGCGCCAGGCGGCGTGCGACTTCGCCCCAGGCAGCATCACGCTGCGCCTGCAGGAGGGTCGTGATGTCGTCGAACACCAGCACGACACCAGGCGCTCCAGCCTCGTTCGGCAAGGCAGTACAGGCGCACATCAACACGTGTTTGCCCGACTCGGAGAGCAGATCGATTTGCTCGCGCCAGTCGTGCGGCTCCTCCGCCAGTCGGTTCTTGATCACGCCGAGAAATTGGTTGAACAGGCTACTGTCGGCCACGAATTCATTGAAGCGCCGGCCAACTGCCGCCTCGAGATCGACGCCCAGAATCGCGCTCGCCGCCTGATTCGCGGTGCGCACCGTGAGATCTGCTTCGAGCGACACGACGCCGGTGGACAGACGGGCGAGAATGACCGCGAGGCCGGCGCGCTCTGCTTCCACCGCCTGCTGGCTGCGTCGCGTCTCCTCGCGTGCGCGTCCCAGCTGTTTGGTCATGTCATTGAACGAGGTCACCAGGAATCCGAGCTCGTCGCGCGAGGCCGGCGGCAACTCGGTGTCGTAGTTGCCTTTGGCCACCGCGCGGGTGCCCTCGATCAGGTCCTGTACCGGTTGCACCAGGCGTTGCGCCGCATAGAATGCCCCGTACACCGCAGCGATCAGCGACATCAGCACCACGAAGGACAAGATCAGCAGGAAGGTGGATTTCAGCGGCCGGCGCAGCTGTACCAGCTTCGCGTATTGCGTATAGGAACGCTGCACCGTGTCGGCCAGCTGGCTCAACTGTTGCGGCACCGGATACAACGCAATCAGCACCCGCGTCGCACTGCTGCTGCTCTCGTCGAGCGGCGCCGCGGCACGGATCACGTATCCACCCACTGCATCCGTATCCAGATTCACGTACGGCCGGCCGCGCCGCAGCTGCAACAGCATCTCGTCCGTGGCAGGCACCGGCAGCGTGTCCATGGGCCGGTCAGAACTCACGGCCAGGATGCGACCCTGCGGTCCCACCACGGTAAATTCCACCGCACTCGACTCGCGTCGGTGCCGGTCCACCGATTCAGCCAGCTGATAATCCGGCAACGGTGCCAGCGCGCGGGCCACTGCCTGCGTCTGCGCGAGGAATTCGCGTACTCGAACTTCCAGGGCAGCATGCGACAATTCGCGGGTGTCTTTCAGACCCTGGCTGACTTCGAGCTCGAACCAGCTGTCGATGCCGCCGTTCAGAAACTGCAGGGCAAAATAGTAGACCACCAGGATGGGCGCCACGGCGAGCGCGCTGAAGATGGCGACGGTGCGGGCCTTGAGGCGCGAGCCCGGCACGTTGCGCCGGAAGTCGCGCACCAGGCGCCTCAGTTTCGTGAGGAGCATGACGCCCACGGTCAACAGGCCGCAGACGTTCACGAGCAGTATCCACGGCAGCCAGCGATCGAAGGCGGCCGAGTTCTGCGCTGCCGAGGCAAGCAGGTAGAGCGCCACCAGCCACAGCGCAATTCCGACGAAGGCCAACACGGTCGAGCCGTACTTGCGCATCATGGTTCGAAAGTCCAGGTGTACCAATCGCTCTCGCGATGCCAGTCGCTGACCCAAAACATCAGCAATCGCATCGTGAAAGGCACGCTGCCGAAATCGATCTTGGCGCGCAGATTTGCTTCATAGCGTCGATCCGCGGCGATGAGCGACTTGTCGAGCACCGGCAACCCACGCACCTCGGACATCTGGTCGATTGCCGCCTCGAGGCTGCCGAGCGACTGCTGCTGTCCGCTGTTGTCGTTGCGCAGCGTGTAGCGTGCGCTGACCGCGTTGTATTGCAACTGATAATGCTGCGTGAGTTCAGCCACCTTGGAGTTGGGCAACAGCTGCCGTACCCGCTCGATCTCGAGATCAAGCTCGAGTTTCAGCGGCACGCCTTCAGCCAGACCACGGCGCACGGCGTCGCTGATGGGCAGGTCGAGCCGCGCATTCATGTGATACACCCCGGCTCGCAGCTCGATGTCGGCATTGCGCACCTCACACCGACCCTCCAGGCCGTCAGCCCGCAGCCAGGGTGCCCACAGCACCAACAACACGCTCAACAGGAGGATGACGGGGCGTACGGCTTTCATCTTTTTGTCAGCGCAGCATAGTAAAAGCCGTCCGCGCCCGCTTCGCCGGGAAGAATCTGCACGCCGAATTCATCGCGCTCGCCGAACCCCGGCCAACCCTCCCAGGTATCGACCGGCACCACCTCGGCATTCGTCACGCTGGCGAGAAACGCGCCGATCACAGCACGATTTTCAGCACGCGCCACCGTGCAGGTGGCGTACACCAGACGGCCACCGGGCGCGAGCAGATTCCAGGCAGCCGCCAACAGACGCCGCTGCTGCGTCGGCAGCTTGTCGATTTTCGCCGGCGATTTGCGTAGGCGAATATCCGGATGACGGCGAATCACGCCAAGGGCGGAACACGGTGCGTCGAGCAGGATCCGGTCAAACGGCTGCCCATACGGCTTGCCCTCCCACCACGCCTTGGTCGCCGCAAGGTCTCCTGTCAGCACGGTGGCCTCGAGATGCCCGCGGTTGAGGTTGTCGCGGACGCGTTCGAGGCGCGCCGCATCTACATCCAGTGCCAGCAGCGCCGCGAGTTCCGGCTGCCGTTCCGCAATCAGCGCAGTCTTGCCGCCCGGCGCCGCGCAAGCGTCCAGCACGCGCTGCCCGGCGGCCAGCGCCAGCGGGAAGACAACGCACTGCGCGCCGATGTCCTGTACCGACACGTCGCCCTGCGCGAATCCCGGCAGCGCATGCACATCGCATGGCACCTCGAGTTCTACGGCATAGGGAACCCGCGGGTCGCTGCGGCCGCGCAACCCCGCAGCCTCGAGGCGCACCACATAGTCATCGGCGTTGCTGACACGCGCGTTCACCCGCAACCACATGGGCGCCTGCCCATCGCTGGCCGCGAGCAGCTGGGTCCAGCGCACCGGCCAGTCGGCGCGGAACAGATCAGCCAGCCAAATGGGGGCAGCATGCCTTAGGGCCGGCCGGCTTGCGATCTCCGCATCCAGAGACT
>CAZZZU010000080.1:0-19180 GCA_964658805.1 uncultured Steroidobacteraceae bacterium
GCATCTCATCCATCTGTTCGTGGAAGTAGCGCGGAATGTCGCGCATCTGGGCCAGCCACGCACGATAGTCCCGCGGCGTGCGAAAAGGCTTGCGCGCGGTGTAACCGATGTCGGTCCAGAACGCCGAGTCCGAATTGGCCGGCATCTCGAAGTCGCGGAACTGCTGACTGCGGATCAGCGTCTCGATCTGCGGCTTGTAGATGTCGTAGTTCAGTTGCTCGGCGGGCGACAGCGCGTCCCGCGGGATTGCCTCGAGTTGCCGCAGCACGTCCTGCCACTTTTGCAGGTGCATGGCCTGGGATCGCGGGTCGACCCTGGGCAGATGGTCCTGCACCGGCTTCACGGCATCTTCGCCATCCGGTATCTCGCTCTCGCGCCAGGCCCACTCCTCGGTGTAGAGATCGCGTAAGGTCGAGTCCGCGTTGCCGGCGGTTGCGCCAGCCGCCGCTGATTGCAGGAACATCAGAGCAAGCAGTGTGGCCGGCGCACTGCGGTACAGAAATGAATACATCGCGGCATTAAATCAGTTCGTGCTGCAGTACGCCAAGGCACGTCGCAAGAGCGCGCACGCGCCGGCGCTGCGGAACTGAGCACTTCTCGTGAGTTTCACTGCGTTGAACGCCCTATTGTGCAA
Organism: uncultured Steroidobacteraceae bacterium; assembly: GCA_964658805.1. Lineage (GTDB taxonomy): Bacteria > Pseudomonadota > Gammaproteobacteria > Steroidobacterales > Steroidobacteraceae > Bog-1198. Next base: position 635 of record CAZZZU010000080.1, read on the forward strand.
CGATGCGATCAATCACATGTTGAACGCGGCTGTGCAGTCCGTCCGCGGCGGCTGGATCGACCGCGCGATATTCTGGGGCGGCGGCGCCGCCTGCTTGTTTGGCATGCTCATCGGCGCCGGCTGGTATGCGCATATCAGCGCGATGCTGCCGTGGACCTTGAGTCTCATGGCAATGAAATTCAACACCGCGCTGTGCTTCGTGTTTTGCGGCGCCGGGTTGATGTTGCTGCAGCGCAGACGCTACCGGCTGACGTGGACGCTCGCCGGCATCGTCGTCGTGATCGCCGTGGCAACCCTGCTGGAATACTTCACCGGCCGCAGCTTCGGGATCGATGAACTGCTGATCCAGGATTATCTCGGGCCTGCGGACCTCTTTCTGGGGCGGCCTGCGCCGCAAACCGCGATCAGATTCGCTTTGATCGGCGCCGCATTGATGTTGTGCGCGACGTCTGCGACCGTCGCGTGGCGCACCGGCCTCGCGGCTGTGATGGCATGCCTCGTGTTCGTGGCCGCGTCGGTCGACATCGTTTGCCATTTTCTGGATATGCCACTCATCTGGGGGCCGTATGCGACGCAGGCTCCGGATACGACCCTCGGGCTGCTGTGGCTCAGCATGACACTCGGTGTCTGGACCTGGAAGACGTCGTATCGACGGCATCTGGATGTGGTGCGGTGGCTGCCGGTTGCCGCACCGTTCGCCTTGATCGTGACCGTGACGCTGCTGGCCGCACTCAGCGTGGTGCAGTTGAAGACGTCATACGGTCCGCGTAAGCAGGCTTATGAAACCTTGAGCACCGCGCAGGACCTGCTCGGCGACGTCGCCGACATGCTGCGCGGCGCGCGGGGTTACGTCCTGACGCGGCAGCAAGCATCGCTGCAGGCATACCGCGAGGGCAGTCAGTCTGTCCCGCAGCAACTCGAGGTGCTGGACGCGCTTACCGCCACCGACCCCGAGCTGCATGCGCTGGTGGCACCACTGGCAGCAGAGTTCAGGGTGATCCGCGACTATGCGCAGCAGCTCTTGTCGATTCGCGATGCCAAGGGTCTGGAGGCCGCTGCCGCATTCGAGTCGATCGGCACTGGCCGCGCCGCGGTCGATCGTTTTCGGGCGGATCTGGCAACACTGATGCACCGGATCCAGCTGCAATTGCGGGTTCGCGACGCACACGCTGACGACAGCTTTCACAACACCACGCTGATCCTGATCATCGCGAGCATATTGGCCGCGTTGATGCTGGCGCATGCCCAGATCAAGGCAGGCCGGGAACTCGAACGGCGCCGACTCACCGAGGAACGGCTGCGAGACTTGTCGACCTTTCAGGCCGTGATGCTCGATTCGGTGAACTACGCCATCGTCTCGACCAACGCGCACGGCACTGTGACCACCTTCAACGCCAGGGCCGCGCAATGGCTCGGATATGCGGCTGCCGATGTCATCGGCACCGCGACCCCCGTGCTCTGGCACGACCGTGCAGAGATGGCGCAGCGTGCGGGCGACCTGTCGCTGGAGCTCGGCCGCGCGGTGCCGCCGGGCTTCGAATCGTTGGTAGCGAGGACGCGCGCGGGCCGCACCGACGAGCACGAATGGACGATGGTGCGCAAGAACCGCAGCCATTTTCCGGGCTGGCTTTCCTCGAAGGCGCTGACCGATGCCGGCGGCAGGATTAGCGGCTATCTGTTCGTACTCGAGGACATCACGGAACGTAAAAAGCAGGAGGCACGGCTGCGACTGGGCGAGGAGCGTTTCCGACGCGCCTTCGACGATGCGCCGATCGGCATGGCGCTGATTCATCCGGACGGTCAGATGCTGCAGGTAAATCATTCCTTGTGCGAGATGCTCGGGTACCGCGAACAGGAATTGATGCGAATCGATTTACAGCGCATCACGCACCCGGATGATCTGGCGATCGATGTCGACCTGGCGCGACAGGTGTTGGCGGGCGAGCGCGCCGGTTATCAGCTGGAAAAACGCTGCTTGCACAAGAATGGCAGCGTGGTCGACGCGCTGTTGAGCGTCTCTCTGGTGCGCGATCGTGATCAGACGCCGCTGTATTTCGTCACCCAGATCGAAGACATTTCGGAGCGCCTGAAAGTGGCCCGTTTGAAAAGCGAGTTCGTCGCCACCGTCAGCCACGAGCTGCGCACCCCGCTCACGTCGATCCGCGGCTCCCTGGGACTTCTGAACGGCGGTGCCCTCGGTGCGCTGCCGGCCAAGGTTGCTGCCATGATTCACATCGCTCATCAGAACAGCGAACGCCTGATGTTGATCATCAACGACATTCTGGATATCGAGAAGATCGATTCAGGAAAAGTCGAACTCCAGCCGACCATGCTCGGCATCGAGATGTTCCTGCGCGAGGCGATTGTCATGAACACGGCCTACGCCGGACAATATCATGTCAATGTGGTGCTCGAGAGCGCGACGCCGGACCTCGAGGTGTATGCCGATCCGGACCGCCTGATGCAGGTGGTGACCAACCTGTTCTCCAATGCGGTGAAGTTCTCGCCGGGGACGACGGTGCTGGTGCGTGCAAGCCCGGCCGGTGAGATGGTGCGGCTGGAAGTGGAAGATGCGGGCATCGGCATCTCGGAAGAATTCCAGAAGCACTTGTTCGAGAAATTTTCACAAGCAGACGGCTCTGCCAAACGTCACTTCGGCGGCACCGGCCTCGGGCTGGCGATTTCAAAAGCATTGGTCGAACAGATGGGGGGCCACATCGGCTTCAACAGCAGCTTGGGCGAGGGCACGACGTTCTTCGTCGAGCTGCCGGGCAGCCCTGTCGAAGCGGCGCTGGCCGTTGCCTGACGGCGGCTTTTAAACCGCGCGCAAGGCCGCGGCGACGTCGCGCTCGAGGGCGATCGTCAATTCCGCGAGACTTTGCGGTGCGCGCGGATCCGGCCGCTCGCCGGCGATCTGCCGTTCGGCGAATCGCTCGATTGCGGCGGCTGATCGACTGATGCTGTCAAAGCCGAGCGAGCCGCCCGTACCGGCGACCCGATGTGCGAGCTGCGCGAGGTCATTGATGACCTCGGGTTCCCCGCCGTACAGGCGCCCGAGCAATGCGTGGGCGGTGGTCATGTCTGCCAAACAGCGCTGCAGAAACTGCGCCGCCAGTTCTTTCAGCTGCGCGCGCATGGCGACATGCTTGTCGGCTTCACTCATCCGCCATCTGCTCCCACATCGTCACCACCTGCTGACCCAGCAGCATGGGATCGAAGGGTTTGGCGATCACACCGGCTGCGCCTAATTCACGCAACTGCGCTATCTGTTGCGGCATGGCCTTGGCCGTTACGAACACCACCGGAATCCGCGCCGTGGCCGGGTCGGCGCGCATTTGCCCCAGAGTCGCCGGTCCATCCATGGCAGGCATCATCACGTCCATCAGCACCAGGTCGGGCTGGATGGACGGTAGCCCGGCAATCGCCTGCGCACCCGAACCGCAGGTATGAATGGTCAGATCGTCGACCAGTCCCAGCGACAGTGCAACGATTTCACGGATGTCGGGCTCGTCGTCGACGTATAAAACCGTCTTTAAAAGGTTGCGTTCCATGATGCGTTACATAGTAGAGGAACGATCGGCATGGAAAGCTGCAATCCCGGCACCACTGCTTGGACGGCACCGCAACATATGGCAGCGCACATTAATTTCGTGAAGTACTTCGCACTATTACCGCGTAATAACTTGACTCCAATTTGCTCAATGACTTACATACGAGAGTGCATGCACGGCATTAAGGGGCGGGTCTGCGTTGGCTAAGTCGACCGAAAAGGTGCGGCAGGGGGCTCATCAGGCTTTCGCCACCGAAGACATGACGGACAACCGTGACACGGTGGCCGTGCTCGAACCGAACTGGCGCACGCGGCTCGATGCATTGCTGCGCGGCGAGTGCAGCGAAGATGATTTCGTGGACGAGGTGTCGGCGTACAGCGAGGCCGTTCCCGACGCTGCCTGGAATGTGGTTGCGCTATTGGACCAGCACTATCGACGTGGCCAGGTGCCTGCGGACCTGTTCAGGTCCATCGAGTCCAAGATTGCGCGTCGTGCGTTGCATGTGCCCACATCGCGACGTGCGCCTGTGCCGATACCGGTGCCGGCTTCAGAGCACGCTCAGCTCAACGTCCCGGCCCAGCCACCCCGGCGTTTTCCGGTGGATTTTCGGTCACTCCGCGCGCGCGCGGGTGCGATGGAGCGCGTTGCAGCGCCGCCTGCGGAGGCAATACTTTATCGGCTGGACGGCTTGGCGCCCGACGCGGGCCCCGAGCTCGAAGTAGGCCAGCTGCTGCGGGATCGCTATGTGATCGAGAGTCTGGTCGCGAGCGGCGGCATGGGCACGGTGTACAAGGCCCTGGATCGGGTGCGGCGCGAGCACAGCGAAACGGACTGCCACGTTGCCATCAAGGTGTTGCACGACAGCGCGCTGCGCAAGCCTTCGGCGCTGGCCAAACTGCGGCGCGAGTTTTATTGCGCGCAAAGCCTGTCGCACCCCACGGTAATCAAGGTATTCGAGATCGATCGCCATGGCGATCTGGACTTTTTCTCGATGGAATATCTGCAGGGCACGCCGTTGAGCCTGCTGATGGAGCAGTGCCAGCCGCAGCCCATTCCACGCGAACGCGCGTGGGCGGTGATTCGTGAAATAGCCGAGGGCCTCGCGCACGCGCATGCGCGCAACATCGTGCATGCGGACCTCAAACCGCAGAACATCATGCTGCTCGACTCGGGTGACCTGCGCATCCTGGATTTCGGTGCCTCGAGTGGCTCGACCTTGACCGCGGGGAAGCCAGCGGGGTTGACGCCTGCCTATGCCAGTTGCGAACTGCTCGAGGGGCAGAGAGCGGATCCGCGCGATGACGTATTCGCGCTCGCCTGCCTGGCCGGTGAATTGCTGAGTGGACGGCATCCCTTCGACTACGTGCGTGCGACCGAAGCACGTCAGTCCAACCTGAAGCCGGCGCGGCCCACGGGGCTTTCGAATCGCCAATGGCAGGCGCTGGAAAGCGGCCTGGCGTGGCGCCGCGAGCTGCGTCCATCGGACATCCACGAATGGGTTACCGAGCTCTTGCCGCGCTCGACTCGATGGGGTCTTGCGGCCCGTGCCTGGGCGTACCTCGACGCACAGTGGTCGCGTGAAGCCGCCGGTGTTCGCATGGTCGGCGCATTGGTGCTGGTGGTCGTCGGTATGGCGGCCCTGGCACTGGCGCATCGACCGCGGCCAAAACCGGATGCTGACGTTACCGCGCTGGCAAAGCCGGGCCCTTCGGTCAGTGATATCCATGCAGTCGCGCCAACAGCGAAAGAAAATCGTGCGGTCTTGACGGCCGCGCCGTCCGGCGCTCAGCGTGTCTCGCCCGATACGGGCAACGTGGTTGCGCCCGGCTTGATGACGTCGGCCCCCGCAAACTCCGACTCCGTGACCCCTGCGGCCGCGACCCCTACCGCCGTGGTACCGGCGCCTGCGCAGGTGCGGTCGCCCCTACCCACGCCCGTGCCCACGGTGTCGCGTCCGTCAGCGCTCGTCAATGCACCCACGCCGCATGCCAAGAGCGTCGCGCCCCTGAAGGCCGATGCGATCAGCATGACGTCCGCTGTTTACCCGCTGCCGGCCAGTGCGAACTTCGCAGAAATTCATGTACGCCGCTCGACGGCGACCGCAGACAAGGCGAGCTTCGTGTGGTGGACGCAAGCCGGAACGGCCGTGCCAGGTACGGACTTTGTACCGCAAGACCGCGCAGCGGTGACATTCGCGCCCGGCAAACTGACCGCAACGCTTTATATCAAGCTGCTACCGGCGTCGCGTCAGCGCGCCCGCACCTTTAGCGTGGTCATCGGCGACGTCGGTGGCGGCGCGTCGCTGGGCATTGCGAAATCGTCGGTCGTCTTGGCGCCGCGCTAAAACCAGAAAAGGCTGCGTTTCGGTTCGTTGCGTGACGTCTCGAATCAAGGCGTGGCGGTCGGTTGCGCAGGACCGACCTGTGGCGCCACGCTCTTGACCGTGCTGGGTGACGCGGGGGGTTGAACGGGCGAAGTGGGCTGTGTCACCGGCAGCGGCTGGCTCGGATCCGGCATTTCCGCCTCCAGACCCACCGTTGCGATGACGCCGTCGGCTTTTTGCAGCACGTCGCGCGCATAGTCCCAATGAATGGCAACGGTCGCGTTACCGACGGCCTTCTGCAACAACCCGGAAAATTGTTCGACGTCCGGTTCGAAGCTCTGCCCTTGCGCATCCACGGGCGGATGGGCTTCGAGCATCAACTCGCCGTCCACCCACGCCACCTTGACGGGTTCGTTGATCAGATGCACGTCGGTGCCCACGGGAACGAGCGGATAGAGGGCCTCGACGTCGACCGGGTACATGCGGATGCAACCGTGCGTGACAGCCAGTCCGACCGCGATAGGATTATTGGTGCCGTGAATCAGATAGGTGCCGCCGCCTGCCGCCAGGCGCATGGCGCGCGTGCCCAATGGATTATCGGGACCGGGTCCGACTCGCGCCGGCAGCGGATCTCCTGCCGCCGCGTGTTCCTTGCGAACACCTTCCGGCGGAAACCACGATGGATCCATCTGCTTCTGAATGACATGCGTGAGGCCGAGCGGCGTGCGCCAATCCATTTTTCCGATGCTGACCGGATAGGTGACCACTTGCACCGGTTGGCCTTTCTTGATTTTCGGGAAATAGTAGAGCCGATGTTCCGGGAGATTCACGACGATCCCTTCGTGCGCACCCGGCGGCAGTATGTGGCGGCCCGGCACGATGATCTGTTTGCCGGCACCGGGTAACCACGGATCCACGCCCGGATTCACCCGGATCAGCTCCTCCGAACCCAGGCTGTACTTGGCGGCGAGGTCGTAGAGCGTATCTTCATAGACGGTCACGATGGTCTGGTCTTCGCCCACGACCTGGTCGTTGGGATTCTTGAGCGTGTACGTCGTCGCGTCTGCGGCGCTGCCGTAAAGGACAGAGCACGCCAGAGCGGCGCCTGTAAGTGCTGATTTATTCACGAGTTAAGCCTACCACGATGCCCTTGAAGATTTCGCGAACGCTGTCATGCCCGGAATGGTGACTTACCGCATGTTTCACTTTTTTTATACGAGTAGGGTGACCCACGTCAACGTTGACTGCGCACGCCTTGCACCAGGAATGAATATATGACCGATACCTCTCTGGCAGCACGCAAGCGTCGCGGCTTCAAACCGAAGGCCGTCCTCACACTGGAACAGGTCAACCAGACCCTCGAGCGAAAATTTCGCGATACGAAGCGCGACCTCAAATCCGCACTGTCGAGTCTGCAGTCGAGCGAACGCACTTTCAGTCTCCTGGTGAGCAGCGTCACCGATTACGCGCTCTATATGGTCGACGCGGATGGGTTGGTGGTGAGCTGGAATGCGGGAGCCAAGCGCATCAAGGGTTACGACGCGAGCGAAATCATCGGTCAGAACTTTGCCTGCTTCTATACGCTCGAGGATCGACAGGCCGGGCTGCCGGCGGCCGGCTTGGAAGTGGCGCGCAGTGTCGGGCATCTGAAGACGGAAGGCTGGCGCATGCGCAAGGATGGCAGCCGCTTCTGGGGCGAATCGACGCTGGAGGCCATCCTCGATCGCGGCGAACTCGTGGGCTACGCACATGTCACGCGCGATGCGACCGCCAGCAGGGCGGCCGAGGCGGAGCTGCGGCAGGCGCACAAGATGGAAGCCATCGGGCATTTCACGGGCGGGGTCGCGCACGATTTCAACAATTTGTTGGCAGCCGTCACCGGCAGCCTCGAGCTGCTGCAAAAACATCTGCCGCCCGACGATGCGGAAGCGCACTCGCTGCTCGACACGGCAATGCAGGGCGCGCAACGCGGCGCTTCCTTGACACGTCGCATGCTGGCGTTCGCGCGTCGGCAGGAGTTGAAGAGCGAAGCGCTCGATTGGGTGGGTCTGTTGAAGGGCATGCAGCATCTGCTGGCGCAGTCGGCCGGTTCCAACGTGAAAATCGAAACGCAGTTCTTGCTGCCCTTGTCGCGCGTCAGGACTGACATCACGCAGATGTCGGCTGCACTGATCAATCTGATCCGCAACGCGAGCGACGCCATGCCGGGCGGCGGCACGATCAGGATTTCCGCGCGCGACGTTCACGTCAGCGCCGGTCATCCCACGCGGCTGCCGCCGGGCGAATACGGATGTCTGTCGGTCACGGACACCGGCCACGGCATGGATGAGGAAACCCTGGCGCGAATCGCTGAGCCGTTTTTCACCACCAAGGGGGTTGGCAAGGGAACCGGACTCGGCCTGGCCATGGTCGACGGTCTGGTCGGGCAATCGGGCGGCAGGTTGCTCGCGCGAAGCCAGCCCGGCAAAGGCACGACCGTCGAAATCTGGCTGCCTATCGCCGCAGAGCAAACCCTGACGGCAACCCAGTCCGAAGAGGCCGTGCGCCCGGCGGACCGTGCGGTTGCGGCGCGCAAACTCACCATCCTGGCGATCGACGATGATGATCTCGTGCTGCGCAGCACCGTTGGCATGTTGAAGGACCTCGGGCACACCGTCATCGGCGTCGACTCGGGTCGCAAAGCGCTTGCCCTGCTGGATGAAGGCGTGCGCATCGATCTGATCGTATCCGATCAGGGAATGCCCGGAATGTCGGGCGTGGAGCTCGCCGGTGCCGTGAAGTCCCGCAGGCCGGCGCTGCGTACGTTGATCGCCACGGGCTATGCGGAGTTGCCGCCGGGCACGGACGCTTCGCTGCGGCGGCTGGCCAAGCCCTTCAGTCAAAGCGAGCTGGCCGAGGCGGTGGTCGGATCGCTGGCAATCCATTGACGGCTTCCTGATGGACTTCTCCGACACGGTCGTCATCAAGCATTTATCGCTGCCGCCGCCGTGCAGTGTAATGGTGGTAGACGACGACGATCTGGTGCGTCGGCATCTGGTGACGTTGTTGGAGCCTGCAGGCTATGCAGTGCAGAGCGCCGCCTCGGGGGCGCAGGCGCTTGCGGCGCTGAGCGTCGCGCCTTGCCAGATCGTGATCACCGACTGGGAGATGCCCGGCATGTCGGGACCCGCATTGTGCCGCGCGTTACGCGCGGACGATCTCGAGCGTTACACCTATCTGCTGGTGCTGACGTCGCGCGCCAATCCTTCGGACGTGTTGACCGGGCTCGCGGCGGGCGCAGACGATTTTCTCAACAAGGCCGCCTCGAGCGCGGAACTGCTGGCACGGATGGAGGTGGGTCGCCGCATTGCAGCACTTGAGCAATCGCTGCGTGCCAGCAATGCCGAGCATCGTCGCCTGTCGTTGACCGATGCGCTCACCGGCGCGCACAATCGCCGTTCTCTGTTGAAATTCCTACCGCGCGAGATGGAGCGCTCCAAGCGCTTTGATCATTCCGTCGCCATCCTGAGCTGCGATATCGACAACTTCAAACGCGTCAACGACCAGTATGGGCACGATGCCGGCGATGAGGTCCTGCAGGCCTTCGTCACCCGGGCAACGGCTTGTACGCGTGAGTCGATCGACTGGATCGCGCGCTCCGGCGGCGAGGAATTCGTAGTCGTACTGCCCGTGACGACGCTCGAAGGTGCGGTACACGTGGCGGAGAAACTCAGGCGAGCCACCGCGGATCTGCCGATCGCCACGGTCGCGGGAACGGTGTGCGTCACCGTGAGCATCGGCGTCACGGCGTTGCAGACAGCGACCGAGTTGACGAACATCACGCCCGCGGCGCTGTTGCGAGCCGCGGATCGATGTCTGTATGCGAGCAAGGCGAGGGGGCGCAATCGCGTTACCTGCCTGACACCGGCCGAGGCGGCGTTGCTCAACCCTGCAGGGCTGGCGGCTTAGCATGGCCGTTGCAACCGCCTGGCCTGACCTGGGAGCGCCGGCACCTGCGAATGATCCGTTTGCAGATTTGCGCGCGGCCTACCACGCGCGCCTGCGAATGGACAATGAGCGCCTGCTCGACTTTCGCTCGACGCTATCCGGTGCGCGACTCGATGCCCGTGGTGATTACGCGGCCCTTGGTCTTGCGGCGCACCAAATGGCCGGTGCTGCCGCAGTATTCAAGGCATCGGCCATCTGCAGCGCCGCCGGTCACCTTGAGCACCTCGCAAGCGGCGCAAGTTCGACGGCAACGACTGCGAATGGGCACGTCCTCGGGGCACTGGACGTTTTGATCGCAGCGATTGCTGCGATCGCCGCAGTCCATACGGCGCTCTAGCGTGGATACGTTGGTCGATTCGACTCTGAAAACTGCGCCCGCTGATCCGCTCGTTCAGCTCCTGGCACAAAATGAAGAAGTAAAACTGCAGTTGGACCGATCTGCCGTCGCCCTGTCAGAGGTCGCTGTTGCCCTCAAAGAGGCGCTGGCGTCAGACGACCCTCTGCGCGGTTGCGCAACGGCTCTCGCCGGCAGCCTTGCGGCCGTGGATAGACTGCGGCATCTGGCCCATGCGTTGGCCGCATCGAATCAGGTCTTGGCGTACCAAGTCAGGGAAAGCATCATTACGAACCATCGATTCGCGGCGGCAGTGGAGCAGGAGCGGGTCGCCCGCGTCGCGGCGCTGCATGATCGGATGACCGGCCTGCCAAATCGGGCGTTATTCGATGACCGGCTGGCGCATGCCATTGCGCGCGCCGCGCGTCATAAGGAAATGCTGGCAGTGATGTTCGTCGATCTCGACAAGTTCAAACACATCAACGATACCTACGGACACACGGCGGGCGACGCGGTACTGAAGGTCACGGCGGCGCGCCTGAACGAAAAAATGCGGGCGGAGGACACGGTCAGTCGTCATGGCGGAGACGAATTTCTTTACCTGTGCACGGAGGTTCGCGAAAGGGGCGATTGTGCAACGATTGCGGCCAAAATATTGCAGGCTATCCGGACCCCGTGCACCGTCATCGTCGACGCTCAGCCATTGCTGCTCTCGCTCGACGCGAGTCTCGGCATCGCGCTGTTTCCGCAGGATGGGGCAACGGCGGACGCCCTGGTGCGCAGTGCCGATGCTGCAATGTATCAGGCGAAACAATGCCACACCGGCTACGCGTTCGCGCGTTAGCCGGCAGCGCATCTGTTCGGTTCCGTACAGATCGTATGGCAACGCTTTGGTACTTTCCACCCATGCTGCGCGACTTCGTCATCGAAAACCGAATCGAATTGATTCGACGATGCAGGGAAAAAGTGTCGAAGCGGATTGTGCCCAACGACCTGCCTTTCGTGGCGGATCACGGCGTGCCGTTATTCCTGCAGCAATTGGTTGACACGCTGCAACTGGAGCACACCCCGCGGAGTCGCGAGCACGAGGAGGGTGGCGCGACGCCGGCCCCCACGACGATAGGCCGCGCCGCTGCCTTGCACGGTGCTGAGCTGTTGGCGCTCGGATACAGCGTCGATCAGGTGGTGCATGGCTACGGCGACGTGTGCCAGTCGATTACTGCGTTGGCGGTAGAGCGCAATTACGCAATTTCCACAAATGACTTTCGGACCTTGAACCGATGTCTCGACAATGCGATCGCCGATGCCGTGACGTCGTACGGCGCAGCGCGCCAGGTGTCGGCCGACAAGCAGGCCGTTACGCAGCAACATCAGCTGTTGGTATACGCCAATGAGCAGCGCCGCCTGGTCGATATTGCTCTTCAGGCGCTTTCAGCGATCAGGACCGGGAATGTCGGATTGAGCGGCGCGACCGGTACCCTTCTGCAGTTTGCGCTCAGCGAGCTCGGTGCATTGGCCGATCAAATCCTGCCCGACCTTCAGGTTTCTCATGCGGGCCCGGAAGCGGCGCGCCACTGATCACCGACGGGTTCTAGCTGGCGAGCAGGTTTCGCAAAGAGAAGGCGTCGAAGAGGACTCCACCCCACGACCTGCCTGTGGTCTCGGATCACGGCGTGCCGCTGTTCCTGCAGCAGCTGGTCGAGACCCTGCGGCTGCAGCCCATAACAGGAAGGCGCGACCGCGAGGAGAGCGACTCGACGCCGGCCCTCACGACTATTGGCCGGTCCGAGCCTTGCACGGCGCTGAGCTGTTAGCGCTTGGCTACAGCGTCGATCAGGTGGTGCATGGCTACGGAGATGTATGCCAGGCGATCACTGCCCTGGCGGTCGAGCGCGAATATGAAATTTCCACAGACGATTTTCGGATCTTGAACCGTTGTCTGGACGATGCGATCGCCGATGCAGTGACGTCGTACGGCGCGGCTCGGCGGATGTCGGCGCGACGCGCAAGCCGTCACCTTGACCTTGCAACATCGGCTGTTGGTATTCGCCAACGAGTAGCGTCGCTTGGTCGATATTGCCCTTCAGGCGATGTCTGCCATCAGGACCGGGAATGTCGGTTTGAGCGGCGCGACCGCAACCCTGCTGCAGTTCGCGCTCAGTGAGCTGGGGTCATTGGCCGATCAGAGCTTGCCCGATATCCAGGCCTCGAGGCCTGCCTCGGAACCGGCGCGCCACTGAGCTCTGCGACCCGGCAAGCTCGGCGACGTGCGACGCCCCGATCATGCCGGCGCGACGAGTGAGTTTGTATAGCCGCTGCGGTCGCTCGAGTCAGATGTAGAGCGCCCGTGCGCCGCATCCACGAGGAGGCGAACTTTGCGGATGAGCAGCGTTGGATCCAGCGGCTTGCTGATGAAATCGTTCATTCCGGCAGCAATCGAGCGCTGTTGCTCACTGAGAAGCGCCCCTGCAGTGAGCGCCACGATGGGCAGGGCATGCAACCGGAGCTCGCCGCGGATGCGCCGCGTCGCTTCGTTACCATCGAGGACCGGCATCTGTACGTCCATCAGTACGATGTCGAGCAGCTCGTGGTGGAGTTCAATGTGCGCTACGGCAGCGGCGCCGTCGGAACACGATGTCACGATCGCGCCCTGCATTTCGAGTATGCGCCGCGCCACTTCGAGGTTGATGTCGCTGTCATCGACGACCAGCACCCTGACGCCCGCAAGCTGTGGGGTGTGGGCAGTAACTTGACTCTCTTGCTGACTCCCTCCTATACGGGAGGCAGACCGTTTCCAGAGCACTGAATTCACCGCATTGAACAAGCCTGAGCTGGTGACCGGCCGCACCAGAAGTGCATCCTGATATCTGATGAATGGTTCGTGTTCCGCACAGGACTGCGCATCATCGAGCACGATGACCAGCGGCGGAAGGGTGGCCGGAGCGCAGCTGCGCTGGAAGCGATCCAGCATTTGGCTGGGTGCAGGATCGAGAAGGTGGGCATCTACGACCAGCACGTCGGGGCGCAGCCGCGTCCGAGGGTCGCCCAAAGCCGCCACCAATGGCACGATTGAATTCGCTATGTGTGCCTTCCACCCGAGCGCGCGAGCCATTGCGCTCAGATCCAACGCCGTTCTCTCGGTGGCATCCGCAATGAAGAGATGGAAGCCCGCGGTAGTCACCGGCGGATCCCCCGCGTCGGCGTTTTGCGGGATTAGGCACAATGGTAGTTCGAACGAGAATACGGTCCCTTCGCCCACGGTGCTCGTGACGCTGATCTGACCGCCCATCAGCTCGATCAGGCGACGGCTGATCGAAAGTCCCAGACCGGTGCCGCCGAAACGGCGCGTAGTGGATGCATCCGCCTGAGTAAAAGGGGTGAAGAGACGTTCGAGCGTCGCCTGCTCGATGCCGATACCAGTGTCTTGAACCGAACAGCGCAGCCGGACGCGGTCTGCGCCGAGTTCAATACAAGCGAATTCAAGCCGGGCGCTTCCCGCCTCAGTAAATTTGATTGCGTTGTTCAAGAGGTTGATGATCACCTGCCGCAGACGCGCCATATCCCCCTTGACCCTGCGAGGCACGGTCGGCGACAGCTTGATCTGCAGCTCGATGCCCTTCGCCGCCGCCAGAGGATTCAGCATCTGGCAAACTTCGTCGGCCAATGCATGCAGATCGAAGGGTTCATCCTCGAGCGTCATCGCGCGGGCTTCGATCTTCGACAGATCCATGACATTGTTGACGACACTGAGCAGCGATCGGCCCGCGAATTGAATCTTGGTGGCGAAATGCCGCTGCTCGTCGCTCAAGTCAGTTTGTTCCAGCAAATATCCCAATCCGATTACGGCATTCAGGGGCGTCCTGATTTCGTGACTCATGTTGGCCAGAAAATCACTCTTCGCTTTATTCGCGTTTTCCGCGGATTCCTTCGCCACATCCAGTTCGGCCGTGCGCTCGCGGACCCGAACCTCCAACGTGGCATGTGCTTGCAGCAGATCTTCGGTTGCCTGTTTTTGGTCATGGACATCAGTGCAGGTTCCGATCCACTGGATGATGGCGCCATCGGGCCCGCGCAGGGGAAATCCTATGGCCAGATGCCATCGATAGGCACCGTCAGCGCGCTTCAGGCGATATTCCATTTCATAGCGATCACCACTGCGGTGCGCATCCCGCAACCGACCGATGCAATTCCGCAAGTCCGTCGGGTGCAGTACCTGCTCCCAGCCTGTGTTGCGGCTGTGTTCGAAACTCATGCCGGTGTAGTCGTACCAGCGCCGATTGTAGTAATCCCTGCTGCCATCCGGTGTCGATGTCCAGATGATCTCCGGCAGCATCTCCAGCAAGACGCGATAACGTTGCTCGCTCTCGCGCGTGCGCCGTTCGGCGTGCACGCGTTCGGAGATGTCCTGTACGGTCCCGTAAAGCGCCACCACTTGGCCTCTTTCATCCTTGCGCGGTACCGCAGTCGCATGTATCGGGATCCGATCGCCATTGGCCCTCAGCGCGACCAGATCGTAGAATTGTGTTTCACCGGATTGGATGGCGCAGGCCACATGTCGCTGCAACGTAACGCGACTCGCGGCATCGTGTAACGCTGCATTCTCTTCGATGCTCTGCGGTGGGCCGAGAAGCGGATCGCGACCGAAGATCTCGAATACCTGCGATGACCAGGTGATCTCCTGCGTGCCTAGGTCATACTCCCAGTCACCGATCTGCCCGATGCGCTGCGCTTCGTTCAGGCGCTGCAGCGCCCGTACGGCCGCCGCCTCCATCTCCTTGCGTGCGGTGATGTCCAGGTTAAGGCCGAACATTTGCACGGCGCGGCCTTCCGGATTGCGAATCACGCGTGCCAGGGTCTTGATATGCCGTATCTGACCGTCCGGATGCACGACGCGGAAATCGGTGTCGAATGGGCGGGTGCCGTCGACCGCTGCTTGCAGCTCCCTTTCACTGCGTTCTCTGTCATCCGGATGCAGGCTGTGGGCCCACAGGGTGTAAGGCTGATTTCCGTCAGACCGCATGTGCCCGTAGAGACGAAACATCTGGTCGTCCCATAGCAGCGTATTGGACTCGATATTCCAATCCCAGAACCCGTGGCCGGCCGCTTGCGACGCGATGGCCATCCGCTCGCTGTTACGCCTGGACTCAGCCTCTATGCGTTTTTTTTCCGTGATCTCCCAGGAAATGCCGACCAGGCCTGCCACTCCGCCGTGTCGATCCCGCAGCGGCGCCTTGATCGACAGCCAGACGCGTGCCTCGCCGCCAGCGTCGCCCACCGCCTCTTCGAATTCGTCGACCCGGTTAGCTTCCATGAGCCGCCGATCATTGCTGATCACCGCCTCTGCCTGCGTCTTGTCGGTGAGCAACTCGAGGTCGGTACGCCCTTTGACGTCCGCCCACTCTTTACCAATGAGGGCGAGTGCCGAGGGGTTTGCCAGCAGCATCCGGCCGTCCAAGTCCTTTGCATAGATCAAGCACGGCGCCGAGTCGACGATCGTCCGCAGCAGCAGGTCGGTCCGCTCACGTTCCTGGTGCGCCTTGCTCGTCTCCAGTTCAGCGGCAGTGCGCGCTGCGATTTCGGCTTTGAGTTGAGCGTTGGTTTCCGATAGCTCCTCGGTGCGGGCACGGATCTGTGCTTCCAGCTGCCGCGGCGTGCTGAGCAACCTGGCGTGAGGTACGATCCAGACGAGCGCGCCCAATGTGGCAAGCGAGACCACCCCGGTGACGGCTTTCAGCGATCCACCGAGGCGGTACAGCGGGGTCCAGACCGTCCAGATCTCCATGAGGTGCGTCAGGCCGCAAAGCAATATGAACGCCGAAAACATCACGGGTATCCAGGCGTAACGCCGGTCCAGTTGGAGGTCCCGCGTCAGTACGTACAGCACGAACGGAATGGCGAAATAGGAGCCCGCAATCAGCGCGTCGGACGCCACGTTGAGCCACAGCGTTGCGGGTTGCCACAGAAAGCAGTGCCCATGCGGCATGAAGTTGGCCGACGACGACAGCCAGTTGAGATACTCAACCACTGGCGGGAGACGGCTTATTTGGACCCATGCGCATGCTGAGCTTTTCCGGTGACATGGGGTAGTCTGAGTTGCAGCGGAGACTTTTCCAGGTCAACCCATTCTAATGAAGGAATAACCAATGGCGATGTACCACACGTCTCACAATCGCGGTGAACGGATGTTTCCCGGTTCGCAGTCCTTACGCCCCGGCAACTCAGCAGAGGCCCTTCTTTCTCCGGCTCATGGTGCTGGATCGAGGCAATCGCATTCCGCCAGCGCGTGGCCCAGATCTCGCCGGGAGAGGGGTCTCTCAATGTGCGGTGAGCTTGTTTGGGCTCTCAGCGGGTCGAGGATTCGTGTGAGTACACGACCCGCCATCCCTCTGGACGATTTTGCCAGATGGCCGACACGGCGAACTTGCCCTCTTTCACCTCGCCCCCGGCCAGCGTGCGATGTGCCGTCATCAGCAGTGTCGTAACGACCACGTTCGGCACCAGCACGCGCACCACGGGTGCATCCTGGATCTGATACACGACGTCTGTCTTGCCGTCGTTCCACCATTCCTTCTGCTTGTCATGGATCGTGTTCCAGCCGACCAGCGTTTCGCCATCCACGATCGGCGTCACATTCGGAATGTGGGCGTAAAACCAGCATGGCGCTCCACATCGTGCGCGTTGGCCGCGTCTCCCATGGCCTTGAGCGCCATGCCGACTTCCGCCTTGGGATCGTGCGCATCGCGGGCGCGAACCGGCGTTTGCATGGCCGTTAGGGCCAGCAACAACGCGGTCGCAAAAGCGCACTTTTCAACTTTGCTTTCCTTCGCTGCAAACGGTGTCAGGGTCGGGCAGCTACCTTGTGACCGGTCTGCTCCTGTACGAAGCCCCGGGTGTTATCGAACCGGACATGCATGGTGATTCCGTCAGGATCCACGTGCCAACGGCTGATCTTCACAACCTTGCCGTTTTTCTTGTCGGATTCTTCAATGGTGTGGCTGTCTATCATCCGCAGCGATACGCTGCTGAACTCGACGCTGCCGTTATACGGCGCGTCAGTGCCATCGAGTTTGGCCGAAAAAGATCGGCCCATGCGATCCGACATCGCAAGCGTGTCGCCGCTATGCGTGAAGATGGTGTCTTCCGCATGATTTGTGACGTCGGCGTCCGTCGTCCGCCATTCTCCCGATACGAGGTGAGTGCCCGGCGCGCCGCCGGACAGGCGTGTCGCATGCGTCGTCATTTCGAGCTGGCGCGGCGCCATCCCGTAAAGCGTTTGCACTTCGGTCTTGGTCTTGTCATCTGCGCTCACCGCGATGCGCGACTCGAACACGGTCTTGCCGCCTTGCTTCGCAATCCGCGTGACGGTCCGCTCGTCGACGATCGAGATGCGTAAGGTCTCGTAGCGGGTTGCCGGCGATCGCCTGATCGCGGCCATCCGCTTTGACCGTGTACGGCGGCTCGCAGGTTTTGCACGCGTAGACGCCGTTCGCCAGTTCGACGACGTCGGGCTTGCTGGTCGGGCCGAAGCGCTGCGGGTCCGGCCTCCAGGTGCCCGTAAAGACGCTTTGTGCCGGGCAAAGGAACACCGCCGTGCACATCGTTTTCACAGGTCAAGCCTTTGTTGTCATGTCGAGATCTGCGCAAAATACGTCGCGCCGTTGATGCAGAGGAGCAAGGCCAGCCCCCAGCCAAGGGCCGGATGGAGCCGACGCTGCCGGAACGTGTCGACGCACACGATCCCTGCGACGACGCCGATGAGCATCGCCAGTTTGGTGATTGGTTCGCTGTCTTCTGCGACGAAATGGATTGCAATACGCCCGAGCGCCGGCGGCAGGAGGCAGAGCGTTGCCACCAGCATCAGGCGTTTGTGAACGTCCGGATGTCGCCGCAGCAGAAATCCTGCGACGATGAGGCCGCCGAACAGCGCGAGATTGATGCCGTCGAAGGCGGCGAACAACGCCCAAAACGAGGCCGTCGAGGCATCAGGGGATTGCTTCGCGATATCGCGAACGATGATCACGCTGCCGAGTGCGATCACGCACCCCGCCAGCACGGCGCCGACGATGCCGAGCTTTTTGTGCAGGTCGATCCGATGGCGGACGACAAACAGAACCTGCATCGTGAACAGCAAAATCCAAGCCGTCATGACCAAGCCGTGTACGTGCAAGAGCGGGGACAGCACGCGGCCGCCGAGCCACATTCTCAAGTAGTAGTTGCGCGCGAAACCCGCGAAGCACAGCACCAAAATCGCAAGGGCGGATGCCAGAAAGAGACGCTGTTCCGATGCTTTTGAGGCGGAGACCACCATGTCACACAAGGTCCATCTTGTTGCCGTACGCCCAATCCGTTCC
>CAZZZU010000081.1:0-19160 GCA_964658805.1 uncultured Steroidobacteraceae bacterium
TCACCGCGCGGACCATACTCACGCGCAGCTCGATGCTGGCGAACACCGCCAGGGCCAGATGTTCCCACGGCTCGGCGCGCGCACCGAACCAGGAATCACTGGTCAGATTCACCAACAGGTCAGGCTGCAACTTGCCGACGTCGAGCAGGAAATCCGGCAGGATGTCCTCATAGCAAATGACCGGCCCCAGCCGCCACACCCGCCCGGCCTGCGTCCGTAGGGGCAGAATGCCGGCGCCCTTGCCCGCCGTGAATTGGCCTGCACCCTCGGGCAATATCTTGCGCAACCAAGGGAAGGCCTCGATGAAAGGTATGTATTCGCCGAACGCGAGCAAGCGCACCTTGTCATAAAAGCCGGCGACCGTGCCGCTCGCGTCCAACAGCACGGCGGAGTTGTAGTTACGGTCGGTCTCTGCATCGACCATGTCGGCGCCGATGATGGTGGGCTTATCGAAGTCGCGGCGGATGCGCGCGAGTGAGTCTTCAGGAAAGTCGGCGCTGAAGTCGCGCGGCACCGCCACGGGAAAACTGCCTTCGCTCCAGATCAGGAGCTCCGCGCCGCTCCGATCCAGGCGTTGCGACTGGGCCTGGAGTTCGGCGAGCTGATGCAGCAACTCATCGCGTTCCATCTCGCCAGTCGCGCTGTAGGCAAAGTTCGGTTGCACCAGTCCGACCGCGAGATGCGGCGCCTGCGCGATGACGGCATCTATTTGCCGCATCCGTACGGTACCGAAGAGCAACGATATCAGGAGCAGCCCTGCGGCGACTGCGGAAGCCATCAAGGCCGGTCGCAATGATGCAGCGGATCCGCCAGCACGTTGGCGCAGCACGAACCACAGGTCATAGCAGGCGCCATTCACCACCATGAGCAATGCCGTGACCCCGAGCGGCCCCGTAAGCTCCGAGATCTGGATGACGTGTGGATGCCATGCCTGGCTGATCCATTGCCCACAGGGAAATATTTGCGGCACCACGAACTCGCCTGCCACCATCACCACCGGCGCCAGCAGTGTCATGGGAATACGCCAGCGCCGTCGCACGCCGCAAACCACGGCGGTGAACAGCAGGAAGATGAGCGCCCGAGCCGCGCAGAAGACGAAAGTCACCAATGCCGCCGCAATCCACGGAAACTCCGCGAAGCGCTGCATGACGTCGATGAGCCAGTAGAAGCCACCCGCCGTCTCGACCACGCCGGCCCACCAGCCGAGCAGCAAGGCGCGGCGATACGTGCCTGACTGTTCGATGGCCATCAACATGGGGACCGACGCGAACCAGGCCAGGTACGACAAGTCGAACGGCGTGACGGCCAGGAACCACAGGCAACCGCTCAAACTGGCGAGGGCCAGCGCGCTAAAAAAGTCGGATCTCGGCATAATGAGGTAATTATGCAAGAAAGATACGAACCTGCTGCTATCGAAGCGGCGGCTCAACACTTCTGGGACGAGCAGCGGTGTTTCGAAGTCAGCGAAGACGATACCCGCGAAAAATATTATTGCCTGTCGATGTTCCCGTATCCCAGTGGCCGTCTGCACATGGGCCATGTGCGCAACTACAGCATCGGCGATGCCATCACGCGCTTCATGCGCATGAATGGCCGCAACGTGTTGCAGCCCATGGGTTGGGACGCGTTCGGCCTGCCGGCGGAGAACGCCGCGATGAAGCACGGCGTGCCACCGGCCAAATGGACCTTCGACAACATTGCCTACATGAAGCGGCAGTTGCAGTCGCTCGGCTTCGCACTCGACTGGAGCCGCGAGCTCGCCACCTGCCGTCCGGAGTATTACCGCTGGAACCAATGGCTCTTCCTGCGCATGCTGGAGAAGGGGGTCGCCTACCAGAAAACGGGCGTCGTCAATTGGGATCCCGTCGACAAAACCGTGCTGGCCAATGAGCAGGTCATCGACGGCCGCGGGTGGCGGACGGGCGCGTTGGTGGAAAAACGCGAAATACCGATGTACTACCTCAGGATCACCGCGTACGCCGACGATCTCCTCGAGGCGCTGCACGGCATGCCGGGTTGGCCGGAGCGCGTGCGCGCGATGCAGGCCAACTGGATCGGTCGCAGTGAAGGCGTGCGCGTCGGCTTTCCACACACGATCGACGCGCCCGGCCAGCGCACGCCGGGCGTGCTGCACGTTTTCACCACCCGCGCCGACACCATCATGGGCGTCACGTTCTGTGCCGTCGCGGCGGAGCATCCGCTTGCGCTGTACGCAGCGCAGGGCAACCCGGATCTTGCCGCTTTCATCGAGGAATGCCGCCGTGGCCCGGCGGTCGAAGCCGAAATGGCCACGCAGGAAAAACGTGGCATGGCGACGGGCCTGTACGTGCTGCAGCCGTTGACCGGTGCCCAAGTACCGGTATGGGTGGCCAACTATGTGCTCATGAGCTACGGCGATGGAGCCGTGATGGGCGTGCCGGCGCACGATGAACGCGATTTCGAGTTTGCGCAGAAATATGGTCTGGCCATCAAACCCGTTATAGCCGTGGCGGGGCACGACTATTCCTCCGCGGAGTGGCGGCCCTGGTATTCACAGCACGGCCGCTGCGTCAATTCCGGCGCCTATGACGGCCTCGAGTTCAAAGCCGCCGTGGATGCGGTGGCGCGCGATCTCGCCGCGCAACACCTCGGCGAGAAACAAACCACGTGGCGATTGCGTGACTGGGGTATTTCCCGGCAGCGTTACTGGGGATGTCCGATCCCGATCATTCACTGCGAGCAGTGTGGTGCGGTACCGGTGCCCGACGCGCAGCTGCCCGTGGTGCTGCCGGTGGATTTGGTACCGGATGGCAGCGGCAATCCGTTGCTGCGTGACGCGCGCTTCCTGAATGCAGAATGCCCGCGCTGTGGCGCGGCGGCACGGCGCGAGACCGACACCATGGACACCTTCGTCGATTCGTCCTGGTACTTCCTGCGCTTCGCGAGCGCCGGTAACGCAGCTGCCATGACCGACGCGCGGGTGGATTACTGGCTGCCGGTGGATCAATACATCGGCGGAATCGAGCATGCGATCCTGCATCTTCTGTATGCGCGCTTCTGGACACGCTTCATGCGTGATATCGGCGCGCTCAGGTTCACCGAGCCCTTCACCAACCTTTTCACCCAGGGCATGGTGTTGAACGAGGTCTTCTTCCGCAAGCCCGATGCGGGACGGGTCGAGTATTTCAATCCTGCCGAGGTGTCGGTGAGCGTCGACAAAGCCAGCAAGCGGCGCATCGCCACCTGGCGCGACGACGGTCAGGAGGTGGAATCCGGCGGTGTCGTGACCATGTCGAAATCGAAGAACAACGGCGTCGACCCGCAATCGCTGGTGGACGAATTTGGCGCCGATACAGCACGCTTGTTCATGATGTTTGCCGCGCCGCCCGACCAGACCCTCGAATGGTCGGACGAGGGTGTGCAAGGCGCGTTTCGTTTCATCAAACGGCTCTGGAAGGCGGTGTACGAGCACGTCAGCGCTGGGCCCGTGGGCCTGCTCGACATTTCGTCGCTCGGCAATGCGCAGCGTGACATGCGGCGCCAGACGCACCTGACGCTGGCCAAGGTCACCGACGACATCGGTCGCCGCCGCACCTTCAACACGGCCATCGCGGCGGTGATGGAGCTCCTGAATGCGGTGGCCCGGTTTCCGCACGCAGCGGCCATGGATCGCGCGGTGGTGCAGGAAGCGCTCGAGATCGCGGTGCTGTCCCTGTCTCCCATCATTCCGCACGTCACTCATGCGCTCTGGCGCGAACTCGGGCACCCGCGTGCGCTCATCGATGAGCCGTGGCGCCCGGTCGACACGACCGCACTCGAGACTTCCAGCATCGAGATGGTGGTGCAGGTCAACGGCAAGTTGCGCGGCCACATCGCGGTGGCGGTGGACGCCGATGCCGGGGTGATCAAGGCGGCCGCGATGGCTGACGCCAATGTGCGGAAATTCATCGGCGACGCCAGCATTCGCAAGGTCATCGTCGTGCCCGGCAAACTCGTCAATATCGTGGTGTAGCATGATTCGAACCAGTGCCGCCCTGATCCTGTTTTGCTGCGTGATGATGGGCTGTGGCTTTCATCTCGCCGGCAGCGAAGCGTTACCGGCGAGCATGGCGAAGCCATATCTGTCGCTGCAGGATCCCTACACCGACTTCTCGCGCGAGTTCGAGCATCAACTGAAAAACGCGGGCGCGGACCTGCAGAGCCAGCGGCAGGGCGCCACCGCAACCATCGATGTGACGCGCGATCAGGTGGAGCGGCGCACGCTGTCGGTGTCGACCTTGAATATTCCCACCGAGTACGAATACATCTACACCATCACATTTGCGGTGCAGGGACCGGACAAAGAATTATTGGCGCCGCAAACTGTCAGCCTGTCGAAGGATTACAGTTTCAACGAGGGTGAGCAATTGGCGAAGGAACACGAGGCCGACATATTGCGGCAGCAGATGGCCCGCGATCTCGTCACCATCGCCATGCACCGCCTCACGAGCCTCAAATAACGATCGCGTGCTGCTCATCTCCTCCATCGAACGGCTGGACCTCGCGGTCCTGCTGGACCGCTACGGGCTTGACCTGCAACTCGTCTCGCCGCTCGAGGTGATCCCAGGATCCTATTGGGGTGAACGCGAGGCCGGACTAATAGGTTCGATCCTATACGCGCGACTCGATACCCCTGTGCATTCGGCATTGCACGAGGCGGCGCATTTCATGTGTATGACGCCGGAGCGCCGCGCCGGCCTCGACACGGACGCCGGCGGTGATTTTGCCGAGGAAAATGCGGTGTGCTATCTGCAAATTTTGCTGGCGCGCTCGCTCGAGCAGGTAGGTGCTGACCGCATGTGCAAGGATATGGATGAGTGGGGCTACACATTTCGCTTAGGGAGCGCGGCCGCATGGTTCGAGGCGGATGCCGAGGATGCGCGGCTTTGGCTTCAGGCGCACGGCCTCATCGATGGGCAGCAGCGCCCTACCTATGCCTGTCGCTAGCGCAGGCCGCGTGTCACGTCGTACCGTAATGGCATCGGTGGCGACCGTGGTGGCGGCGGGCTGCTCCAAACTCGCGTTTCTCGCCGTCAACGTGCCGGCCAGCTTCGGCGCCTACGAACGGGTGGCCGATGTCGCCTATGGTGATGACCCGCGGCAACGGTTGGACGTGTATCGGCCGCGCGGTGCGGCACTCGCACGCCGGGGCGGCGCGCTGCCGCTCGTGGTTTTCTGGCATGGTGGTCGCTGGACCTTCGGCGAAAAGGCGGATTATCGTTTTGTCGGAGCGGCGCTCGCGGAGCAGGGCTATGTCGTGGCCGTGCCGAATTACCGTCATTATCCAAATGTGAAGCTCGAAGGCTTCATGCAGGATGCGGCGCTGGCAGCGCGCTGGGCAGAAGCGCACGCGAGAGACTACGGCGCGCGCGAAGATGGACTCTACCTGATGGGGCACTCGGCCGGCGCGCACATGGCCGCCCTGCTGACCCTGGATACGCGCTATTTCACCGCCGCCGGCGGGCAACCCACGATTGCCGGGCTCATCGGCTTGTCGGGCCCCTACGATTTCCTGCCGTTCACCGACGACGACACGCGTGACATGTTCGGTCCGCCGGCGCGTTACGCGGAATCCCAACCGATCAATTTTGCACGTGCCGATGCGCCGCCGGCGCTACTGGTACACGGCCTGAGTGATTCCACGGTGTGGCCCAAGAACACGCGGAATCTCGCGACAGCGCTGCATGCCCATGGGGTTCCGGTGCACCTGAGGTTGTACCCTCATGCGACGCACGCCGACACGGTTGGTGCCATCAGCAGCACGGTCCGCGGTCGTGCACCGACGCTCGCCGACGTCGTCGCATTCATCGACGCGCCGCGCAAGCTGGCTACGGACGGACCGGTTTAAGCGACGTTCGCCGCCGAGCTCGCGAGTGCGTAGTGCCGGCCGAAGCGATTTTCCAGAAAGGGCGCTAGCCGGATGTCTTCCTGTTTGATCAGTCCGGACTGCGGCAGCGCACCGGCGGTCAACAGGTCCAGCACGGCGCAGATTCCGGCCGCAGTCGTGATCTGAATGGCACTGCGAATCTTGCCGCCGAGCGGAGCTGCATAAATCTTGTTGGCGTAGGTCTCCTGCATCAGCTGGCCGTTGCGCAGGCCGCTGACGGTGACGAAGACAATAACCACGTCCTGCAACGTGATCGGCACTGCATGCTCGAGAATGTCTTTGAGCAGGTCGCGCCGGTCCCGCAATCGCAGATCGTTCAGCAAGGCTTTCATGATGGCGGCATGGCCGGGATAACGGATGGTCCGGTAATTCAGATTGCGTACCTTGCCGGCCAGCGTCTCGCACAACGTACCCAGACCACCCGAGGTGTTGAACGCTTCGTAAAGGACGCCGTCGAGCGAGAACTCTTCCAGTTCCTCGAGCGGCTGTGTTTCACGCAGCTGGCCATTGACGATGGCTTCGCATGCCTCGCAGTACTCGTTGATGACGCCGTCGGTGCTCCAGGTGAGGTTGTAATTGAGCGCATTCGATGGAAATTTCGGCAATGCGCCGACGCGCATGCGCACGTCGCGCAACTCGTCGAAATGCGATGCCAGATCGGCAGCAACGATGGTGATGAAACCGGGCGCAAGTCCACATTGCGGGATGAACGCGGTACTCGCGCCTTGGGCCAGTTGCTTGACGGTGCGCGTGCTGGCCACGTCTTCGGTCAAATCGAGGTAATGTGCACCCGCGGCCTTGGCTGCGTGTGCGATGGCGCGCGTGGCGTGGTAGGGCGCCGCGCTCAGCACCGCGTATTGCCCGGCCAGTGCGGCCCGCAGATCATCGCCCTGGGTGATGTCCAGGGCGATTCTCTTGATCGGCACGTGGGTCTCAAGCCGGTCGAGTTGCCGCTGTGACCGGTCGATGAGCGTCACGGCATAATCGCCGCTGCCGACCAGGAACTCGGCAATCATCGAGCCAATTTTGCCTGCACCGACAATGGCCACTTCCCGCATGACATCTCTCCGGCGTAAAGCCGCGATTCTTCACAGTGCCACCTGCAAAATATAGGGGCAGTTACGCTATATATACGGTATAAGTCGGCATTCTGAAGTAGTAACCCTGCAGAACGCATGGACGACATCGATTCTAAACTCATTTTTGCCTTGCGAGAGAACGGCCGCGCGTCGACGGCGCATCTGGCGCGCCTCGTCGGTCGTTCCCGCACCAGCGTACAGAGCCGAATCGAGCGGCTGGAGAATGAAGGGGTGATCCTTGGCTACGCCGTGCGTCTCGCGCCGGAAAGTGACCTGGGAGCGGTGCGGGCGCACGTCATGATCAAGGTCGGGGTCAAGAAAGCGCGCACGGTGTCTGCCGTGCTGCGCACCATACCGCAGGTGCGCGTGTTGCACTCGGTCAGCGGCGAAATGGACCTGATTGCGGTCGCGGCCGCCGCTTCCGTCGCGGAGATGGACCAGGTCATCGACCGGATTGGTGGGCTCGACGGCGTCGAGCGGACGACGTCTTCCATCATCCTATCCACCAAGTTCGACCGTTGAACGTCCTGCTGCCCACGCTCGGCAGTTCGGGCGATGTCAATCCGTTCATTGGGCTCGGGCTGGCGCTACAAGCGCGCGGTCACCGCGTACGTGTGCTGACCAATGGTATTTTCAAGTCACTGGTCGAGTCGCACGGTCTGGGATTTATCCCGATCGGGTCGATCGGCGCAGCTGAGGCTGCCATCAACAATCCGGACGTGTGGCACGTGCGGCGCGGCTTTCGCATCATTGCGCAGTTGCTCACGCCGGCGATTGGCGAGGTGTTCCACCTGATCGAGCGGCACGCCGACAGCGAGACGGTGGTCGCCTTCTCGACGCTGGCCTTCGGCGCACGTCTGGCCCAGGAGAAGCTCGGGATTCCTTCTGCGTCTGTCCACCTGCAGCCGAGCGTCATACGTACCTACGGTGATCAGGGCATGCTCGGGAATGTACGTTTGTCCGCAGCACCACCACGGTTCGTCAAAGAGGCGCTGTTTCGCCTGGTTGACTGGGTGATATTGGACCGACATCTTGCGGGACCGTTGAATGCCCTGCGTGCGCAACTGGGATTGAGGCCGGTGAGCCGGGTGATGCACCGCTGGATGCATTCGCCCGAGTTGGTGCTCGCCTTTTTTCCGTCCTGGTTCGCGGCGCCACAGCCCGATTGGCCACCCAATACCCACACTGTGGGGTTCCCGATGTGGGATGGTGGCAGCGCGGCTGTCAAAACGGTCGGCATGGCAGAAGCCCAGGCATTTCTGGCCGCCGGCAGTGCGCCACTGATCTTCACGGCCGGATCCGCTGCCGCCACCATGCAAGAATTTTTTTCAGAGTCAGTCCACGCAGCCGCGCTGGCGGGGCGGCGGGCCATGCTCCTGACCAATTTTCCAGACCAATTGCCACGTGATCTGCCGACCGGCGTGCGCGCTTTTGGCTACGTGCCATTCAGCTGGCTGTTGCCGCATGCCGCCTTGCTGGCCTATCACGGCGGCATCGGTACGTTGGCACAGGTGGTACGCGCCGGCGTGCCGCAGCTCGTCGTGCCACATGGTTTTGATCAATTCGACAATGGCTGGCGTATCGAACGCCTGGGCTTGGGGCGGGTCATGCCCGCCAAACGCTATCAGGCACGGTCGGTGGCCGCAGCAATCAGTCAGCTGCTCGATGCAAACAACGGGCAGCGCGCGGCATTCGCCGCTAAAATTGATGGGGCTGCAGCCCTGACGCGTGCTTGCGAGTTATTGGAAGGTTTGCGAAGGAAGGCAACCTAAAAGAAAAAACGGCGTGAATCTTTTGAGGGACCCACGCCGCCGGGATTTCGCACCGACGGGGGAGTTGGCTGGCTTGCCGGCGCGAAGTTCTCCAAAACAGTGTGCTTGTATCGCAGCGCGATTCGCCAGAGCACGAACACATCGTGCCAAATTTGTGAGGTTACGATACGTACTCTTTGTAACCGCTAGTGAAAATTTTATCGTTTGACAGCTTTATAAATTACCGAAATATGGACGTAAGTGATTGATTTCTGCGATTTCGGCCGATGTGTCCCGCGTTACGCGGGAGATTCAACCCCAATTCACATGAAAAAAGTTTAGGTTATCAGCTGATAGGAGCGGCCGCTGTTCGGCTGGCGCGGCTTTCGCGCCGATGCCTCACCACCGCGTAGGCTGCGCAGGCAACGCCCAAGCTCAGCAGGCTGACGCTGAAGTCCCGTTGCATGGCGGGGGTCATTGCCATCGCAAAGAGCACCGCTGCCATGCAGGCGATAGCTGCATAACTCAGATACGGGAATGCCCACATCCGTACGGTCGGTGGCGGTTCACCCGCCCGCTCGCGGCGGCGGCGCAACGCCACCTGCGCGATGGCGATCGCCATGTACACGTACACCACCAAGGCACCGGACGAACTCACCAGAAAATTGAAAACGGCTTCGGGCGCCTCAGTGGCGGCAAAAATGCCGATGAATCCGGCGGCGGCACCGATCAGCACGGAAAATATCGGCACGCGCCGTGCGTTCAACCGCACCAGCCCGGCCGGCGCGTCGCCCCGTTCGGCCAGGATGAACAACACACGGGAACTCACGTAGAACGCCGAATTGAGACACGACAGCACGGCGGTCAGAATGATGAAGCTCATGAGTACCGACGCACCCGGTACGTGCATGGTGTCGAGCGCCAGCGTGAAGGGCGATTTTCCAGCCTGCACCTGGTTCCACGGGACCACGCTGACGATGACGAACACCGACAGTACGTAAAAAACCAGGATGCGTCCGATTACGGCAGAGCTCATGCGCGCAACGGCGCGCCCCGGCTCTGCTGATTCAGCAGCAGCAATAGTGGTGATTTCGGCGCCCGTCATGGCAAAGAAAACAGTCGGCACCGCGGCGATCACCGCGATCCAACCATGCGGCGCGAAACCGCCAAACTGCGTCAGATGACCAAAGGTCGGGACATGCGGCGCAATCCAGCCACAGGCGTAGCACAGTGCAGTGGCGATGAAAGCCAGAATCGCGGCTACCTTGATGGACGCGAACCAGAATTCGAACTCGGCATAAGACCGCGCGGACATGAGGTTCACGACGGTCATCACCGTCATGAGCCCTACGCCGATGACGAACGGCGGGAGTGCAATCCACTGCTGCAAAATCTTGGCCCCGGCAATCGCCTCCACCGGCACCACCAAGACCCAGAAGTACCAATACAACCAGCCGACCACGAAGCCGGCGCCATCGCCGAGGCCGGCACGCGCGAATTCGGTAAAAGATCTGACCTGTGGCAGGCTGACGGCCATTTCTCCCAGCATTCGCATGACCAGCAAGATCAACCCGCCCGTGATGGCGTAGCTCAAGAAGCTCGCAGGTCCCGCCGCAACGATGGTCGTGCTGCTGCCGACGAACAAGCCGGCGCCGATGATGCCGCCGATCGAAATCATGGTCAGATGCCGACGCCGCAGCGATTGGCTCAGTTGGGGTCCGGCAATGGGCTGCATGGCTATATATTAAGCACAGTTTTTCATTTCCAGTCAGACAACTTCTGCTCGAGTGCGTCCCCAAAGAATGCCTGCGGTTCGGATGCATCGACCGCCTCGCGCTGCTCGCGCGCTGCGATGGCCGCCTTCGCTGCATCGAACGCTGCTCGCAGGGTGGCTGAGTTGGGCAACGAATCGCGGTAAAACGCTTCCCCGAAATAGGTGAGATCGCTGTCGCTGCCGCAACCGAATGACGTACGGTCCGGGGCGGCGGCCGCGATCACGATGCTGCTTGAATTCTTCAAGGGTTCGACGAAACCACCCGCGTAGCAAGTGGAGATGATGATCACGCGCCATTTGATGCCCGCATCGTCGAGCGCCTGTACCAGCGCCGGTGCGTCGAGGTCTTCGAGCGGCAGATCGGAATTCGAAACCACGATGGCGGGTGCGGGTGCGCCGTGCGAGGAGATGGACAGGAACAGCACGTCGCGGTCCAGATTCATGCGTTGCGCCAGTCCTTGCAGCGCGTAACGCAGGCCCCAGACGCTGGCAAGCGGCGCAGTGTCGAGGTCGCGTTCGTCATTGAGCAGCGACAGGGTACGCTCTGAGATGCGATAGCGACTGCCGAGCACGCGTGCCGCGAGACCAATTTCGTTCGTGAACACGCGTTCCTCGCCGACGCCTGCAAAACCCAGGAAGTAGGCGCGCGGCTTCGCGCGGGGGTCGCGCGGCATGGCATCGAGCGCCGCGTCGATGCGTGCTGCCTGTTCGAACAAAGTCGCTTCGCTCACGCTGAGGGCGGCGCGCGTCGTGGCTGACCCCTCGTCGGGCGGCATCCACATCGCAGGTATCACATTGAGGGCAGCGCTGCCGACGGCAAACGCGGCGATGAACAGGATACTTGCGGCGGTCGCGCGGCGCTGGCGCGTGCCGCTGACTGCGCTTAAGGAGCGCGCGAAATAGGCGATCGTGTAGACGGCGGCGATTGCCACCACGGCGAGCAGCCAACGAGTCGCGAGCAGGGGCACTGCGAGTGCTGCAACGGCAAGGGGCAACGGCACCCACGCCGTGAGGACCGTCAGCAGCGTCGGCCATGATGGCACCGGCTGGCAATGGGCTCGTTGCAGGGTCACCAACAAGCTGGCACCCAACGCGTACCAGGCCAGCAACGGCACGTTGTCAGCAAAAAATTGTGCGCCGGGTCCGGCCTCCCAACAGTCGATGCCGACCCACATGACGGTCGCGAGCAGCGTGAGAATCAACCACGGCGCCTGGGCGAAGCGGATGGGCGCAGCTGCTTCGGCAGGGCGCAGTGTCCAGAGGCGCAGGAGCGATACCCACGCGCCGCGGCCGGCGCCACCTTGAAGGTCGTTCATCAGCCGGGAATGATACAGCGGTATCATGCAGTCTCGTTCGAGTGGAAAGGGGTTGCTGAGTGGCCATTTACAAACTGGGTGAGTCGGAACCAAGATGCGACGCGAGTGTGTACGTTGCGCCGAATGCAAGTGTCATTGGCAACGTCACCCTCGCCGCGCGCTGCACGGTATGGTTTGGCGCCACCATCCGGGGTGACAACGAAATCATCAGCATCGGTGCCAACAGCAACATACAAGATGCAGCGGTGCTGCATACCGATCCGGGCTTCCCCATGCGTCTGGGCGCGAACGTCTCAGTCGGCCATCAGGCCATGCTGCACGGCTGCAGCATCGGTGACGAGTCGTTGATCGGTATCCAGGCCATCATCCTGAACGGCGCCGTCATCGGCACCGGCAGTCTGGTGGGTGCAGGCGCCGTCGTGACGGAGCGCAAGGTGTTCGGCGACGGCGTCCTGATTCTTGGTGCGCCCGCGCGCGTCGTACGGGAACTCAAGCCCGAGGAGCGCGAGCATCTGCGTGTGATCGCCGAAAACTACGCCCTGCGCGGCGCGCACTATCGTGCTCAGTTACAGGAGTGCAAGGTTACGGTGCGCGACTGAATACGTCTGCATAGCGTTCGCGCAAAAGCGTCTTTTGTACCTTGCCGGTGCCGCCGACCGGCAATGCGTCCAGGAACACGACGTCGTCCGGTACCCACCAACTGGCGACACGTTCCGCCACGAAAGCCAAAATCTCCGCGCGTTCGGGCTGACAGCCTGGCTTGCAGACGACGAACATCAAGGGTCGTTCCTGCCATTTGGGATGCGCCACACCGATGACGGCCACTGCCGCGATGGCGGGATGCGCCGCGGCTGCGTTCTCGAGGTCGAGCGAGCTGATCCACTCGCCCCCGGTTTTGATCAGATCTTTGGCACGATCTCGTATCTGCATCATGCCGTCTGCACCAATGGTCGCAATGTCGCCGGTTGGAAACCAGCCATCGATGAGCGGCGAGTCGTCGCTCTTGTAATAGCCGCTCGCAATCCATTGTCCGCGCGCCAGCAACTCGCCTTGCGAGACCCCGTCCCGGGGCAGCGTTTTGCCGTCTTCGCCCACCACTTTAATCTCGACACCAAAGACTGATTTGCCTTGCTTGGCGATGAACGTGTGGCGTGCGCCGGGCGGCAGGTCTCGTTGCGCGGGCTCGAGCACGCTCATGGTGGCCACCGCCACAGTCTCGGTCATCCCCCAGCCCTGCCGCACCTCGATGCCGACTGCCGTGAGCCTCGCGACCAGCGCAGTGGGGATTGCCGCACCGCCTGAGATGATGCGTTTCAAGGTGCTCAGGTGGAGCCCGTCGCGCTCGAGGTGCTGTAGCAGCTGTAACCAGACGGTAGGTACCCCGGCGCTGACAGTGACGCCTTCGCCTACAAACAATTCGTAAAGGCCGGCACCATCCAACCGCGGACCGGGTAATACCAGCCGTGCCCCGGCGATCAAGGCGCCGTAGGGAATGGACCAACCGTTGACGTGAAACAGCGGCACGACAGGCAGGATGGTTTCATGCGGCGACAGACCGAGCACGTTGGGGATGCAGATGGTGATGGCGTTCAGGACGATGGCGCGGTGGCTGAAGCACACGCCTTTCGGATTGCCGGTGGTGCCCGATGTGTAGCAAAGCGCGGCGCCCGTGTGCTCGTCGATTTCCGGCCAGGCAAAGCGTTCGCTGTACGGGTCGATGAAGCCTTCATAGCTGACGAGATCAGGGATGTCCCGGAGGGCGGGCAGATGCGTGTCATCGCACAGGCAGATCCATGCCTTGACGCGCGGACAGCGCGGCGCGATGGCCTGAATCAGCGTCGCGAACGTGGGATCGAACAGCAGCACCCGATCTTCAGCGTGATTGATGATGTAGATCAGCTGCTCGGGATGCAGGCGTGGATTGCAGGTGTGGATCACCATGCCGCCGCCTGAAATCCCGTAATAAGCTTCGAGATGCCGGTGTTGGTTCCAGGCCAGGGTGCCGATGACGGCGCCGCGCTCCAGACCGAGTCCGCGCAGCGCGTTCGCAAGCTTGCGCGAGCGCGCCGCACACTCTGCATAGGTATAACGAAACATCGGCCCATGGGATTCGCGGGACACGATGTCGACGTGACCGAACTGGTCCGCCGCGTGCTCGATGATCGACGACACGAGCAAAGGCCGATGCATCATGAGACCGCGCATATTTCTTTCCAAGCGGCGTGCCGTCAGATCATCGGCAAACTGCGTGGTGGTTTGCCACGGGGAAACGCGGTGTCGATTCTGCTGATGTCTTCGCTGCTGAGCCTGAGCTGGGCCGCCGCGGCGTTCTCGTCGATGTGCGTGGTATCGGACGCCTTGGGAATCACAAAGGTCTGCGACTCGCGCAGCAGGAATGCCAACGCGACCTGTCGCGGCGTGGCGGCATGCGCACGGGCGATTTCGTTCAGCACGCGACCGCCCGCCTTGTCGGCGTAGATGCCCGGGGTCTGTCCGAAAGGCGTATAGGCAACTACAGCGCAGTCATGTGCGCGGCACCACGGCACGACCTGATGCTCGATCGCGCGCTCACCGAGGTGATACAGCACCTGATTGCAAACAGGATGCCCCACCCCGGCAATCGCTCTCACTTCGGCGAGATCGTCCGCGTCGAAATTGCTGACACCCCAGGACTTTATTTTGCCGTCACGTTGCAGCTGCTCGAATCCGGCGATGGTGTCTGCCAGCGGATGATTGCCGCGCCAGTGGAGCAGGTAGCAATCGAGATAGTCCACGCCGAGGCGTTGCAGCGATGCCTCACACGCCGCCACCGTGCCGCGACGGGACGCATTGGTCGGCAAGACTTTGGAAACGAGAAAGGCCTGGCTGCGGCGGCCGGCGATCGCTTTGCCAACGATACGCTCAGACTCGCCGGCGCCGTACATCTCTGCGGTATCTATGTGATTGAGTCCGAGATCGAGGCCGCGCTGCAGCGCGGCGACTGCGGCATCGGCAGCTTTGCCTTCCATCTTCCAGGTTCCCTGGCCGACGACGGACACGTCGCCGCCCGCCGCGCCGAATCGCTGTCGGCTGGCGCCGCTCATCAGACCAGATTCTTCGCGAGTCGCCGCGACATACGTAACGCCGCCTCGCGACCCTGGTAGTAACCTTGTACGACCCCGTGCGAGGTGAAACCCTGGCGCTCGTAGAACAGACGAGCGGTGTCGTTCTGGGTGCGCACCTCCAGATTGATGCGGAACACGCCCGCCTCCATGGATGTGACGGTGAGCCAGTCGAGCATCTGGCGCCCGAGGCCCTGACGCCGGTGTTCCGGCAATACGGCCAATAAATTCAGGTGTGCCACTTCGTCCCCGAAATGCATGATGGCGAACGCCGCGATGCGATGCTCGAGTCGTGCAACCACCACGGATGAATCCGTGCCGTTGATGAAATGCTGCACGCGCGCCGGGGTCCACGACCAGGATAGGCCCTGCTCGATCAGATCCCGCGACATCTCGGCAATCGCGCGCGCGTCCCCGGCTCTGGCCAAACTGAGAAACGCAAGTTCCGACATCTTTACTGGGCCGGCGCCTTGACCGGTGGCGCGGCGCATCGCGGCAATCCGACAGGGTGGCTGGGCAACATTTTCATCAGTTCGAAAACTTCCTCGTTCCAACTGCGGATCATGGCCTTTGGCCACTTCGATCGGATCTTGATCGACCTCGAGGTCGGGATCAACGCCGTGGTGATGCCGACGATGCCACCCCAGATTCGCTTGCCGATGAGCTTACCAATTTTCCATTGACGGAAGTTATAGGCAAATACGTCGCCGTCGGATGAGGTGTCGCCATTGATGAGCGCGACCTTGGGGCCGGTCATCGTGATGCGCTCTTACGTTTGCGTGGCGGCGATGCGCAATTCCGCTGGTTGGTTCGGTGCCGCCGTCGAGTTCGCGGCCGTTGATCGCGAGCACGTAGTTGCCTTCGTCATCGGACCGACTCAGCGGCTGCGGTATCGATCCGTGGCCTGAACCAGTTCGTGCGTGTTACCGACTTCGAAAGCGGAATGCCCGGCGTCCGCAACGAGGCGAAAATCCGCTTCCGGCCACGCTTTGTGCAGGTCCCAGGCACTGTTCATCGGGCATACCACATCGTAGCGGCCCTGCACGATGGTGGTCGGGATATGGCGGATACGCGGCACGTCATCGATAAGTTGATTTTCGCTGCGCAAAAAACCGCGGTTTACGAAGTAATGACACTCGATCCGTGCGACCGCGAGTGCAAATTCGTCCTCGCCCCACTTCTTCACATTGTCGGGGTTGCTGTAGAGAAAGCTCGCCGACGCTTCCCACACGGACCAGGCACGCGCGGCAGCCAGGGCCGTGCGCTGATCGGTTCCGGTGAGCCGCTTATGGTAGGCGCTCAAATAATCGTCGCGTTCGTCGACCGGGATGTTGTCGCGATAAGGTTCCCAGGCATCCGGGAATATTTCCGACGCGCCATGCTGATAGAACCAGCGGATTTCGCCGTAGCGCAACAAAAAGATACCGCGCAACACGAGCTCGGTGACCCGCTCGGGGTTAGCCTCGGCATACGCCAATGCCAGGGTACTGCCCCAGGAGCCGCCGAATACCAGCCAGCGTTCGATCCCAAGATGTTTGCGCAACCGCTCGATATCCGCCACGAGATGCCAGGTCGTGTTCTCGATGAGACTTGCAGTGGGCCGGCTGCGGCCACAACCACGCTGGTCGAAGATGATGATGCGGTAGTGCTGCGGGTCGAAGAATTGTCGCGCGCGGCGGTCGGATCCGGCACCGGGACCGCCATGCAGAAACACAGCCGGCTTGCCAGCCGGATTGCCGCATTCTTCATAATAGATCTCGTGAATTTCCGAAACCCGCAAGAAGCCGTGTTTATAAGGTTCGATCGGCGGGTAAAGGTCGCGACGCACCGGCGCGGGCGGACTATGCAGTGCGACCGCGCGCGCCTTCACCGGCCGGGTGGTAGAACGGGCAACGCTGACCGAGCGTTTCTTGGTGGCTTTCGCCGTCGCAGGACGCCGTGCTGCGGTGCCCGATTTGGCTTTTGCGGCCTTCTTTTTCGTCATCGAAAATCCTTTAACATCAATTTTTTACTTTCTCGACCATGGGCCCCAGCGCCCGACCTCCCAGCAGATGCAGATGCAGGTGGTAGACCTCTTGGCCACCATCGCCATTGCAATTGATGATCAGTCTGTAACCGCTCTCAGCAATGCCCTGCCGGCGTGCCAGGTCGCGCGCCACCAAAAACATGTGTCCAATCAAGGCCGCATCGCCGTCCGCGATCGCATCCGCAGTCGGGATGGGCTTCAGGGGCACGATCAGTATATGCACGGGCGCAGCCGGCCGGATGTCCGCAAACGCGACGACACGATCGTCCCGGTACAGGAAATTGGCCGGCAACTCGCCGGCAATGATCTTTTCGAACAGCGTGGGCACCGTATCGCCTTTGCAAACTGTGACCTTCAAGATTATCAGGTCGGGATCGGGCAAAAAACTCAAGCTGCGACACGTGCCGCAAAACAGAATAGAAATGGGAACGATTCTCATATAGCATTAGGCAATGCTCGACTCCGTGTCCACCCGTTTTGCATCCCTCGCCACGCCGGCGATTGTCGACATCCCGTTGACGTCGCTCGCCGTCGGGACGTTTGCCCGGGTGGTGGCCGTAGCCGCGGCGACGGGCGCGCCGGCACCCGAGGTCAGCCGGCGCTTGTCCGAGCTGGGGTTTCTGCCTGGCGAGCAGGTTCGGATCGTGGCGCGGGGAATGTTCTCGAAGTCGCCGCTCGCCGTGCGGGTGGGTACCAGCACCTTCGCGCTGCGTAACTTCGAAGCCGCCTGTATCCGTGTCCGTCCGGAGCAGTTCGCGCACCCTTAGGCGTCATGGACGCGGTCGCTACTGCCTCATCGCCTTTGATCGCCCTGGTGGGAAATCCCAACTGCGGCAAGACGGCGCTTTTCAATCTGCTGACGGGCAGCCGGCAAAAGGTGGCGAATTACGCCGGCGTCACCGTCGAACGCAAGGAAGGCACGCTGCTGGCGCCGTCAGGCCTGCGATTTCGCATCCTCGATCTGCCTGGCGCCTATAGCCTGGATCCGGTTACGCCGGATGAGCAGGTCACCGTCGATGTGCTTTTTGGGCGCCGGGTCGGTGAGCCTCAGCCGGATTATGTCGTGTGCGTGACCGATGCGACCAATCTGCGGCAGAACTTGCGCCTGGTCCTCAGTCTGAAACGGCTTGGGCTGCCCATGATCGTGGCACTCAACATGACGGACATCGCGCGCCGCAAGGGCTTGCACATCGATCATGAGCGTCTCGCCAGGGAGCTCGGCATACCGGTCGTGGAGACCGTGGGTGTGAAAGCCGCGGGCGTGAAGTCCCTCGTTGGATTGCTGAATAAAGTCACCGCGCCCAGGTTGCAACAGCCGTCAGCTGTCAACGTGTCGCTCACGGCTGCCGACATCGAGCGCGATCAGGCCGAAGTGCGGCGCATATTGACCATCGTCGGCGCGGAGCGCCAGGAAGGCGTCACTTACAGCGATCGTATGGATGTCGTGCTATTGCATCCGCTCGCGGGCCCCGTGATTCTCGCGGTCATTTTATTTTTCGTATTTCAGGCCGTGTTTGCGTGGGCGCAATTGCCCATGGACGAGATAAAGAACGGTGTGGCGGCATTTGGGAACTGGGTGGGGGCTGCGCTGCCCGCAAGTCTCGTCAAAGATCTGCTCGTCAACGGCGTGCTGGCCGGCGTCGGCAGCGTGCTCGTCTTCCTGCCGCAGATCATCATTCTGTTCTTCTTCATCCTGGTGCTCGAGGATTCGGGATATCTGCCGCGCGCAGCATTCCTGCTGGATCGGTTGATGGGCAGCGTCGGACTATCGGGACGTGCGTTCATCCCATTGTTGTCGAGTTTCGCCTGCGCCATTCCGGGCATCATGGCGACTCGCACGATTCAGAATCCGCGCGACCGGATAGCCACCATCATGATCGCACCCCTCATGACCTGTTCGGCACGGCTGCCGGTCTACGCGCTCATCATCGGCGCGTTCATTCCCGCGCGCACTGTCTGGGGTGGCCTGGAACTGCAGGGTGTCGTGCTGTTCGTGCTCTACGTCTTCGGTGTCGCAAGCGCCATGGGCGTGGCATATGTCATGAAGCGCAGTCCCACGAATGCCGGGTTGCAAACGCTCATGCTGGAGATGCCGCCCTACCGCTGGCCCAATCTGCGCAACCTGCTCATCGGCCTGTGGCAGCGCGTGGAAATCTTCATGAGTCGCGTGGGGACCATCATTCTGTCGTTGATGATCATCCTGTGGGC
>CAZZZU010000082.1:0-768 GCA_964658805.1 uncultured Steroidobacteraceae bacterium
TGACCACCGCCACCCTGGCCACCGCCTTGCCCGCCACCTTGACCACCCTGGCCGCCCTGTCCACCCCGTGACTGATTCCCTAGGTAGCCTCTCACAGGTTGCTATCCAGGAATGCGGCAAGCTGCGACTTGGTCACGGCACCGACTTTCTGCGCTTCCACCGTACCGTTCTTGAAAAGAATCAGCGTCGGGATGCCACGGATGTTGAATTTGGGAGGCGTCTGGGGATTGTCATCGATGTTCAATTTGGCGATACGAATCTTATCTTTGTACGTATCGGCAATCTCATCGAGAATAGGCGCGATCATCTTGCAAGGGCCGC
Source organism: uncultured Steroidobacteraceae bacterium (assembly GCA_964658805.1). GTDB lineage: Bacteria > Pseudomonadota > Gammaproteobacteria > Steroidobacterales > Steroidobacteraceae > Bog-1198. The sequence goes on from CAZZZU010000082.1 coordinate 322, forward strand.
ACCATTCAGCCCAGAAATCGAGCAGCACGGGCTTCTCTGATTTCAATACATCCTTGTCGAAAGTCGCGTCGCTGGTGTGAACGATACTCGGGTTACTCACTGCGGAAATACCTCCTTTTGGAGATTCATAGAAGAAGTTTCAGAGATTGGGTTTCGGGGGGGAGCCCTACGATAAAACCGCGAAGTGACGATGCGCGGCCGTTGGGGCACAATACAGCGGGTTTAGCGGTCTTGATTACCTTAAAAGGGTACCGATGATACGGTTGGGGAGCGGTTGGACCGTCTCCGGATTGGCCGTATTGTTAACCGGTCCCCGGCAATTTGCAAGTTTCTGCATTCCAACAAAGCGAAAATGTCAGACGCCCATCTCACTCAGCTTACGTTCGATTCATTGGATATACCCCAACCCTTGAAGCAGGGTTTGGCTGAACTCGGCTACAGAGATCG